>JBEQCK010000212.1:0-5514 GCA_041639335.1 Novosphingobium sp.
GAGTTACTGGCTGGCCGCAAAGGGGCAGGTGCCAGGCTTGTGGCTGATCGTCTGGAAAGGCGCCGGCGTTGCCCTGCTCGCGGCCTACGCCTGGGCGCACCATCCCTCGCGCAGCGCTCACCTGCTTGCGCTGGTCATGGCATTGGGCGCGATTGGCGACATGGTGCTGGTAGTGGACTTCACCGGCGGCGCCGCCGCCTTCTTCGCGGGCCACATTGCCGCGATCGCACTCTATCTGCGCCACCCCCGGCGCAACTTTTCAGGGCTGGACAAGGCTGTGGCGGTGGCCTGTCTCCTTGGCGTTCCTGCGTTGTCGTGGGCGCTTTCCGGCCGGATGGACGTTGCAGGCTATGCGCTGCTGCTCGGCGGAATGGCGATGGCGGCATTTGCCAGCGACTTTCCGCGAAGCCGGGTGGCACTGGGCGCCGCGATGTTCGTCGCGTCCGACCTGCTGATCTTCGCGCGGATGGGGTCGCTGGCGCAAAGCGTAATCCCGAGGCTGCTGATCTGGCCTCTCTACTACTTCGGCCAGTTCCTGATCTGCACCGGCGTGATCGCCGCCTTGCGGGCGAGGGGCGAGTTCGCGGCGGTCCGGTAAGGTTCAGCCCTGCAGGAGAGCGCGGGTCGCCGCCTCGACATCATCCTGCCGCATGAGGCTTTCGCCGACCAGGAATGTGCGCGCGCCGCACTTTTCGAGGCGCAAGATATCGGCGTGGGTGTTGATGCCGCTTTCGGCAACAAGCAAGGTGCCTTCCGGTGCCAAGGGTGCAAGGCGCTCGGTCGTGCCCAGATCGGTGACGAAGCGCTTGAGATCGCGGTTGTTGACGCCGATCAGGCGCGACTTCAGCCGTGCGACCCGCTCCATCTCCGCCTCGTTGTGGACTTCGACCAGCGCATCCATGCCCTGTTCGCGGGCAGCGGCTTCGATCTCGGCCATCTGGCTGTCGGAAAGGCAGGCGGCGATGATCAGGATGGCATCGGCGCCGATGGCTCGCGCTTCAAGACACTGCCACGGATCGACCATGAAGTCCTTGCGGATCACCGGCAGCGTGCATGCGGCGCGGGCCGCGACCAGATAGTCCTCGTGGCCCTGAAAGTAGGGCGCGTCGGTCAGGATCGAGAGACACGCCGCGCCCCCGGCCTGATAGGCGCGAGCATGGTCGGCAGGTGCGAAATCGGCACGGATCAGGCCCTTGGAGGGGCTGGCCTTCTTGATCTCGGCAATCAGCGCATAACCGGTCTGCGCGCGGGCACGCAGCGCCGCCTCGAACCCGCGCGGGGCGCTCTGCTGGGCGGCGCGCGCGGCCAGTTCGCTGGTGCTGACAGCGGCCTTGCGGGCGGCGACTTCGCTGCGCTTGGTGTCGCAGATTTCAGTGAGCTTGTCGGTCATGGCAGGGTCGCCTTAGCGAGGTTGGACGCATGGGGGCAAGTGTGTCCTTCGATACGCGTGCCAGGGCAAAGTGCGCTACCTAAGCGCGGCGATCCAGCAGTCGAGCAGCGCGTTGGCGAGGCCCTTGTCGAGCGCCTCTGCGGCTTCCTCGATGCCCTCATGCCAGTCGCGCGCTTCGCCTGCGACGATCAGCGCAGCGGCGGCGTTGAACAGCACGGCGTTGCGGTAGGGACCTTCCTCGCCCTGCAGAAGCGCGCGCAGCGCGGCGGCGTTGAAGGCTGCGTTACCGCCACGGATGGCATCGACCGGCGCCTGTGGCAGGCCGATGTCGGCGGGGGAGACGCGGCGCATCGAAACTTCGCCACCCAGCACCTCGGCCAGTTCATTGCCACCGGCAAGGCTCAGTTCGTCGAGACCTTCGTCACCCGAGATGACCATGCTGTGATCGGTGCCGAGGCGGCGGATGGCCTCGGCATAGATCGGCACGTAGGCGGGCCGGGCGATGCCGACGAGCTGGCGGCGAACGCCTGCGGGATTGGCTAGCGGCCCCATCAGGTTGAAGATCGTGCGGCGGCCAAGCGCCTTGCGGATCGGCATGATCCGGCCCATCGACGGGTGGTGGCGCGCGGCGAACAGGAAGCAGATGCCAAGATCGTGCAGCGTCGCCTCAGCCGTTTCGCCTGCGCGATCGAGATTGAGGCCCAATGCTTCGAGAGTATCTGCCGCGCCTGCCTTTGAACTCGCCGCGCGATTGCCATGCTTGGCAACCGGCACCCCGCACGCAGCGACAACGAGGCTGACGGCGGTCGAGACATTGAGCGTGTGGTGACCATCGCCGCCGGTGCCGCAGACGTCGATGGCGTTGGCCGGTGCGCTGACCGGGATCATGCGCGCCCGCATCGCTCGTGCTGCGCCCGCGATTTCACTTGCCGTCTCGCCCCGGTCGGACAATGCGGAAAGGAACTGCGCGATGGCTTCGTCCGCCACGGTGCCGTCGAGGATTGCGGCAAATGCGGCTTCCGCCTCGGCTTCCTCAAGCGGATGGGAAATGTCGGGCAGGCTCATGCCGGCAGCGGGTTGGTCTTGATGCCGCAAAGTTTCAGGAAATTCGCTACCATGGCGTGCCCGTGTTCGGTGGCGATGCTTTCCGGGTGGAACTGCACGCCGTGGATCGGCAGCGTGGTGTGGCGGAAGCCCATGACGTGCGTGTCGTCCGACTGCGCGTTGACCGCGAGGCAGTCAGGAATGTCGGTTACGATCAGCGAGTGATAGCGCGTGGCGATGAAGGGTGAGGGCAGGCCCGCGAACACCCCGGTGCCGTCATGGGTGACCGGCGAGGTCTTGCCATGCATCAGCCCGCCGCGCACGACCTTGCCGCCAAAATACTGACCGATCGACTGGTGGCCAAGGCACACGCCCAGCAGCGGCACCTGCGCGTCCGCAGCAGCGCCGACCAGATCGAGGCTGATCCCCGCCTCGTTGGGCGTGCACGGGCCGGGCGAAAGCAGGAACCCTTGCGCGCCGGTCTTGATGGCTTGCTCTGCGGTAAGCGCATCGTTGCGCACAACCTCGACCTCCGCGCCCATCTCCATGAGGTAGTGGACGAGGTTCCAGGTGAAGCTGTCGTAATTGTCGATGACGAGGATCATTGGCCAAATTTCGCTTCTGTTGCCACCCGCACAGCCTCGCGCGCCGCTGCGAACAAGGCGCCTGACTTCAGCTCGCATTCGCGCTGTTCGTATTCGGGGTTGCTGTCCGCCACGATTCCTGCGCCGGCCTGTGCGTGAAGGACGCCGTCCTTGATCACGCCGGTGCGCAGGACGATGCAGCTGTCGACCGAGCCATCGGGTGCGAAGTAGCCGACGCCGCCGGCATAGGCGCCGCGGGTTTCGGGTTCGAGTTCGGTGATGATCTCGCACGCGCGGACTTTCGGCGCGCCACTGACAGTGCCGGCGGGGAAGCCCGCGAACAGGGCGTCTACGCTGTCGGCCCGGTTGGTGTCCAGCTGGCCGACCACGTTCGAGACGATGTGCATGACGTGGCTGTAGCGCTCGACGGTGTAGCTCTCGGTGACCTTGACCGTGCCTGCCTTGGCCACGCGGCCGACATCATTGCGGCCGAGGTCGAGCAGCATGAGGTGTTCGGCGCGTTCCTTGGGATCGTCGAGCAGGCTGAGTTCGTTGGCGCGGTCTTCTTCCGGAGTCTTGCCGCGAGGGCGGGTTCCGGCAATCGGGCGGATCGTCACTTCGCCATCGCGGATGCGGACGAGGATCTCGGGGCTCGACCCGGTCAGCGCAAAGCCCGGCATGTCGAGGAAGTACAGGAATGGCGACGGGTTGATGCGGCGCAGGGCGCGGTAGAGCGCGATCGGCGGCAGCGGGAAAGGCGCGGTGAAGCGCTGGGCGAGGACGACCTGAAAGATGTCGCCCGCCTCGATGTAGTCCTTCGCCCGGGTGACCATCTGCGCGTAGTTGGCAGCAGGCATGACGGGCTGGGGCGTAACGTCCACGGCCTCGGGCAGGCGCGCATCCGCCGGGACAGGCTCCGCCAGCTTGCGCAAGGCATTGTCGATGCGTTCGGCAGCGGCTTCGAGCAGGCGTTCTGCAGCGCCGCCTTCGGCCCAGACAGGGGCGATGGCGAACAATTCATCGGACAGGCGATCGAACACCAGCACCACGGTCGGGCGGGTGAACAGCATGTCGGGCAGGACGAGGTCGCTTTGCGGCGCGCGTGGCAGCTTCTCGACGAGGCCGATGGTCTCGTAACCGAAATAGCCGACCAGACAGGCCAGCGCCGACGGCAGAGCGGAGGGAACGTCGATGCGGCAGGCAGCGACAAGGGCTCTCAGTTCGGCCAGGGCATCGCCGGGAAGGCTGGCGAAGGCCGCCTTGTCATGGCGCCAGATGCGGTTGATCTCGGCCTGCTTGCCGGTGGCGCGGAATACCAGGTCGGGATCGATGCCAAGCAGGCTGTAGCGCCCCCGCACTTCGCCGCCCTGCACGGATTCGAGCAGGAAATCACCCCGCCCGTTCTCCATGAGCTTGAGCGCGGCCCCCACGGGCGTTTCAGTGTCGACAATCAGTCTTCGCCAGATCAGCGCGGGCTTTCCGGCCGACAATTGCGCGAGCGCAGCCTCGTGGTTCTCGGGGAGCGCGAAGGCGGTTTCTGCGAGGTCGATGGTCATGGGATTTACTGGGCGTTGCTGCCGGTCAACTGGTCGCGCACGGCCTTGATCCCAGCATCGTTGCGTTCGACGCCGACATCCTTGCGGATCGCCAGACGGAGCTGCTCTGCATATTCGCCGCCGGCATCCTGCCCGAACGAGCGGGCGGCCTGCTGGAACACCTGGTCGCCGCGCTTGACCTGACCGAGGACGATGTCCTTGAGCGAAACGACATACCAGCCGCCGTTGTTCGGTCCCTCGAGCCGCTTGTTGCTGCCCTTGGCCATGGCAAACATCAGCGCGAGCGGAGCGGGAACCTGCCCCTGCATCTGGGTGAGCGCCTGACGCGGCAGGTCGACGGGCTGGGGAGCGGGCAGGGCTGCGCCAGCGAGCTTGAGAGCTTCGGCCAGCGGCGTGCCCTTGTTCAATGCAGCCAGAATATTGTCGCTGGCGGCCTTGGCCTTGGCTGCGCCCTGCTGGACGGCCCAGTCCCGGGCAACGACGCTCTTGATCTGATCGAGCGGGGCGGGCGTTGCGGCAACGAGCTGTCCGACATCATAGACCGCGAACTTCTCGCCGGGCTTGATCTCTGCCAGCTGGGCTTCGCCTTCGCGCTCCATCGAGAATGCGGCCTGGACCAGAGGCGCGATATCGGCAGCGACCTTCTCGTCCTGCTTGCCGAAAACGCTGCCGTTTGCGGTCAGCGGCGGCGTGGAGGACACGGTCAGGTTGAGCGACTTGGCAATATCGGCAAGGCCGGTGCCGTTGTCGATTTCCTGCTCGACTTGCGCGGCAAGGTCGGACAGCGCGGCACGGCGCTTCTCGAGGGTCAGGGCAGCGACGATTTCGGGTCGCGCCTGTTCGAGAGTCTTTCCGGCGTTACGCTTGACTGCGTCGACCTTCAGCACGTGCCAACCCAGGCCCGACTTTGCAGGCGTTGCCAGAGTGCCCGAAGCTGCGG
>JBEQCK010000213.1:0-5504 GCA_041639335.1 Novosphingobium sp.
CGATCCACTGGCGGACGCCCATCGGCGTCTGCTCGATCACCTCGCGCGGGGTTTGTGACATGCGGCCCGATTCCTCTCCAAAAACGCTTATTGCTATCTGCTATAACTTATTCGTGGATTCTGGAAAGCAGTTCGATGAGCTGCCGCACTTCCTTGTCGGAAAACCGGCTTTTCACCCAGGCCTCGTGTTCGCCGATGGCGGTCTTGGCGCGGGCGAGCATCCGGGTGCCGTCGGGTTCAAGGAACAGCGCCTGCTTGCGCCCATCCTTGGGCGAACGATCGCGCCGCAGGAAGTGCTTGGCCTGAAGGCGGTTGATGATCGCCATGGTTGTGGCGCGGTCCATGCGCAGGCGCTGCGCCAGATCGGTCTGGGCGATGCCGGGGTGATCGTCGACCAGCCAGAGCACCGAGACCTGCTTCTGCGTAAGGTCGAGATCGGTGAAGGTTTCCGTGAAATGCCGCAGGCACGCGCCGTGGGCGAGACGGATGTGGAAGCCGAGAATGTCGTTGATCGCGCCGACGTCGTCTTCGTCAGTGTGGCCGACGGGCGCAATGGCGTCGGCGAATTTGTCCCTGATCAATGACCTGCTCCCAACGAATGCGCTTGTCTAATTGTTAGTAATACATACAATATCGTGAGGAGGATGCCATGGCCCAATTTCCGAACACCCCCAGCTTCACGGGATTCAACACGCCATCGCGGATCGAGGCGGACATTGCCGACCTAGCGCACGAGGGCACGATTCCTGAAGGATTAAACGGCGCATTCTATCGCGTCCAGCCCGACCCGCAGTTTCCTCCGCGCCTGGCCGACGACATTGCCTTCAACGGCGACGGCATGATCACCCGCTTCCATATCCATGACGGCCAGGTGGACTTCCGCCAGCGCTGGGCCAAGACCGACAAGTGGAAGCTGGAAAACGAGGCTGGCAAGGCCCTGTTCGGCGCCTATCGCAATCCGCTGACCGACGACGAGGTGGTGAAGGGCGAAATCCGTTCGACCGCCAACACCAACGCCTTCATCTTCGGCGGCAAGCTGTGGGCGATGAAGGAGGACTCCCCTGCCCTCGTCATGGACCCGGCGACGATGGAGACGTTCGGGTTCGAGAAGTTCGGCGGCAAGATGACCGGACAGACCTTTACCGCGCATCCCAAGGTGGACCCGAAGACCGGCAACATGGTGGCGATCGGCTATGCCGCAAGCGGCCTGTGCACCGACGACGTGACCTACATGGAAGTGAGCCCGACAGGCGAACTGATCCGCGAGTTGTGGTTCAAGGTGCCCTACTACTGCATGATGCACGATTTCGGCATCACCGAGGATTACCTGGTGCTGCACATCGTGCCTTCGATCGGCAGCTGGGAGCGGCTGGAAAAGGGCATGCCGCACTTCGGCTTCGACACGACCAAGCCGGTGCACCTGGGCGTGATCCCGCGCCGCGACGACGTGCGGCAGGAAGACATCCGCTGGTTCACGCGCGACAACTGCTTTGCCAGCCACGTGCTCAACGCCTGGCAGGAGGGCACCAAGGTGCACTTCGTGACCTGCGAGGCGAAGAACAACATGTTCCCGTTCTTCCCGGACGTCCACGGCGCGCCGTTCAACGGCATGGAAGCGATGAGCTACCCGACGGACTGGGTGGTCGACATGGCGAGCAATGGCGAGGACTTTGCCGAGATCGTGAAACTTTCGGACACGGCGTCGGAATTCCCGCGTATTGATGACCGCTTCGCCGGGCGGAAGACCCGCCATGGCTGGTTCCTCGAGATGGACATGAAACGCCCCGTGGAGCTGCGCGGCGGCAGCGCGGGCGGACTGCTGATGAACTGCCTGTTCCACAAGGACTTCGAAACCGGGCGCGAACAGCACTGGTGGTGCGGCCCGGTATCGAGCCTGCAGGAGCCGTGCTTCGTGCCGCGTGCCAAGGATGCGCCCGAGGGTGACGGCTGGATCGTGCAGGTGTGCAACCGGCTGGAGGACCAGCGCAGCGACCTGCTGATCTTCGACGCGCTGGAGATCGAGAAGGGCCCCGTGGCGATGGTACACATCCCCATCCGCCTGCGCTTCGGCCTGCATGGCAACTGGGCGAATGCGGACGAGATCGGGCTGGTCGGGAAGGAGATGGCAGCGTGATTCAGCTCAGGATCCAACCGGGCCTGGAATTCGTCTACGAAGCGACCGGCGATCTCGAGCCCCCAGTGCCGATTGGCGAGACTTATGACGGGACGCGGCGGATCATTCCGATTGTGGGCGGCGGGCGCGTCGAGGGGCCGCTGATCAGTGGCAAGCTGATCGGCAATGCGGCCGACTGGCAGGTGACGCGGCCCGATGGGGTGACTTTTGCCGACGCGATCTATGCGCTGGAGACGGATGACGGGGTAGTTATCCAGATCCGCAATCGCGGGCTGCGGCATGGCCCGCCTGAGGTCATGCAGCGGCTGGCCTCGGGGCAGGAGGTTGACCCGGCGGAGTACTACTTCCGCACCGTGCCGGAGTTCATTGCGCCCAAGGGGAAGTACGACTGGATGAACCGGTCGATCTTCGTCTGTTCGGGTGCGCGCTATCCCTTGGGCATCAAGCTTTGGGTGTGGCGGGTGACCTGATCACCTGCTCTGCGCCCCCGCGCAGGCGGGGGCCTCATCCGGTTTACGCCGATGCTCCGTGAGAACACCGAGGTCCCCGCCTGCGCGGGGACACCAGTTGGTCAAGCTGCCCGTTCCAGAAGCGCCCCCTCGTCCCGCTGTGCACGGCGGGCGATGAACAGCATCAGGACGGCGATGGGAATCGCCACGGCGTTGATCGAGAGCATCGCGGTGCGCAAGGACCCGGTGGCGTCGGACAGGAGGCCGACGACGTAGGGGCCGATGCCCATGCCGAGGATCGTCATGACCAGCAGGTAGAGGCTTGAGGTGAGGCCTCGCATGCGCGGAAGCACCTGATCGTACATGATGGCGTAGAGCGGCGGCATCCAGCCGGTGAGGATGAAGCTGTAGATAAGAAAGCGGGCGTAGAAGCTGCCGGGATCGGCGGCGTAATATACCCAGAACGACATGACCGGTGACACCGCCATCGCGAACAGGGCGACCCAGGCGCGGCCGGCGCCGGGAAAGCGCTGGTTCAGCCAGTCTGACAGGGGTCCCCATGCCAGCGGGCCGATGATGCCCATGGCCGCCGACAGCAGTCCGAACTGCAGCGCGGTTTCCTGCATGGTCAGGCCATAGGTGCGGATCAGGAAACTGGGGTTGAACGCCATCATCCCGTAGTTGATCACCGACTGCAGCGTGCCGACGGCAATGCACATCATGACCGTGGGCGAGCGCGAGATGACGCGGAAGGCCTGGGCATCGCCCAGCTTCATGCCCTGCATCAGGTTGACGATCACGAAGACGCCGAGGCCGATCACACTCCACTGCAGCGCATGGGGGTTGAGCGTGACGCTGCCGAGTTGCATCGGCGGCTTGGGACTGATCACGTTGCTGAGCAAGGTCAGGGCAAAGGCGGCGGCGGCGATCAGCGCGAGCGCCAGCAGGTTGCCGCGCACCATGGCGGGGCTGGCGCCCCTGCCCTTCATGCCGATCCAGTGGAAGCCGGGGGTGACCGAGCCGAGCAGGCCGAGGCTCTTGGCAAAAGGGCGGGCTTCGGGTGCCGTCGCGATCCCGTCCATCTGGCCGCGCACGGGTTCCTTCAGCATCCACAGGAAGGCGGCGAGGACGAAGCCGGGAGCGGCAGCGACGAGGAACGCGAATTGCCAGCCCTTGAGCCCTCCTGCGGCGTGGTTGGCGTCCCACCAGTGCGCGGCGACGCCACCGAGGATCAGCGAGCCGCCGAGGCCAAGCGCGATGGCGGAGGCAATGACCGACATGACGAAGCCGCGGCGGTGCTTGGGCCAGAAGTCATAGAGCAGCGAGGTGCCCGCAGGCGCGGTCGCCGCCTCGCCGATGCCGACGCCGAGGCGCGACAGGGCGAGCATGGCGAAGCTGCTGGCGAGGCCGGCAAGGCCGGTGGCGGCGGACCAGAACAGCAGGCTGATTGCCAGAAGGCGCGTGCGCACCCAGCCATCGGCCAGCCGCCCCACGGGGAGCGAGAACAGCGCGTAGAACAGCGCGAAGACGGTGCCGTAGAGCAGGCCCATCTCGGCGTCGCCGATCGCCAAGTCCTGCTTGATCGCGGGCGCCAGGATCGCGAGGATCTGGCGATCAAGCAGGCTCATCGCGTTCGTCAGCGCGACGAGGATCAGCGCGTACCATGCGCCGGGGGCGAGAGTCCTTACAGGTTCGCGCACGTTTTCTCCCATTCGACCTGCTCCCCCGCGCAGGCGGGGGCCTCGTTCGTTTTACTGTGACGTTCCGTAACACCACCGAGGTCCCCGCCTTCGCGGGGACGCAGGCTTATTCAAAGCTTGAACCACTTCTCCGCATTCGTCTGGAAGAACTTCTTCTTGGTTTCGGCGCTCATGTCCATGGCATCCATCGCGCGGACTTCGTCGGCGACGTACTGGTAGGGGTAGTCCATTGCGTACATCACGCGGTCCTCGCCCATGACCTGCTGGCAGAACTTGATCGCCGGCTCCCACGCCACGCCCGAATTGGTGACGAGGACGTTGGACTGGAGGTAGCCCGCGATGGTCTTCTTCAAGGGCTTCATGCGTTCATAGCGCTGCGAACGGACACCGGCCTGGTGCATGTAATCAAGGCGGTAGAGCCAGTAGGGCAGCGCCTCGCCCATGTGGCCGACCATGATCTGTAAAGTAGGGTACTTGTCGAAAATGCCGATGGTGATGAGGCGCAGCAGATGCATGCCGGTCTCGACGCCGAAGCCGAAGATGGCGCCGTCGAGCCCGGCATCGAGCATCGGGCCGATCATCGAATCCGGCGAGGTGGCGGGGTGGATGTAAAGCGGCTGATCGACTTCGACGAGGGCGCGGAAGATCGGGTCGAAGAACTCCTCGTCGAGGTAGCGCCCCTGCGTGTGGCTGTTGATCTGGATGCCCTTGAAGCCCAACTCCTTGGCGCCGCGATGGATTTCGCGGGCCGACCATTCGGGGTCCTGCGGCGCGACGGTGCCCATGCCGATGAAGCGGTCCGGATACTTTTCGCAAGCGGCGGCGAGCGTGTCGTTGGCGCGGGCGGCGAGTGTCCTGGCCTCTTCAACATCGAGCAGCGGCTGGACACCGGGCGAGGTCAGCGCGAGGATCGCCTTGTCGATGCCGGTCGCGTCCATGTCGGCAATGCGGCGGTCGCCGAGATCGAGCAGGCGATCCATGATCTGCATGGCACGCTCGGACGGCGAAGTGGCGTAGAAGCCCCAGAGCGAGACCATGCCCTTGTCTGCGCTGCCGTCGCGGATCATGCGCAGGTAGACGTCGATGATCTCGCGCGTGGCGAAGGCTTCCTCGGTGGCGATGCGCAGGTAGCCCTGTTCGCCGCCGGTCTTGAGGTCTTGTGTCATGCAGGCTTCCTTCCCGGGGAAGGCAGCCTGCGGTCCATCACTTGCGGATGGTGAG
>JBEQCK010000214.1:0-5418 GCA_041639335.1 Novosphingobium sp.
ACATGGATCGCCTGAACACGCGCGCTGAACGGCCCGTGATCCCAAGTCACGCTCCCGCGCGCCTTGAACTTCAGCGGGTTGAAGATGAAGTCCAGACGGTCGATCAGCGGCGCCTTGGGCGTCAGCGCCACGCGGTACTTGGTGAGGTACGTGCCCGACGCGTTGAACGTCAGCGCATCCTCGCTGCCCAGCTCGGCCCGCCAGGTGGCGGTGAAGTCGATGCCACGGGTGATCGAGACACCAAGGTTCTGGCTGCGCCCGTCGACGAACAGGGTCACGTTGGCCGGGCTGCCACCGGGGAACGACCCGCCCGCCAGCGTCACGCCCTGGGCCAGCAGCTGCTGCACACGGGTGGCGGCGTCGGTCCCGCGCAGGATGATGCCGGTCCTGGCATACTGCGCCTCGGTGCCAAGAATGGCGAGGTTGGAGAGGTTTGCCAGCACCTGGTTCTTGTAGTTCACGTCCCAGTAGGTGACCGAGAAGCGCAAGTTGCGCGTCGGTTCGAAGTC
Organism: Novosphingobium sp.; assembly: GCA_041639335.1. GTDB lineage: Bacteria > Pseudomonadota > Alphaproteobacteria > Sphingomonadales > Sphingomonadaceae > Novosphingobium. The sequence continues at coordinate 510 of JBEQCK010000214.1, forward strand.
CGCACCGACGGACCACGACGTCGCCGTCTCGGGCTTCAGATCAAGGTTCGGGCCCGACAGGGCGTAACCCTGCAGCGGCGCACCGCCCGCCGGGTTCTGGTACGACTGCCCGAACAGGTTGTTGGAATTGCCGTAGATCTCGGGGATCGTCGGCGCGCGGAACGATGTGCCGTAGCTGCCGCGCAGCTTGATCCCGTCCACCGGCACCCAGTTCACGCCGAACTTGGGATTGGTCGTGCTGCCGACGTCGCTGTACTTGTCATGGCGGACCGCGGCGTTGATCTCAAGCCGCTGGAACCCGGGCATGGCGTTGTCAGGGCCGAAAACCGGGATGAACAGTTCGCCGTAGAACGAGTCGACCTCGCGTCCGAAGTTGCGGAAGGTGATCGGGTTCGTCGGCGCACCGCGTGCAGAGCCGAGCGCGACCTTGAAGTCCTGCCGCTCATACCCCGTCGCCAGCTTCACTTCGCCGCCGGGCAGAGCGAACAGCCCGCCGTTCAGCCGCGCTTCGTAAGTGCGCAGGCGGCCATTGGTCGGCGCGAGGAAGATCTGGTTGGCGATGCCATCGAGCACGGCCTGGCTGGTGCGACCGAGGCCATAGGGATCGAACGCTGTCGCCGGATTGCTGCTGGCTAGCGCAGCGTTGAGCGCGGCATTGTTCACGCCGAAGTAGGAGCCGGAGAAATCGTTGGTCTTGCCATAACCGAACAGCGCTTCGGCTTCCCAACCGCCCGGCAGCTTCGCCTTCAGGCCCGGCGTGATCTGCCACGAACGGGCATAGCCGTAGGAATCGTTGGTCGGCAGGTCATTCCGGAAGTTGTAGTCCAGCGTGTAGCTGCTGCCGGTGAAGCCGTCGGGCCGCACGAAGAAGGCGTTGGTCTGGGGCACCGTCAGGCGCGCGTTCGAATAGGCCGAGATGCGGTAGAACGAACGCTTCGAATAGAAGCCGTCGTAGAACACGTCGAGCCAGTCGGTCAGCTCATAACGGCCCGTGCTGTTGACCGAGTCATACTTCTGGCGCGGGATCAGGTCCTGGTTGTCGAGTTCGTCGCACTTGTTCAGCGAACCCGCCGTCAGGCTTCCCGCGGTTGCTTGAGTCACGCCGCCGGTGGGGATGGCGTAAGTCGTGTTGTTGGCATTGATGTTGCCGGGGGCACAACGGACGATGCGGTAGTCCCCGCCGCCGAAGCGGCGCTGGTCGCTGGTGAAGAAGTCGCGGTCGTCGCCCGAAAGGTTGGAGCGTTCGACATGCTCGTAGGCGACCATGATCTGCCCGCGTTCGAACACTTTGCCCAGCGCTGCACCAAGGGTGTATTCATGGAAATCGCCGCGGCTGGAAATGCCGGCCCGCGCGAACACTTCACCGCCGTCGAGCGAGCGGCGCGGGATCAGGTTGACCACGCCGGCAACCGCGTCCGACCCGTAGATAGCCGAAGCGCCATCGGCGACGACTTCCACACGCTCGATGCCGAGCGACGGGATCACCGAAGGATCGATCGATCGGCTGTTGTTGGTCACACGGTGTCCATCGACCAGCACCAGCGTGGCATAAGGCCCGATGCCGCGCAGGTTGACCGAGTTGCCATAGGTGATGTTGCCGCTGCCGCCCGATTGCCCGCGCGAGTTTTCCGAAACGCCGAGGTCGAAGACCTGAGGGATTTCCTTGATCATGCGGTCGACGGTGACCTGGCTCGAAGCCTCGATCTCCTTGCGGCCCAGCGTCGTGACGGTGGACCCGACCGGCGCCTCGCCGCGCACACGGCTGCCGGTCACGATGATCTCGACATCGCTGGCCGCTGCCGCTTCCGGCGTGTCCTGCGCCGCGTCCTGCGCGAATGCCGCACCGGAAGTGGTGATTGCCAGCGCACAGCAGCCCAGCTTCAGCATGGCCCGCGAGGCCCCGATCCTCTTGCCCTTCATATTCCCCTACTCCTTCCCTGAGCCGTCGATGCGGCTTTGCATTTCAAACGAATTCAGTTGTTTACCGGCAGGTCGAGCCTCGATGCATTGGCGCCGCCGCGATGTACGGTGATGACCGGCGCGGGGTCCTCGCGAATGTCCTTGAGGTTGCGCTGGCGCGGATCGGCCCCAGCCACGGTCAGCCGCAATCGCGCACCTGCAGGCACCACGCGCGACACCGGCGTCATGTCGATGTTCACGCGCACGACCTGCCCGGGCCGCACCGGCGCAACATCGGCCTTCATGCCCGAATGCCACGGCAGGCCCATTGTGTCGTAGGGCGCCTTGCTCTCCTTGCGGTGCGAAAGCGCGAGCCGCCCGAACGCCACGACCTCTGCCTTGCCGCTGCTGTCGATCTGATCGAGGTAGACGAACACGTTGGCGTCGGCCTTGTCGGTCGAGACAGACAGTCGCGCCACGGGAAAGCCCACCAGCTTCACAGGCGCGGTCAGCGCAGGCGTGGTGTAGGACAGGCCATTGGCGTCCATCGGCTGGGCCCAGAACGCAAAGTATTCGGGGTCTGGCAGATCGTAGTTCACGGTGAAGCGATCGGCGCCAGCACCTGATGGGGAGCCTCCCAGAAGGCCATCGTTGACCGATCGCGCCGTGCCGCTCCTGCCCCTGCCAAGGAACCAGGAAACCGGCTTCGCGCCTTCGCCCGGCAGCAGGTTGGAGCGCACATAGCCGCCCTTCCCGTCCAGCCCTTCGAGCCAGTACGTCGCGCGCGGGACAGACTCCATGCCATTGGCCGCGCCCTTCAGGGCATGGTCGAAATAGCGGGTGACCTCGCCGGTAAAGTCGAACCCCGGCGGCGGCACGCAATGGCTTCCCGGCCCGGCAAGGAACTTCGATCCCGGCATGTTGGCCGCACTGAGCAAGGCCTGCGCGGTCGGCTCGTCCTGCCAGTTGCTCCAGAAATAGGTGGCGATGCCCGCCGCGCGGATGCGGTCGAGGTAGTTGAAGGTGCCCACCTCGTTCCAGAACTGGTTGCCGGTGAAGGCCGAAACGCTGTCGCGATAGGGCATGCCGTACCACAGCGGAGCCATCGGCGTGTTGGCGGCATGCTCGGCCACGGCAGCCTTCAGCATCGCTCCATCGGCATCACCATCGACCGGCACGCTCGCGAGGTCGACTTCGGCAGGCTCGTCCGGGCGCGTGTTGAACTGCGCCGGAATGCCGCCGCGCCGCACGAAGGCGTACTTGTCGAGGTCGGACGCGCCGATGAACACGGCCTTCAGCGATGGCGGCGTGGTCGTGGCGGTATGGAACGTGGATCCGCCGAGGTACGAACAGCCGATCATCCCGACCTTGCCGGACGAGAACGACTGGCGCGCCAGCCACTCGACCAGATCGTAGCCGTCATAGGCCTCGGTGCGATCCTGAAAACCCCGGCGATGCCCGAAGGACGCGCCCTTGCCGCGAATGTCCGCGGTGGCCACGACATAACCCGCGCGGATCAGGGAACGCATCGCGAGGCGATCATCGAGCGCCAGTTCGACGATCTTGCCGTCCTTGTCCTTGAAGCGTGCGCGATAGGGGGTGAACGAGAAGATCACCGGCAGGCGCTCGGCCACGGCAATCTTGCCATTGGCTGGACGGTAGATGTTCACCGCCAGCTTCGTGCCATCGCGCACCGGCACGTAGATCGATGAGCGCACGACATCGGGATAGCTTTCCGCGGCTGCAGCAACAGGCGTTGCCACACTGGCCACCGCCACGAAGGCGGCTGTAAGATCGCGGAATCCCTTCACAGTGCTCTCCCGAGCGGATTCATCCGCCGCTCTTGCGATGTTCTGATCACCTATCCCGCAAGCGCTTACAACCGAAAAATGGACAACGATATTGTTGACAATTTTGTCCATAACGGACGATACGGTCGATCATGTCACAAGATGCTGCTGTCGATCGCGCGCCTTCGGGTCAGGAAATCGCCGACTGGGTGCGCCAGCGCATCCGCACTGGCCGCTTCGTGCCGGGCCAGCGGCTGGTCGAGGTCGACATCATCCGCCAGACCGGGGCGAGCCGGTCAAAGGTGCGCGAAGCGCTCAAGCGCCTCGAGGGCGAAGGTCTGGTCGAGATCGAGGAATTTCGCGGGGCCTCGGTGCGCAGTTCCACGCTCGATGAGGTCCGCCAGATCTATCGCGCGCGCATGGCGCTCGAAGGCATGGCGGCGCACGATTTCACGGTCAATGCCGTTGCCGAAACGCTTGATCGGTTGAAGGCCCTGCAGGACCAGCTCGACGCCTGCGTGCGCGAACGCGCGCCGGACCGCTTCGGCAGGCTCAACAACGAATGGCACCGCCTGATCGTCGAAGGTTCGGGCAACAAGGTCATCGCAGACCATCTCCAGCGCCTCAACGTGCCGATCCATCGCCTCCTGTTCGAAAGCTTCTACGACGAGAAGCGGCTGAAAACTGCCAACGCCGATCATCAGGCCATGCTGGCGCTGATCCTCTCGGGTGACGCCGATGGCGCCGAACGCGCCATGCGCCAGCACATCGGCGACGGCTTCGAAACCCTCGCCCGCATCGAGGACGAATTCTACCGCTGAACCGGTCGGGTCAGGCCTTCAGTGTCCAGACGCCCGCCATCAGCCCGCCCTCACCGAACAGCGCGATCATGGGCGTGTCGGTTTTTGCGGCGCGGGCGAGTTTGTCGGCGAGGGGGTCGTCGACGGGGCCGTTGTGGCCTTGCAGGTGGTGGATCCAGGCGGTCAGGCCTTCGCGGATGGCGGGGCAGGTGCGGCTGTGAGCCTCGTTGTGCGCCAGCGTCTCGAGCCAGCGCTGCGGGATCTTCTGCGAGCCGTCCATGGCGATCTGGATCAGGCGGTGGTTGAGGCTGGGGTTGGCGAAGCGGGCGATGAGCGCGTCGGCATAGGCGGCAAGGTCCTGCCCCGGCGCGGTCGCGATCGTCGGCGCGGCTTCGTTGCGCATCAACTGCTCGGCAAGGC
>JBEQCK010000215.1:0-5372 GCA_041639335.1 Novosphingobium sp.
TGGTGGATCAAGCCCGCGCCGGTGATGGAGGAGATCTTCCAGGACCTTCCCGAGGCGCTGGCCAATACGCTGGTCGTGGCGCAGCGCTGCGCGGTGATGCCGCCCAAGCGCAAGCCGATCCTGCCCAGCCTCGCCGGTGACCAGGAAGGCGAGGCGCGGATGTGCGCCGAGGATAGCCGCAAGGGCCTCGTCCTGCGGTTGCAGCCCTATTACCCCGAGATTGCGCACGCTGAACTGGAGCGCGTGCTGTGCCTTGGCCCCGATGCCGAGCCTGACGCCGCCGACTATCCGCAACTCAACGTTGCCGGGGTGTGGGAGGAAGTGCTCGACTACCGCAAGCGGCTCGAGTTCGAGATCGCGATCATCAACCGCATGGGCTTTGGCGGATACTTCCTGATCGTGGCCGACTTCATCAAGTGGGCCAAGGAGAACGACATTCCGGTGGGGCCGGGGCGCGGGTCCGGCGCGGGCTCGCTGGTCGCCTGGGCTTTGACCATCACCGACCTCGATCCGATCAAGCTGGGCCTGCTGTTCGAACGTTTCCTCAACCCGGAACGCGTGTCGATGCCGGACTTCGATATCGATTTCTGCGAAACCCGGCGTGGCGAGGTGATCCGCTATGTCCAGCGCAAGTATGGGCTGGACCACGTTGCGCAGATCATCACCTTCGGCAAATTGAAGGCCCGCGCCGTGCTGCGCGATACCGGCCGCATCCTGCAGATGAGCTATGGCCAGACCGACCGTCTGTGCAAGATGGTGCCCAACCATCCGACCGACCCGTGGCCGCTGCCGCGCGCGCTGAACGGCGTGCTGGAACTCAAGCGCGAATATGACCGCGATCCCGAGGTCAAGCGCCTGATCGACCTTGCGATGCAGCTCGAAGGCCTGCCGCGCAACAGCTCGACCCACGCGGCGGGCGTGGTGATCGGCGACCGTCCGCTGGCGCAACTGGTGCCGCTCTACCGCGATCCGCGCTCGGACATGCCGGTCACGCAGTTCGACATGAAGCATGTCGAGGATGCCGGGTTGGTCAAGTTCGACTTCCTTGGCCTCAAGACGCTTTCGGTGCTGCGCAAGGCGGTGGACCTGATGGCCAAGCGCGGGATCAGAATCGACCTTTCGGCGCTCGCCTGGGATGACGAGCAGACCTACAAGCTGCTGCAATCGGGCGATACCGTGGGCGTGTTCCAGTTGGAATCCGAAGGCATGCGGCGCACGCTGGCAGCGGTGAAGCCGACCAACTTCGGCGACATCATCGCGCTCGTCTCGCTCTACCGCCCGGGTCCGATGGACAACATCCCGCTGTTCGGACGGCGCAAGAACGGGCTGGAGAGCATCGAGTACCCGCACGAGAAGCTGGCGGGTATTCTGGCGGAGACCTACGGAATCTTCGTCTATCAGGAACAGGTCATGCAGGCCGCGCAGATTCTGGCGGGTTACTCGCTGGGCGACGCTGACCTGCTGCGCCGCGCCATGGGCAAGAAGGTCCAGGCCGAGATGGACGCGCAGCGCCAGCGCTTCGTCGATGGTTGCAAGACAGTGTCCGACATTCCGGCGGCCAAGGCCAACGAGCTGTTCGACTTGATCGACAAGTTTGCGGGCTACGGCTTCAACAAGTCGCACGCTGCCGCCTACGCCTTGCTGGCGTACCAGACCGCATGGCTGAAGACGCACTATCCGCACGAGTTCTATGCCGCCTCGATGTGCTTCGACATGCACCAGTCGGAAAAGCTCTCGGTCTTTGTCGACGACATGCGGCGCAACGGGGTGGCGCTGGCGGGGCCGGACATCAACCATTCCGAAGCCGAATTCACGGTGGAGCAGACCAGCGACGGGTTTGCCGTGCGCTATGCACTGGCGGGGCTGAGGAATGTGGGCGAAAAGGCGATGGAGCAGATCGTCGAGGAGCGGCAGGCGAACGGGCCTTATGCCTCGCTCGACGACCTGTTCCGGCGCATTCCGGCTGGATCGATGAACCGGCGGCAGCTGGAAGCCTTGGCGGCTGGCGGGGCATTGGATTGCCTCGAGCCAAACCGCGCGCAAGTGATCGCCAATGCCGAACTGCTGATGGCGGTGGCGGATGAGGCGGCAAGGTCGCGCACGTCGGGGCAGGGCGGCCTGTTCGGTGGGGACGATCATGCCACTCCGGCAACGCGCCTTGCCGAGACAAAGCCGTGGAGCCGCGCCGACCAGATGGCGGCGGAGCGCGAGAACTTCGGCTTCTATTTCGCCGCGCATCCGGTGGAGGAATATCGCGCGGTCGCCTCGGCCAACGGGGCGCGCTCCTATGGCAGCCTGATGACCAGCAGCGGCGAGCCGGGCGGGCGTTCCGGCGCGGTCATGGCGGCGCTGGTGGAGAATGTGCAGAAGCGCAAGACGAAGAAGGGCAAGGACTTCGTCATGGCCGACTTCTCCGACAACTCCGGCCTGTTCTCGGCATCGTGCTTCGAGGAAAGCCTGGTCGAGCCGTTCCAGCAATGGGCGAAGGACGGAACTTGCGTTCTGCTGAACGTCGAGCTGGACCGGCCCAACCCCGACGAGCCGCCGCGCGTGACGGTGCGCGGGGCAAGGCCGCTGGCTTCGGTGACCAGCTCGTCGCGGATGCTTCTGAAGCTCGAGGTGAACAAGCCTGAAGCGATTTCGGAACTGGCGATGCTGCTGCCGCGTGGGTCCGGCGGGACCGGCGAAGTGCTGGCGCGGCTGCGGACTGGTGGGCCGAAGGAGCCGCTCGTCCGGCTCGGCAATGATTTTAAACTGGACAGCGACTTAATCGAGCGATTGATTCCGATAGAAGGACTCGCCAATGTCGCGTTGACCGCAAGACCGGAAAGGCATCTGCGGCTGGTCGAATAAAAACGAACGGAGAGAGAGATGCAGCAGCTTCGACAGACCTTGGGCGCAATGCAGGACTGGAAGCTGCGGGTCACGCATCTGATCGATCACGCCGCGCGCGAGCATGGCGGCCGGGAGATCGTCAGTCGCTGGGCAGATGGCAGCGAGACGCGGACCAACTGGGCCGGCGTTCGCCACGATGCCCTGCGCATGACGCAGGCCTTGCGCAAGCTGGGCGTGCAGCCGGGCGACCGGATCGCGACGCTGGCGATGAACCATCACCGGCATCTTGTTTCGTGGTACGGCGCGGTCGGCGTCGGCGGCATCCTGCACACGCTCAATCCCCGCCTGTTTGATGACCAGCTCGAATATATCGTCAATCACGCCGAAGACCGGGTGATGCTGTTCGACCGGCAATGGGCGCCGATCGTGGAGCGCATGAAGCCGCGCTGGCCGACGGTCGAGCACTACATCTGCTACGATAGCAGCGAACCGGCGCTCCACTTCGAGGAATGGATTTCGGGCGAGGACGGCGATGCCGAGTGGCATGACGGCGACGAGCGTGATCCGTGCATGCTGTGCTACACCAGCGGGACGACGGGCAATCCCAAGGGCGTGCTCTATGAGCACCGCTCGACCATGCTTCACGCGCTGAGCGCGATCAGTCCGCCGGTGTTCGGGATGGACTGCCGCTCGGTGATGCTGCCGATCGTGCCGATGTTCCATGCCGCCAGCTGGGGTTTGCCGTGGGCGGGTGCGGCGGCGGGTGCGAAATTCGTCTATTCGGCGGTGAACGATGGCGCGGTGCTGTGCGAGCTGATGAACCGCGAGAAGGTGACTTGCTCGGCCGGCGTGCCGACGGTGTGGCTGGCGCTGCTCCAGCATGTCGACACCCACAACGGCGGCGAAATCCCGCCGAGCCTGCAGACCATCGTCACCGGCGGTTCGGCCATGCCGCGCGCGATGATCGAGCGGTTCATGCGTGCCGGTCGTCGCGTGGCCCATGCCTGGGGCATGACCGAAACCTCGCCGATCGGCACGACGGGCGCGGAGACCTGGAACTGGGACGAGCTTTCGTTTGACGAGCAGGTGACGGTCAAAGCGATGCAGGGGCGGCCGCCTTTCGGGGTGGAAATCCGCTGCGTCGATCTGGACGACCCCGAGAAGGTGCTGCCGCGCGATGGCACGACCGCAGGAGCCTTGCAGGTACGCGGTCCGTGGATCGTCAAGCGCTACTTCAAGGCGGACGCCGATGCAGTGGTGGCCGGGCAGTGGTTCGACACCGGTGACGTTGGCGTGATCCATGCCGATGGCACGCTGCAGCTGACCGACCGGACCAAGGACGTGATCAAGTCGGGCGGTGAATGGATCAGCTCGGTCGAACTGGAGAACGCAGCGATCGGCTACCCGGCGGTGGCCGAGGCGGCGGCGATCGGCGTCTACCACCCCAAGTGGGACGAGCGGCCCTTGCTGGTGGTGGTCAAGAAGCCGGGCATGGAGTGCAACCAGGAGGAAATCCGCAGCTTCCTGAGCGGCGTGGTGGCGAAGTGGTGGGTGCCTGATGCGGTGGTGTTCGTCGACGAGATCCCGCACACCGGCACCGGCAAGATCAGCAAGAAGGACCTGCGAGAGCAGTTCCGCGACTTCGCCTGGGACAAGGTGGCGTGAGCGGGGGCGAAGTCTTTATCGACCCGAGCCGCGAGAACTTCGAGGTCTTCAAGTCCCTGCCGCGCGACCGGCCGATCCACATGCTCAACCTGATCAAGTTCCGCGATCTGGCCGAATATCCCGAAGGGCATCCCAACCACGGCAAGGGCCTGACGGGGCGGGAAGCCTACGCGATCTACAAGGATGCGTTTCAGGCACTGGTAAAGGATTCGGGGGCGGCGATGGTCTGGCACGCGCCGATGGAATGCGTCGTCACCGGTCCGCAGGGCGAATGGGACGAGGCTTTCGTGATGGGCTACCCCGACGCCGGGGCGTTCTTCGCGATGGTCAAGGATGAAGCCTATGCCCGCGATGCCCTGCCGCATCGCACCGCGGCGGTGGCCGATAGCCGGTTGATCCGGTTTCGGGGGGCTTAGCTCTTGGCGGACGTGGCGCTTTCCTGATTCACGCAGAGACGCGGAGAAGGAAGAGGAGACGCGGAGGAGTGAAGAAAGCTTGAGGCGGCTGCGCCGCAGGCGCTTCCCCAAAGACTCTGCGTCTCCCTTTCTTCTCTGCGCCTCTGCGTGAACCATTCCACGCTTTGATACAGAAGATCATCCGCTGGCGAATGCGGACGGTAACGCCGGTGGGAAGCGGACAGATCGCGCGACCGGTGCGGTGCCGTTGGGGCACGCAAGGGAAGGGCGCGGGACCGGTTGCGAGTGGCCGGGGGGCGGCTCCGAACCCCTTGTCGGCTCAGCCTGAGGGCGGACACATGTGACGGGACGAAGCTTTGGCAGCGGCTCGCGGACTGCCTTGGCTTCTGGCAAGCGGCTGCGTGAAAAGAACCCGTCGTTTGCGCCGACATTGTCACGCAAGTCATGGCGGGTTCC
>JBEQCK010000216.1:0-5367 GCA_041639335.1 Novosphingobium sp.
AGACGCCGTAGTACTGGATGTATTTCAGGTTGCCGCGCTGGATCGCGAAGGTGCCGGGCGTCTGGGGGAAGGTCCATTCCCAGTAGTATTCATAGGTGAAGTCGGGCGCCTGCCAGTCCTTGGCGGCAACCTTGCCGGTGATCAGCGGCCACGCGCTCTTGCCTTCGAACTGCGCGGGCTTTGGCGCGCCGGCAAGATCGAGGAACGTGGGCGCGAAATCGAGATTGCGGATGGCGCCGGTGTTGACCACGCCTGCCGGAACGGTGCCCGGCTGGTACATCACCAGCGGCACCTTGACCGAGGCCTCATAGGCATTGCGCTTGTCGATCAGCCCGTGTTCGCCCACCTGGAAGCCGTTGTCCGAGGTGAACACGACCAGCGTGTCCTTTTCGAGGCCCGCCTTCTTCAGGTACTGCATGATCCGGCCGACGCTGTCGTCCACCGCCGAGAGGGTGGCGTAGTAGTACTTGAGGTACTCGGTCATCGGCATGTCGGAATTGTAGTAGAAGTCGATGCCGTGCCAGGTGTTGCGCTGGTCATAGACCCAGCGTGGCTTGCCCTTGTAGTTCTCGGGCGTGTTGGCGGCGCTGGTGGGCAGCTTGAACTGGAAGTTGTCGTACTGGTGGGCGTAGCGCGGCGGCGGCAGCGGATCGGAATGCACCGCCTTGTGGCTGAAATAGAGGAAGAACGGCTTGTTCGGGTCGCGTTCCTTCGACAGCCAGTTGACGGCATAGTCGGTCAGCTCGTCAGTGATGTAGCCCTTCTGCGGCACTTGCCTGCCATCGACATTGTACTTGTGGACCACGCCCTTGGCGAACTGCGCATCGGGGATGCCGGTGTTGGGGTAGTAATTGCCCTGCCCGCTGAAGCTGAGCCACTTGTCGAAGCCGGGGCGCGGCGAGGCGGTATCGTTGCCCATGTGCCACTTGCCGAAGAACGCGGTCTGGTAGCCCTGGCCCTGGAGGTACTTGGGGAAGAAGGTCAGGCCTTCCTCGGACGAGTTGTTGTTGTCGACCACGCCGTGATTGCGCGCGGTCATCCCGGTGAGGATCGTGGCGCGGCTCGGGCTGCACAGCGACGAGGTGACGCGGGTGTTGGGGAAATAGCTGCCGCCTGCTGCGAGGCGGTCGATGTTGGGCGTCTTGATGCCCGGCTGGAGGAAGCCGAGGCCATCGAAGCGCAGGTCGTCCACGAGGATGAAGATGACGTTGCGGGGGCGCTGCTGTTGCTCCGCAGGGGACGGGGAGGCGGCCGTTTTTGCCGCGGTCGCAGGCTCGGCCAAGGCAGCCGGACAGCCGGAAGAAACGGCAACGATCGCCGCAGCCGCACCCAGAATGCGCCTTTGAAATTGCCTTGCGCGGGTCATGATTTTTTCTCCACCGATCAGCCTTGGTGCGTTCAGCAGCGGGGATGATCTGCCTGAGTGGCGCTGTCAAACCTAAAAAGGATAGCGCTGGTATTTTTGGTGACGTCGGGTGTTTTGCCGTGCGGCGTCAGACCTGTGCGGCCCGTTTACCTGAGGTGTCTGGTGAACAAGCCTTCGGCCGGGTCATCGAGGCAGATCAGTTCGCCGCCGCCTGTCGAACCGCGAATGACGGTGTGAAAGGGGAATTCGCCTTCTGCTGCAGGTCTGCCAAGGGCCGCATCTACCGCAGCAGCCACGATTTCCTCGACCGGCTGGTGCACGGTCGTCAGCGCGGGATAGGACAGCCTGCTGTCTGCAGAGTTGTCGAATCCGGCGATCGCGAGGTCCTGCGGAATGCGGTAGCCAAGGTCCTGTGCCTTGGCCATTGCGCCCAGCGCGGTCAGGTCGTTGCCGGCGAAAATGGCGGTCGGTCGATCGGCCAGCGCGAGCAGCGCCTGTGCCGCGACGGCTCCGGACGGGAAGCTGAAATTGGTGCGGACAATCAGGCGTTCATCGACCGGAATGCCAGCGCTGGAAAGTGCGTCGAGATAGCCCAGTCGGCGGTCGTCGGCAGGAAGGTGTTCGTCTGGCGGCGCAAGCATCGCGATCCGCGTGTGGCCCTGCGCGATCAGGTGCGCGGTCATCTCGCAGGCTGCAGCCCTGCCCGGCACCGGAATGCGGATGCCCGGCCCTTCCGTATTTGCCGCGATGCGGGCGAAAGGCACCTGGAGATTGTGCAGCTTTTCCAGCAGCAGGGGATTGTTGGAGAAGGGCGGGGCGACGACTATGGCATCGGGATTGCAGGACAGTCGCAACACCGCTGCGCTGGCCAGAGTGCTGTCGAAGTCGCTGTCGAAGTCGAGCGTCTCGATGATGGCGTGGTAGCCGCGCCGGGCGCAGGCCTTGCTCATCGCGAGAATGGTGCGGGAGTAATAGCTGCCGTCCGCATACGGCATGAGCAGCGCCACGATGTAGGATTTGCCGCTTGCCAGTTGCCGCGCGGCCAGCGCCGGTCGGTAGTCCAGGGCCTCCATCGCCTCGGTGATGCGCTGCTTCAGGCGCGGACGCACCGTGTCGGCACCGTTGAGCACCTTGGACACTGTCTTGATGGAAACGCCCGCTTTGGCGGCGACATCGGCGATGGTGGACATGGCCGCTAGTCCGTCACATTTCCGCAGCCTGTCAAGCTTTGCCGATTGGTGGGGTCAGTTGTCCCAGTCCGCGAGGGTTTCGCCGGTGGTTGCGTTTTCCAGGACGATCCGGCCGAATTCGACCGCGACAGCGCAGATGGGCGGCTGGCTCGGCACATTGTTCGTGCAATGCACCGGCTGGCCATCGGCGTAGCCGGTGATCCGTCCTGCGATCCTGACCTGAAAGGCGCGCGGCGCCGCCCCTTCGTCCTTGGACAGCTTCGCCGTGTAGGCATAGGGGCGTTTGGCCCTGAGCAGCGTGCGGGGGGCGTCGGACGAGAAGTATTGCACCAATGCCAGTGTGCGCTCCGGTCCGGCCTCGACCGGGGCAGTGGCCTTGTCCTCAACGTCAGGCGCGTCCGTGACGTTCGCGATTTGCGGGCACTTTTCCGACCGCGTCCAGGGCCGTTCGATCCAGAATCCCTCGGCCGTTTCGAAGGTCTGGCCATTGGCCAGCGCTGTGAACAAGGGATCGGCAGCCCAGTTCTGGCGGTTGAAGGTGACGCGCAGGACGCGCGTTGACGGGTCAAGCCGCCACGAACCCCAGTCACCGGTCGTGCCGTCTGCGCAGGCGATCGGCACGGTCAGTTCGAAGCTTCTGTTCGCCAGTTCGAGGTTCGATTGCGGCAGGGGATTGCCGGCGGCGACCTCGTCTGCCGCTGCTGCAACCGCGGCGAGGATATCGGCACGGCCCACTGCGGAGAGCGGCTTGGCCGCGGGCGTCGGCAAAGCCTCGACCGCGGGTTCGGGCGCAGAGGATGCCTGCGGTTGCGGATCGGATTGCTGGCACCCGGCGAGGGCGAACAAGGCTGGGGCAAGCGAGGCTGGGGCGAACAGGGCTGGCAGCGCCAGCGTCCGGGTTACCAACCGAGTGGCCAACCATCCTGTACTGCGACATGCCCTTACCATCGCCAAGACCTAGCACCGATTGTCGGCAAGGTCATCTACCTGTAAGAGTTCAAAAATCATGACGATCGAGCAAATTCTGACCCTTGTGGTCCTTGTCAGTGTCGTCGTCGCGCTGATTGCCGATCGTATGCGGGCCGATGTCATTGCGCTGAGCGGTGCGGCCATCCTGCTGGTGACCGGCGCCGTGCGCCCCAGCGAGGTTCAGGGCGCCTTTGCCAGCCCCGCCATTCTCACGCTCGCATCGCTGTTCGTGATTGCCTATGCGATGGAGCTTTCGGGACTGCTCGACAAGGCCATCGAGAAAGCCGTGGTGCTTTGCCGCAGGACCGGGGCGGCGGGGTTGTGGGGGCTTATCGGCATGTCCGGCTTCGGCTCGGCGTTCCTCAACAACACGCCGATCGTGGTGGTTGCGGCGCCCGTCATCAGGGACGTGGCAAAGTCCATCGGGCTCGATCCGCGACGCTTCCTGATGCCGCTGTCCTATGTCGCCGTGCTTGGTGGCAGTTGCACGCTGATCGGCACATCCACCAACCTGCTGGTCGACGACATGGCGCGTTCGTCCGGGCAAGCGCCGTTCGGGATATTCGAGATCACCCCGGTCGGGCTGGCCATGGCGGTGGTGGGCGGGCTTTATCTCGTGCTGTTTACCGGCAGGCTGGTGAAAGGCGCGCCTGCACCTGTCGAGGAGCCTGACCAGACCTCGTCCCGGGCCGATGTCGAACGCCATTCCGTCAGCCACGTGGATGTCGCGGGAGACTCGCTGGAAGATACGAAAGTCTATGCCGAGGTCCGTGAGTTTCGGCCGAGGATGGCGCTCATTTCCGTGGCGGTGTTCATCGGCGTGATTGCCGTGGCGGCGGTCAACCTCGTGCCGATTGCCGCTGCGGCCTTTGCCGGGGCGGTCCTGCTTATCCTGCTGCGCGTGATTTCACCCGACCAGGCCTATGCCGGATTGCGGCCGGAGATCCTGCTGCTGATCGCCGGGATGGTGGTGATCGGCATTGCCATGGAGCAGACCGGCCTTGCCGCCGAGGTGACCGTGTGGATGATCGGCTCGGTCAACGGGGTCGGCCCGCTGACGGCGTTGATCCTGCTCTATGGTGCGACGCTGCTGCTTACCGAACTTCTCTCGAACGCGACCGTTGCGGTCCTGCTGACGCCGGTGGCAGTGGCTCTTGCCGAGAGCCTCGCTGTCAGCCCTCGACCGTTTCTGGTGACGATCATGATGGCGGCAAGCGCAGCATTCGCCACGCCGTTCGGCTACCAGACCAACGTCCTCGTCTACCAGATGGGCGGCTACCGCTACATGGATTTCGTGAAGGTGGGCTTGCCGCTCAACCTGCTGACCTGGGCGGTGGCGGTCATGGCGATACACCACTACTTCCCGTTCTGAGCGGCTGCGGCAAATGGCTGATTGAAGGAACAAAACACGCTGTACGCGGGTTCGGTAGGAGCCGGGCGCGGCACCTTGCGGCCGGGACGTTTCAGGAGAAGCACGATCCAGCCCGCAGCCCAGCCCTCAGCGATGCCCATGTTGCCTCCGGCCGGCCTGGCCTTTCAGAACAGTACGCTTTTTCTCGACCTCGACGGGACGCTGTTCGAGCTTGATGACTGTCCGGGCGCCGTGCGCGCCGATGCGCAGACGCGGCGGCTGCTCGACGCGCTGCTTGACCGGCTGGACGGAAGGCTTGGCGTCGTCAGCGGGCGCTCTGTGGCACAGATCGACGACATGCTGGGCGCGGTCAGCCGGGACATCTGGATTTCAGGCAGCCACGGTGGTGAGCATCGCTGGGGCGGCGTGACGACAAGTCCGCCGCGGCCAGGCGAACTGGATGACGTGGCCGCCCGGTTCCGTGCATTTGC
>JBEQCK010000217.1:0-5350 GCA_041639335.1 Novosphingobium sp.
GCGACCGGTCGAGCATTTCGCGCGACACGCCGCCCATCAGCAGTTCGCGCAGGCGGCTGTGCCCGAACAGGCCCATGACGACGAGACCGGCGCCGAGACTGCGGGCGCACTCCTCGATCGTGAACGCGATCGAGCCGTTGCGCTCCTGTTCGTGCACTTCGGCATGGATTCCGTGGCGCGAAAGATAGCAGGCCGCATCGACGGCCGGAAAAGTGTCGTCCTTTTCCCGCACGGTGAGGATGTGCACCGACTTTGCCATGGCCAGGAACGGCAAGGCGGCGCGCAGGGCGTTGGCGGATTCATGCCCGCCGTCCCAGGCGATCAGCGCCGGTGCCGCAAAGTCCAGCATCGGCACTCCGCGCGGCACCGCCAGCACCGGGCTGCGCACGCCAAGCACCAGTTCCTCGATGCTCGGATCGTCGAGCGTGGCCACGATCAGGTCGGCAAAGCGCGCGGCGGCTGCGGCGGCTTCCACCCGGCCATTGTCGTCGATGGTGACGTCGAAAGCCACATCCTGCGGGGCCAGCCGGGCATCGAGCTCGCGCGCAAAGACCTCGTCGGCCTCGAGCGCCTCGTTGATCGCGGCAGCGGAAATGGCGGCACCGCCGAACGGCTCCCACGCCGCCATTTGCGCGAACGGAGTCGCGATCACGAAAGTGACATGCCCTCCGGTCTCGCGGGCCAGCGCCAGCGCGGTTTCAACGCGGTCGTTCAGGGTTTCGGACTTTTCGACGGGGCAAAGAATGGAGCGCATCGGGATCCTCCTGTCTTTCAATGTGAAAAGGCTGCTCCCGCCATCGACAGCTTACGATGATCCACGTCAATTTGGATGAAAAATCTGCCGAGCTTGCCCGAATTCACCGAGCGGTTAAGGGTGGCTGCACAACATGGAGGCACGATGGCTTACGCAGCGGTGATTTTCGATTTCGGCGGAGTGATCACCTCCTCCCCGTTCGAGGCGTTCAACCGGCTCGAAGCGGAACGGGGCCTGCCGCAGGACTTCGTCCGCTCGGTCAATGCCCGCAACGGCGATACCAACGCCTGGGCACTGTTCGAACGCGCCGAGATCGACAGTGCCGAATTCGACCGTCGCTTTGCCGAGGAAGCCCGCGCGCTTGGCCATGAACTCGACGGCGCGTCAGTCCTTGCCGTGCTGGCGGGCGCGGTGCGTCCGGCGATGGTGTCGGCGCTCGATCGGCTGAAGACAGAAGGCTTCCGGCTGGGCTGCATCACCAACAACGTGCCTGCCGGCCACGGCGCCGGAATGGCCCGCAGCGCCGATGCGCATGACGAGATGGAGCAGATCTTCGCCCGCTTCGAACACGTCATCGAAAGCAGCAAGGCGGGCGTGCGCAAGCCCGACCCGCGCATCTACCTGATGATGTGCGAAGCGCTCGGCCTCGCCCCGGAGCAATGCGTCTACCTCGACGACCTCGGCATCAACTGCAAACCGGCCGCGGCGCTGGGGATGGAGGCGATCAAGGTGACCAGCGGCGAACAGGCGCTGGCCGATCTCGGGCAGGTTCTCGGCCTTTCCTTTTGAGCCTGCGCGGCGCTAGTCTGCGTCCATGACTCCAGACGAACTCAAAGCCCTTATCCGCACCGTGCCGGACTTTCCCGCCCCCGGCATCCTGTTCCGCGACATCACCACGCTGATCTCGCACGGCGCCGGGCTTGCCGCCAGCATCGGCCACCTGGCGCGAATGGCGCAGGATGCAGGGGCCGAGGCCATCGCGGGCATGGAGGCGCGCGGCTTCATCTTCGGTGCTGCGGTGGCGGCGCACATGGGCCTCGGCTTCGTGCCGGTGCGCAAGCCCGGCAAGCTCCCGGTCGAGACCATCGGCATCGACTACGCGCTCGAATACGGCCGCGACCGCCTCGAAATAGACCCCACTGCCATTGCACAAGGCCAGCGCGTGGTCATCATCGACGACCTCATCGCCACCGGCGGCACAGCCCTTGCCGCCACGGAACTCCTGCGCTCGGCAGGCGCCAGCGTGACCCACGCCCTCTTCGCAATCGACCTGCCAGACCTCCACGGCGCCGCCCGCCTGCGCGACGCTGGGCTGACAGTAGAGGCACTGATGGACTTCCCGGGGCACTAAGCTGCCCCGGAACGCCACTCACTCCACCAGCATCAGCGCATCGAGTGCGACAACCCCTTCACCCATCGGATGCAGGATCACCGGGTTGAGGTCGATCTCGCGGATCGAGGGTTCGGCGCGCAGGACCTGGCCGACCTTTACGATCAGCGCCGCGAGCGCCGGAACATCGAGCGCGGGTGAGCCGCGGTAGCCGCTGAGCAGCGCGGCGCTCTTGAGCTTCATCAGTTCGGCTTCGACCGCAGCTTGCGTCAGGTCGGCGGTCAGCAGACGCACGTCCTGCAGGATTTCCGCGGTCACGCCGCCGAAGCCTGCCAGCACGACCGGACCCCATTCAGGATCGTTCTTCGCGCCGACGATCATCTCCATGCCGCGCTTGCCCATGGCTTCGATCAGCACACCGTCCAAGCGGATCGACGCGGAATAGGCGGCGACATTGGCGTGGATGCGGTCCCATGCCTCGCGCACCGCAGCGGCATCGGCAAGGTTGAGGATCACGCCGCCGGCATCGCTCTTGTGGCCGAGGGCTGCTGCCTGCGCCTTCATCGCCACCGGATAGCCGACGGCTTCGGCGGCGGCGACCGCTGCATCGGCGCTGTCGGCAAAGCCGCCCTTGGGGAAGCTCACGCCCAGTGGCCCGAGCAGTTCCTTGGACTTGTATTCCGGGATCACGCCATGAACATCGGCGAGGCCGGGCAGCGGCGTTGGGGCAAGATCGTTGGCGGAAAGGTCCTGCGCAGACCAGTGCGTCAACCGGGTCACTGCACGCAGCGCGCGTTCGGTGGTCGGGAACCATGGAATGCCTGCCGCCCGCAGCGCGGCGATGCGCTCGGCCGGAACCTCGGCGCCTTCGTCGAGCCCGGCGAAGATCACCGGCTTGTTGAGCGTCCGGCCCTCGACCGCGGCAAGGATCGGCGGGAACTTGATCTTGCAGGTGATGGGTTCGGCCTGGATGATCCCGGCAAAGACCGTGCCGACGCGGTCGTCGTCAAGCAGCGCCTCGATGCAGCGGGTGTAGATCGCCGGCTCGGACAGGCCCTGCGCGGTGATGTCGAGCGGGTTCGACACCGGCACGAACGGCGGCAGCGCGGCGCGCAGCAGCGGCGAATCCTCGTCGTGCAGATCGGCCAGCGGCAGGTCGAGCTCTTCGGCGAGGTCGAGCGTCAGCGCCTTGAACGCGCCGGATTCGCCCAGCACCGCCGTCTTGCCCGAAGGCAGCGCCGCACAGCGCACCGCGATCTCGGCGATATCGCCCAGCTCTTCGAGCGTTTCGGCAAAGATCACGCCGGCGCGTGCGACCATGGCGCGCATCAGCTTGTAGTCGCCCGCCATGGCACCGGTGTGGGTGGCAGCGGATTCGCGCGCGGCGCTCGACTTGCCGGGGTGGAGCAGGACCACCGGCTTGCCCGCCGCCTTGGCCCGCCTTGCCGCGGCGAGGAACGCCTGCGGCTTGCGGAACTGTTCAACGATCATGGCGATGACGTGCGTGTCGTCCTGATCGACCAGCCAGTCGACATAGTCCTCGACCCCGCTGGCGGCCTCGTTCCCGGTCGAGACCGAATAGGACACGCCGGCATCGCGGGCGAGCAGCATGGTGCCGAGGACCGCCGCCATCGCGCCCGATTGCGAGACGATGCCGATGGCGCGCTTGCCCGCCGGCGGAACGGCATTGGTTTCGACGAAAGTCAGCGGAATCCGATCGACATAGTTGACCAGCCCGAGGCAGTTCGGCCCTTCGACGACCATGCCCGACTCATGCGCTATCGCCGCGATTTCGCGCTGTTCGGCAAGGCCCTCTTCGCCGCCTTCGGCGAAGCCTGCCGAAAAGATCACCACGCCGCCGCACTTGCGCGCCGCCAGGCCCTTTACCGCATCAAGCACGCCAGCGCGCGGGATCGCCAGCACGGCCACGTCCACGCCTTCGGGCAGCGCGTCGACCGAAGGGTAGCAGCGCTTGCCCATGATCTCGTCACGCTTGGGATTCACCGGATAGACCGCGCCGGCATAGCCGTTGCGGTCAAGATTGGTCAGCAGCGTTGCTCCAAGCGCGCCGGGCTTGTCCGATGCGCCAACGACGGCAACGGACTTCGGGCGCAGGAAACGATCAAGCGCAGCGTGGGCCAACGCACTTTGGGACAGACTCGCAACAACGGCCATGGCATCCTCCGATTTCGCTATGCGATATAACAATTATCGGAAGGACGGCAAGTGGGTGCGAAAGGTCAGGCCTGCACCACCCTTTGGTGCAGGACCCCGAACGGGGCGCGGCCCGAGGCATCGACCGCTTCCATCCGCACGGTATCGCCAAAGGCCATGAACGCGGTCTTCGGTTCGCCCTCGTCCAGCACTTCGATCCCGCGCCGTTCGGCGATGCAGGACGAGCCGATCTCGCGGAAGTTTGCGTTCGAGACCGTGCCCGATCCGATCACCGTGCCCGCCACCAGATCGCGCGTGCGCGCCGCGTGGGCGACGAGTTCATGGAAGCCGTAGCCCATTGCGTGGCCATTGGCCGCGCCGAAGCGCTTGTCGTTCCAGTCGACCAGCAGGTCGAGGCAGACGCGCCCGTCCTTCCACGCATCGCCAAGTTCATCAGGTGTCACGGCAAAGGGCGCCATCGCACAGGCCGGCTTGGCGCCGACCCAGCCGAAGCCGGTCTTCATCTCCGGCCCGGCGAGCGTGCGCAGCGACCAGTCGTTGATCTGCACGACAAGGCGGATGTGCTTCATCGCTTCGGCAGCACTCGTCCCCATCGGCACGGCATCGACAATCACGCCGAACTCGCCCTCGAAGTCGATGCCAAGGTCGGTCGACGGGAAGCGCGCTTCGGTTCCGGTGGCCATGAAGGTATCGGACATGCCTTGGTACATCAGCGGCATGTCGGTCTTGGGCTTGGTGATGCCCAGCACTGCGTCCATCAGGTCGCCGTGGCTCTGGAAGGCCGAACCATCGAGCCACTGCCATGCACGCGGCAGGGGCGCGAGCAGCTTGGCCTCGGCCAGCGATTCGGGAAATTCGGCGATGGCCTGCAATGCCGAAGCGAGCGCCTCCCAGCCCTCAACCAGTTCCTGCAAGGTCGTCGCGGGAGCATAGGCGAAGGTATCGCCTTGTGGCGAGACGACGATCAGCCGCCCGTCGCGAGTACCGTTGTCGATTGTGGCGAGGCGCATGTCATTCTCCCGATGCTGTCTTGCCTGACGCCTAGTCCGCGCGCGGCGAGACAGCAAAGGAATGGTATTTATTGCCCGGCA
>JBEQCK010000218.1:0-5317 GCA_041639335.1 Novosphingobium sp.
CGGTCGAAGTGCTGTCCTCGGTCGATGCCGACAAGCCGTTCCGCATGCCGGTGCAGTGGGTCAACCGCCCCAACCTCGACTTCCGTGGCTTCTCGGGGCTCATCGCCACCGGTTCGGTCAAGCCCGGAGACGAGATCCGCGTGCTGCCTTCGGGCAAGACCAGCAAGGTCACCCGCGTCGTCACGCTTGACGGTGATCTCGATCAGGGCGTGGCGGGCCAGTCGGTCACGCTGTGCCTGGCCGACGAGGTCGATTGCTCGCGCGGCGACGTGATCAGCCTTGCCGACAACCCGCCCCAGGCCGCCGACCAGTTCGAGGCGACTCTCGTGTGGCTCAATGACGAGGCGATGCTCCCGGGCCGGGCCTACTGGCTCAAGCTCGCCACCCAGACCGTTTCGGTCACCGTGCAAAGCCCGAAATACGTCGTGAACGTCAACACGATGGAGCATCTCGCGGCCAAGACGCTCGAGCTGAACGCCATCGGCGTGGCCGAAATCGCCACCGACAAGCCGCTGGTGTTCGAAGCCTATGGCGACAACCGCACACTTGGTGGCTTCGTGCTGATTGACAAGATGAGCAATGCCACGGTTGCGGCCGGCATGCTCAACTTCAGCCTGCGCCGCGCCCAGAACGTGCACTGGCAGGCGCTTGACGTCAGCCGCGAGGCCCATGCGACGCTAAAGAACCAGCAGCCGAAGGTGCTGTGGTTCACCGGCCTGTCCGGCTCGGGCAAGTCGACCATCGCCAACATGGTCGAAAAGCGCCTGCACGCGCTCGGCAAGCACACCTTCCTGCTGGATGGCGACAACGTGCGCCACGGGCTCAACAAGGATCTTGGCTTCACCGAGGCCGACCGCATCGAGAACATCCGCCGCGTCGGCGAAGTGGCGCGCCTCATGACCGATGCCGGCCTGATCGTGCTCACCGCCTTCATCAGCCCGTTCCGCGCCGAGCGTGAAATGGTGCGCAGCCTGATGGCGGAGGGCGAGTTCGTCGAGATCTTCGTCGACACGCCGTTGGAAGTGGCCGAAGCCCGCGACGTGAAGGGCCTGTACAAGAAGGCGCGCTCGGGCCAGCTCAAGAACTTCACCGGGATCGACAGCCCCTATGAAGCGCCCGAGCACCCGGACTTCCGTGTCGACACCACGGCCGAAGCGCCCGAAGATGCCGCCGAGCGCATCGTGAATGCGCTTCTCGGCTGGGCACCAACGATCTAAGCCTGCAGTCACACCGGCCGGGAGGGAACCCACGGATGATTCTGTTTCACGGACACGAGGCGCACACCCGTTCGATCGTCAAGGCGATCAGCTGGCGCACCCTCGGTAGTATCGATACGTTTTTGCTGGGTTGGCTGTTCACCGGCAGCATGAAGGCTGCCGGTGCCATTGCGGGCACCGAAGTGATTACCAAGATCGGGCTCTATTACTTCCACGAGCGGGTGTGGAGTTCGATCCACTGGGGCACCCAGCGCCCCCCGGTGGAAGAGGAGGACGCCGCCATCAGCGCCGAGGCAGGCCTGGTCTGACCTTTCAGACCCGGCCGATGCTGCTGTAGGCAAAGCCTGCAGCACGCGCCTCGGTCGGGTCATAGACATTGCGCAGGTCCACCAGAACCGGCGCGTTCATCAGGCTCTTCACCCGCGCAAAATCCAGCGCGCGGAACGCATCCCATTCGGTGACCAGGGCGACCGCGTCGGCCCCTGCGACGGCCGCATAAGTCGATGCTGCCATTGTCACGTCAGGCATGATCTCGGCCGCGGCCTCCATGCCTTCCGGATCGTAGGCGACCACTTCGGCCCCCGCATCCAGCAGCGTCTGCACGATCGCAATCGAGGGGGCATCGCGCATGTCGTCGGTATTGGGCTTGAACGTCAGCCCGAGCAGCGCCACGCGCTTGCCGCGCGCATCGCCGCCAAGCGCCTCGATCACCTTGCGGCCCATTGCGCGCTTGCGGCTGTCGTTGACCTTCACCACCGCTTCGACCAGCCGCACCGGGCTATTGTAATCCTCGGCCGTCTTGAGCAGCGCCAGCGTATCCTTGGGGAAGCACGATCCGCCATAGCCCGGCCCGGCGTGCAGGAATTTCGAGCCGATGCGATTGTCGAGGCCGATGCCCCGCGCCACGTCCTGCACATCGCCGCCAACCTTCTCGCACAGATCCGCCATCTCGTTGATGAAGGTGATCTTGGTGGCGAGGAAGGCGTTGGCAGCGTACTTGATCAGCTCGCTGCTGCGGCGCGAGGTAAACAGGATCGGCGCCCGGTTGAGGAACAGCGGGCGATAGACCTCGCGCATCACGCCGCGCGCCCATTCCTCCTCGGCCCCGATGACGATGCGGTCAGGCCGCTTGAAATCGCCGATCGCGGCGCCCTCGCGCAGGAATTCGGGGTTGGACACCACGGCGAACCGCACATCGGTCCCGCTCTCGCGAATGATCCGCTCCACCTCGTCGCCGGTGCCCACCGGCACGGTCGATTTGGTCACCACAACCGTCGGCGTCTTGATGTTCTCCGCCAGCTCCTGCGCCACGGCATAGACATAGGTCAGGTCGGCATGCCCGTCGCCCCGGCGCGAGGGCGTGCCGACGGCAATGAAGATCGCAGCAGCATCTTCGATGGAACTGGCAAGATCGGTCGAGAATGACAGGCGCCCGGCCTTGACGTTGGCGGCGACCAGTTCGGCAAGACCCGGCTCGTAGATCGGCATCACGCCTGCGCGCAGCCGCTCGATCTTGCTCTCGTCCTTGTCGATGCAGACCACGTCGTGGCCGAAATCGGCAAAGCAGGCTCCCGAAACCAGCCCGACATAGCCCGAGCCAACCATTGCGATCTTCATCAAAGCACTCCGTACAGCCATGCGCTGTTAGCAAGCACCGGCCCATCCCGGAACCCTGCTTGCGGGTGGGCCTCCTAACCGTCTAACCTTTCGGCAAGATGACCATCATTTCCCTGCCCGAAAGCTGGCGGCCGAGCCTCGAACCGGTCCTGCAATTCCCACCCTTGCGCGATCTCGACGCCTTCCTCGACGCCGAAGAGCGGTCAGCCAAGACCATATATCCACCGCGCGATGCGCGCCTCGCTGCGCTGGAGCTCACGCCGCTCGATCAGGTGCGCGTGGTCATCCTCGGGCAGGACCCGTACCACGGCCCGGGCCAGGCGCACGGTCTGGCTTTCTCCGTGCAACAAGGCGTCAAGATTCCGCCGAGTCTGGTGAACATCTACAAGGAGCTCGAGGCCGACCTCGGCATCCCGCGCGCAGCCCACGGCAACCTGACGCGCTGGGCGCAGCAAGGCGTGCTCCTGCTCAACAACGCGCTGACCGTCGAGGCCGCCAATGCCGGCTCGCATCAAGGCAAGGGCTGGGAACTGCTCACCGATGCGGTGGTCGAAGCCGTCGCCTCGCGGCCCGATCCCACCGTGTTCATGCTGTGGGGCAGCCACGCGCAGAAGAAGGCAGCGCGGATCGGCGCCCTGCTGAACGGCCCGCATCTCGTGCTCAGGGCCCAGCACCCCAGCCCGCTCTCGGCCTATAAGGGCTTCTTCGGCTCGAAGCCGTTCAGCCAGGCCAACGCCTACCTCGAAGCCCATGGACGCGGCGCGATAGACTGGCGCGTCTAACGCAAAAAGCCCCGCCGAAGCGGGGCTTTTCACATCACACTCAAGCCGAAAGCTCAGCCCGGGATAGAAGCCGAAGCAGCCTGCCCGTCACCTTCCGGCGCGGCGAGGATGTCGCGCACGACCTGGCCCTTGGCCACAGTCTGCGTGCCGGGATCGCCCACGGTCGAACGGATAGAGGCGGCTGCCGTGCCCGCACGGTTGAGCGTGTCGGTCTCTACGCTGGAACGTGCCGACGGGCCGCCGAACAGGGTTTCGAGCGTCTGCTTGCCGGTTTCCGAATCCTGCGGACGCGGCGCGCCGGGGCTCGGCGGGGTCAGCGCGAAATCGGGCGGCACCACCAGCGGCGCAGCGCGGGTCACGGCCATTTCGTCGGGACGGTCACGGTTGAACAGCGAACCGCCGCCACCGCAGGCCGAGAGCAGGGTCGCCCCCGAGACGACAAGAGCAAGGGCGGCAGCTTTACGCATCATGCATTCTCCGTGGCGGTATGGTCGCCGCTATCGTTTGGCTTTTCGCGCGATTTGAACGAGCGGGCAAGCAGTATCAGGACGCCGAACGTGATCGCCACGTCGGCCAGATTGAAGATGGCGAAAGGCCGCCATTCGCCGATGTGCAGGTCGGCATAGTCGATCACATAGCCCAGCGTCAGCCGGTCATAGATGTTGCCGAGCGCCCCGCCGAGCACGAGCCCCAGCGCCAGGATATCGCCCCGCAAGGTCTCGCGCAGCATCCACACCGTCACGCCCAGCGCGATGAGCGCGGTGACGATGATCAGCCCGTACCGCATCTCCATCGATGTCGCCGTGAACATGCCGAACGAAACGCCGTAATTCTCGGCATAGCGCAGGTCGAAGAACGGCAGCAGGTCAATCACGCCAATGTCGCGCAGCATCAGCGGGCCGACCATCACCGCCTTGACGATCCGGTCGACCACCGCGACCAGCAGTGCAAGGCCAAGGCCCTCGATGCGCGGGCGCGCCAGCATCAAGCGGCCGCGCCTGCGTCGATGGCCGTCACGACCTCGTCGCAACGGTTGCAAAGGTCGCCGTCTTCCGAAACTTCCGGAAGCAGGCGCCAGCAACGGCCGCACTTGTGGTCGGTGGAACGTTCGATCATCGGAGCGTCAGTTCCTTGCCGGAACTTGACTGTCGCCGAGATGAACAACTCTTGGAGGAAATCGGCGTCGCGATAATCGCCGAGGATTCCAGCGATATCAGATAATGTGACGACCGCTTCCAGCCCCGAACCCAGCACCTTCTCGCGGCGCAACGGCTCGATCGCTTCGTTGACCGTCTGGCGCAGCGCGCGCAGTTCGCTCCAGCGCGCTTCATCCACCGTCACCGCCGGCACGTCCGGCCATTCCAGCAGATGCACGCTGTCGCTGCCCGGATAGCGCGACTGCCACACTTCTTCTGCCGTAAACACCAGCACCGGAGCGCCATAGCGGACCAGCGCGTGGAACAGCGTGTCGAGCACTGTGCGGTAGGCGCGGCGCTTCGGGTCCGAAGGCGCATCGCAGTAGAGGCAGTCCTTGCGGATATCAAAGAAGAACGCCGAAAGGTCTTCGTTGCAGAAGTCGGTCAGCGCGCGGACGTAGGTGTTGTAGTCGAAGTCCTCGACCGCCTGCTTCAGCGTGGCATCTAGCTTGCCGAGCAGGCCGAGCATGTACTGCTCCAGCTCGGGCATGTCTGCCACCGGCAG
>JBEQCK010000219.1:0-5308 GCA_041639335.1 Novosphingobium sp.
TCGCCGGCTTCGCCTGCCAGCTTCTCGACCGCGATCTTGTCTCCGGCGGCGACCCGATACTGCTTGCCGCCCGTGCGCACGATTGCGAACATCGTTCTGTGTATCCGTTCCAAAAGCCCGGTTGCCCGTGGCGATTCCAAATGAGGCGCCCAACGCCTGCGAATCGCTGACTGAGGGCAACATACCGATACCCCGCTGCTGCAGGGTCCCGGAAAGAGTGGCGCGGATAGTCAAACGCGTGCCCGCTGTCAATGCCCGCAATCAATGGAGCCTGCCAGCTTCGCGCCCAAAATCCGGCCACTTGGCGAGCGGTCGCCAAGCAAGGCTGGCGAGCGCACGTGTCCATGCTATGGCGACATTCATGGCCCGCCACAAGACCTTGATCGCCGCCCGCACTGCCGCCCCGCGTACAGCTGTTATCGCCGCGCTCGCCGCTGCAACCCTGCTGGGCGGATGCGCCGACCGCAGCAAGTTTCCCTCGCTCGCCCGCAGGCCCGCGGAGGACGCCTATCGCACAGCGCAGGCTACGCCTCCTGCCCTGCCCGCTCCGGCTGTCATGTCCGAAGGCCTGGCCAAGCGACTGGCGGACCTGACAGCGCAAGCGCGCAACGCACATTCTGCGTTCGAGGGTGGTCGGGCCTCGGCCATTCGCGCCGTCAGCGCGGCACGCGGCGCAGCGAAGGGCACAGAGAACTGGTCGGTGGCATCGCTGGCGGTGGCGCAGCTGGAATCGGCGCGCGCACGGGCCGGACTGCCGCTTGCCGAGCTTGACCGGTTCGAGACAGAGGCAAGCAACCGGGCGGTGGACGGGTCCGACGCGGACCTCAAAGCCGTGCGCGAGGCGCGCGGACAGGTCGAAGCGCTGGTGGCGAGCGAGACTGCGGTGATCGATTCGCTGCTTTCGCAACTCGCCGGATAGGAAAAGGGCGCCGCACCCAAGCGCAGCGCCCTTCGGGGGGGTAGTCGTTATTTCAGCGAACGGTCGCGACAATCACGGCGATTGCCAGACCCCACACCGCGATCAGCACTGGCAGGATCAGCACCTGCGCCATGGCCGAGCCGGCATCAAGCTTGCCCGAAAGGGTCTGGATGCCCTTGCGGCGAAAATCGTACCAGCCGAGCGCGTCCGGGTGGCGATCCGCGCCAAGCTTGGTCCAAGCTGCGGGGATGCCGAAAGCGCAGCCGATGAACAGCACGAAGATCGTCATCGGGATGGCGAGTTCACCGTTGCCGAAGATCGAGGCCATCATCGCAATGAATGCGAGATAGCCGCCGGCAGAGACGGCATAGAGCCCGCCGGGCAAGCCGAAGTTGCGATCGACGGTGGTGTGGTGCGGCTGCGCGACGATGTCGGCGACATGCTCGATCCGGTCTGCGGCGATGTGCATGCTCATGGACTGGGCTCCTTTTGCTGAAGCCTTCATGGGCCTGTCGCGACCGCTATTCCTTGACGGGAATCAAATGACGCTGGTCAAATGCGCCAACGGGAAATGTCTTCGTGATCTTCCGGGCGGGGTTCGATCCAGCGCCAGCCTGCGGCGGTCTTCTCGCGCTTCCAGAACCACGATTCGCTCTTGAGGTGGTCCATGGCAAAGTCGGCCGCAGCGAAAGCGTCGCGGCGATGACGGGCGGCGGCGCAGACGAGGACGATTGCATCGCCAGGATGCATCACGCCGCTGCGGTGAAGGATCAGCAGGCCTTCGACGGGCCAACGCTTTTGGGTGACTCGGGCCAGCTCTTCCATTCCGGGGAGAGTCATCGGCTCGTAGTGTTGGAGTTCGAGCGCTTCGACACCGCCCGAATCGCGGACTTGGCCGAGAAAGGTGACAATGCCGCCAGCGTTGGGGTGCTGCGCATTGAACGCTGCAATCTCGGCAGCCGGGTCGAACGCCTCGAGCGAGAGACGGACTTCAGCCACCGCTCACCGGGGGGAGGAAGGCGAGTTCGTCACCTTGGCCAAGGACAACGCCGCCGACGTCGGTGAGGAGACGGCCATTGAGCGCCATGCGGATCTTCTCGCCCAGCAACTGGACGGCGAGTGCAGGATCGAGCCCGGCCAGGACCTGTTCGACCGGTCCGGGCTGAACCGCCATTTCGGCCATGCCGGCCACGTCTTCGAGCCGCCCCATGAACACCAGCTTTGCCATGGCTCAGCCGCCAGTCGTGGACATGTGACGCGATATGGCAGGGGCGCTGCCGGGCTTGTCGATCACGAAGGAATGACGTTCCTGCTTTTCGCCCATGGCGCGGGCGAAGCATTCGGACAGCGCACCGTCGGGGTCATCGGAGCGCAGCGCTGCACGCAGGTCCACGCGCCCTTCCCCGCCTAGGCACATGTAGAGCTGACCGGTCGCGGTGACGCGCACGCGGTTGCACCCGGCGCAGAAATTTCCGGTCAGTGGCGTGATGAAGCCCAAGCGGCCGCCGGTTTCGGCGATTTCGACATAGCGGGCGGGACCGCCTGAACGGGCGTCGCTGTCGGTCAGGGTCCAGCGCTTCTCCAGATCGCGGCGCACGGCATCAAGCGGGAGGTAGTGATCGAAGCGATCGCCTTCGATCTCGCCAAGCGGCATGACCTCGATCAGGGTCATGGCGTGCCCGGCACCATGCGCCCATTCGATAAGCGAGGGAATCTCGGCCTCGTTGATATCCTTGAGCGCGACGGCGTTGATCTTGACCCTGAGGCCTGCCGCCTTGGCAGCGGCGATGCCTTCGAGCACTTGCGGCAGCATGTCGCGGCGCGACAGCTTGGCAAATGCCTCACGGTCGAGCGTGTCGAGCGAGACGTTGATGCGCTTCACGCCGGCGGCTGCGAGATCATCGGCAAATTCCGTCAGCCGCGTGCCATTCGTCGTCAGCGTCAGCTCATCAAGGCCGTCACCGAGCTTGCGGCCCAGCGCACGAACCAGTTCCGTCATGTCGCGGCGGACCAGCGGCTCGCCCCCGGTCAGCCGAATCTTGCGGACGCCGCGGGCGATGAAGTGGAGCGAGAGACGGTGCAGTTCTTCGAGGCTGAGGACTTCGGCCTTGGGCAGGAACTCCATGCGCTCGGGCATGCAGTAAGCGCAGCGCAGATCGCAGCGGTCGGTCACCGAAAGGCGGAGGTAGGTGATCCGGCGGGCGAATCTGTCAATCAGAGGAACGGGCGCTGTCACTTTTCGAGATATACGAAGTCGCGCGCGTAAGATTCAAGGGCCGCGCCGGCATCGACGAACAAAGTCTGCCCGGTGACCGATTTGGCAGTGGCCAGGTAGTGCACGGCATCGGCGATCTCGTCGGCACCGGGAAGGCGCTTCAAAGGCATGATGTCCTCGAGC
Organism: Novosphingobium sp.; assembly: GCA_041639335.1. Lineage (GTDB taxonomy): Bacteria > Pseudomonadota > Alphaproteobacteria > Sphingomonadales > Sphingomonadaceae > Novosphingobium. The sequence continues at coordinate 3,318 of JBEQCK010000219.1, forward strand.
CGCCGCCATTGTTCGGCATCGTAATCAGCGGTCGGCAGAATCAGACCCGGCGCAACGCCATTGACGCGCACCTTGGGCGCCATGGCGCGGGCCATGGTCCGGACCGAGGCGTGCAGCGCCTGCTTCGACAGCGTATAGCTGATCTGGTCCGGCACGGGATTGAGCACGCGCTGGTCGAGGATGTTGACCACCGAACCATCCCGCTCATCCAAGGCCTCGGCAAAGGCGCGGGTCAGCAGCAACGGGGCGAAGAGGTTGACGCGGAAATGCTGCTCGAGCGCTTCGGAAGTAATCGTTTCCGCGCGATCATCGTGGAATAGAGAGGCGCAGTTGACCAACAGGTCCGGCGAGCGACCGGCGAGCGCGGTGACATCTGCCAGCAGACTGGGCGGATAGGCCGGATCTTCGAGGTCGCCCGAAACGGGGTGGACCGCAGCGCCAAGCCATTCAAGCTGGGCCTTGAACTCGTTGTCGAACGTGGAAGGCCGGTGGGCGTGGAGCGCCAGGTCCCAGCCCTCGCCTGCAAGCTTGCGGGCAATCGCGCCGCCAATCCGGCGCCATCCGCCGGTGACAAGCGCGAGGGGGCGCTGGCTCAAGCCTTGCGCTCGCGCTTCAGCGTGATCCCGATTTCCTCGCCGTTCTCGCTGATCGCCAGCTTCACGATCTTCACTTCCACCCACTGAACCCGATCATCCTGCAACATCAGCGTTTCGATGATGTGGTCTGCCACGGCTTCGATCAGCTTGAAATGCACCCCCTTGGGCAAGCCGTCGGTAGCCGCGAACTTGAGGTCCATGTAGTTCTTGCTGGCGGCAAGCGGGCAATCTGCAGTGTAGCGATCCTGGTGCTTGAGCCCCACTCGCATGGTGATGCGCAAGGGCTGCGGACGGCCGGTCTCTTCCGAATAGATCCCGGTGAGGACATCGGTTTCGAGATTGGCGACTTCGAGGATCAGGCTGTCTGACATGGGATGCGCTCTTTGGCACCGGCGCGACCTCAAGTCCATTGCGCCGGTTGGGATTCAGCTTTTCCAGCGGGCGAAGATGGCCGTGGGCAGGTGGCGTCCGCCCTCACCCTGTTCGCGGATACAGAGGTCGCCGTGTTCGATCGTGCCGGGCAGGTCCTTCAGAGCCTCGGCCAGCAGCCCGGCGATGGCGAGCGAGGACATGCGCACGGCGTAGACGGTGAGGAAGAGAAAGCGGCTGTCAGAGTCGAGCAGTTGCGCGCAGTCATTGATGAGGCCGGGAAGGCTTTCCTCAAGGCGCCAGACTTCGCCATCAGGGCCGCGACCGAACTTGGGCGGGTCAAGGATGATGCCATCGTAGCGACGGCCGCGGCGGACTTCGCGGGCGGTGAACTTGGCGGCGTCATCGATGATCCAGCGAACGGGACGCTCGGTCATCCCTGACAGTTGCGCATTGGCGCGGGCTTGAGCGACGGACTTCTTCGAGGCGTCGACGTGAGTGACCGGGCCGTATTCGGACAGGGCCAGCGTGCCGACGCCGGTGTAGCCGAACAGGTTCAAAGTCTGGGCGTCAGGCTTTCCGGCAAGCCGCTCGCCCATCCAGTCCCACACCGGGGCCATGTCCGGAAAGAAGCCGAGATGGCGGAATGGGGTGCAGGAGGCGGTGAAGCGCACGTCGTTCCAGCCGAGTTCCCAACCTTCGCGGGGGACCGGGCGGTCGAACTGCCAGCGTCCGCCGCCGTCCTCGTCGGAGCCGGGGACGAACTCGGCGTCGGCGCGCCAGTCCGAAGTGCGCGGCGTCCACATTGCCTGCGGCTCGGGACGGATGAAGCGGTGCGGGCCGTATTGCTCCAGCTTCCGGCCGTGGCCGGAATCGAGCAGGGCGAAGTCCGCCCAGCCCTGCCCGACCATCAGCTTTGGCTGGAGATCGAGATCAGCCATGCTTGAGCGTGGCGCGCTCGGCGACATAGGCGGCGACTGCGTCGTACTCGCCGGGAAGGCGATCATAGCGCTCCTCGCGCTCGAA
>JBEQCK010000220.1:0-5288 GCA_041639335.1 Novosphingobium sp.
GGGTGGCGATAGCGGATCGCGCTGCCGACGAGATGAACCCCGCGCGTCAGGCCGCCCTCCTTGGGAACGACCACGGTGAAGTAGTCGCCCACGTAGAGGCGGGTCTGCGTCGCTTCGTTCAGTTCCTCACGGGTGTATTCCTTGTCGCCAAGGCGGAACAGGTTGCCCTCGGCCGGATAGACCACCCCGTCGACAGTGATGTCCACGCCTTCGATCAGGCTCAGCCGCGAGGAGCGGTAGTTGGCCTGACGGATGCGCACCTCGAAGCCGGTGCGGGCGCCCTCTGGCCCCACGTTGCGGAAGCCGGTGCTCTGGATATGGCTGCGCTCAAGCATTGGCCGTCTCCATGTTCGCGGCGTCGTATTCTTCTTCGAGCTTGCGGATCAGCGCGTGCTGGCGGCGCACCTGCTCGATCGCCACCCACGGGTCGCGCTTGCCTTCGTATTCACTCGAAAGATAACCGGCGTAGCCCAGCTTCTTGAGCATCGGCACGATGCGCTCCCACGGGATCTGGTGGTCGTGCAGGTTCTCGTCGATGTTGTGGAACTTCGCCTGGATGAACGGCACGTACTGGATCACGTCGGCCAGGTGCTCGACCGGCGTGTTGATGCCGTTGAGGAAGCTCAGCGCGCCCTTCTTGATCTCGTCGGTGATGCCGCCGCCCCAGTGATCGATCGGGCGATCCTGGAAGATGCCGGTGTCGATCATCAGGCCGAAGTTCTTCGTGCCGGTGCGCTCGATGAACTGCACATAGGCATCGGTGACGGGATGGCGGATCGGTGTTGGCGAATGGATTTCGGGCAGGATCACCAGGTCGAGCTGGTGCGCCAGATCGAGATTGCGCTCGACCGCGCCTTCCCAGATCGGGTCGGGAGTCAGGTCATGATCGACTACGCCGAACTTGGGCCGGATGAACTTGAAGCCCAGCTTGTGCGCCAGACGCAGATCCTGCGCAATCTGCGCCGCGCCTTCTTCGACGCTCATGTTGCGATCAAGCTGGATGCGGGTGTCGACCCAGCAGGCAAAGTTCGTTGGCTCGAGCCGGTAGCGCTCGAGCTTGGCAAACCAGTCGTCGATCCAGGCGACGGGTGGCTCCGGATAGAGCGGCACGCTCGTCTCGCCGAGGATCTCGATGCCGGCCGAGCCGGTGTCGGCGACGTGATCGAACGCATCGTCGAGCGTCATCACCGTGCCGAAGTCGTCGGTATAGCTGTACAACGATACGCCGTACTTGAAGCTGCTCACGCTAACCTCTCCTGCCGCGGCGGCGTCCGGATTGACGCTATTAATCACCGCTTATTACGGCGCCTATTAAGCGATGATCAATAGCAATGCAAGAGGGTGGGCAAGCGGCTTGCGCATTGCCGCTAAACCAAGCAAAGCTGCAGAAATGACAGGGAACACAGCGATACGGGAACGGCGAGGCAAGCCTTCGCACCGCGACAATCTACGCAGCGAACTTCTCGCCGCCGCGTTCTCGTTCGTGGCGCGGGAAGGCCATGAGGGGCTGTCGATTCGCAAGCTGGCCGAGGAGATCGGCGTTTCCCCGGGCGCGCCGTATCACCATTTCCCGGATCGGCGGGCGCTGCTCGTTGCGGTTGCCCTTGAAGGCTATCGCCAGCTCTTTGCCGAAACCGAGCAGGCCGTCGCAAAAGCGCCAGAGGATGTGCTCTTCGCCAACCTGCTGCACTTCATCCGGTTCGCCGCCGCGAATCCGAACATGTTCACGCTGATGTATGAAAGCGAACTGGTGCGCCCACAGCTTGCGCCAGAGCTCGTCCCTGAACAGGAAGTGGGCTTCCAGATGCTTCGCCATGAGGTCACGCGCGCGACGGGGCACCTGTCCGAGCATGAGCGCAGCCTGCGCATCGCCACGATCTGGAGCGCCATTTTCGGGTTCGCGCTGCAGACCAACCGCGCGATGCTGCGCGCGCACCCGCTAGAACCAATGCCGGACGAACTCGCACCCGAGATCGTCCGGCAGGCACTCAGGCTGATGGCCTGAGTTCAAAGGCTTCTGGCTTAGCCGCCAAGCCCGTGCTTCAGGGCGCTCATCTGGTCGTGCCCCTCGCGGACCGAACCCCAGGCCTCGTTGACGGCCTGGCGTGCGATTGCTGAAAGGTCGGCATTGTTCATCGCGGTCTCGAACTTCTCCTTGAGATAGTCCTCGCCGCGCTCGACCTCGTTGATGATCGCCTTGTCATCGCGGCCCATCACGGCTGCCTTGAGATCCACAAACGCCCGGTGGATGGAACCCATCGTCGAGCTGTCATCCTCAGGCTTGCCGCCAAGCTGGCCGACCGCGGCCTGCAGCTTGGTGACGACCGACTGACGCTCGCGCGCACGGTCGAGAAACATGCGACGGTACTGTTCGTTGTCGAGGTCCTCGGCCGACTTCTGGTAGCCTTCGACACTGTCGAGCAAGGTGGCGATCAAGGTGTTGAGAACGGTGACATCGCCGTCGGGATCGCCGCCGGTCGCATTCGTTCCGTTCATGGCAGATGTAGTGGTGTAGTTGGCGTTGCTCGAATCCATCTGGAGCTCTCCATGCAGGGGGTCTGTGCTCCAAACGGTCAGCGCGCCCTGCAGGGTCCAGTTATTTCAATCGGTTGAGGACCATCACAGCCTACGCCCAAGGCGAACCGTCGATTTTTCACCGTGAGTTTATCTTTGCGTGTGCGGGGTGTGCGCCTGCCGCGCGGATACCTAACCGACGAACGCCCGCTCGATCACGAAGTCCGCGGGCCGCGAATTGGCCCCTTCGACGAAGCCGCGCGCTTCCAGCATGGCGGTCAGCCCCTTGATCATTGCCATGCTGCCGCAAAGCATGACGCGATCGGTTGCCGGGTCGAGCGCCGCGGGGCCTTCCAGCCCCTCGAACAGCCGGCCGCTTTCGATCAGGTGCGGAATGCGCCCCCTGGTGTGGAACTCCTCGCGGGTCACCGTCGGCACATAGATCAGTTGCAGCAGGGCCTGGTCCTGCACCAGCGGATCGCCTGCCAGATGGCCCTCAAGCTCTTCGCGAAAGGCAAGGTCGGAAACGTTGCGTACGCAGTGAACCACAACGATCTGCCCGAAGCGCTCGTAAATCTCGGGATCGCGGACCAGCGACAGGAACGGTGCAAGTCCGGTGCCGGTGGCGAACAGGAAAAGTCGCTTTCCCGGAGTGAGCGCATCGGCAACCAGCGTGCCCGTAGGCTTGCGCCCCAGCAGCACCGGATCGCCGATCTCGCAATGCTGGAGACGCGACGTCAGTGGGCCATCGGGCACCTTGATCGAAAGGAACTCGAGCTCCTCGCCCCAGGCCGGGCTGGCGATCGAATAGGCGCGCAGCAGCGGCTTGCCCTCGATCGGCAGGCCGACCATCACGAATTCGCCGGAGCGGAAGCGAAACGATGCAGGCCGTGTGATCGTGAAGCTGAACAGGTGCGCATTCCAGTGGCGGACCGACTGGATCGTCTCGACGGTAAGCGTATTGGATTGGCCCAGCGCTGCCAGCGCCGCCTTGCGATCGCTCATCATGGAAAGCATCCCCGTGTATGAGTGCCCGGATCGGGGGGCAGGGTCTGCAGTTGGCCTGCAGGAAAATAATTCCCTGATCGTTCCAGAAACCACGAATCGCTCGCCACTGGCGATATGGTCTTTCGTGCAGGTAACGTAACGCAAGCGGCCATTGCCGCAGTGCGGGATAGTTGCAAATCGGAGATTCGCAAGTTTGCGGAATTGCATTTGACAGGCCACCCGCCGGAATGCACGGAGGCTGCGCGGAAGGCCGCTCGGCTAACCTGTTCTGTCGGAAATTCCGTGCCAACGGGGAGGTCCGACCAGCCCCAAGGCTGCAAGTGCAGGATGGCGAGCGCGCCTTTACGAACTTTGCACCAGTCTGAAAGGGCAGCGGTCTTCGTGTCCCCTGAACGCTGGTGGTCGATATGGCGCTCGGCGCCAAGGAGATGTTGAATGAACGTCCATGAGTACCAGGCGAAGGAACTGCTTGCGAAGTTTGGTGTCGGCATTCCGGCGGGGATTGCGGCGCTGACGGTTGAGGAAGCGGTTGCTGCGGCCAAGCAGCTTCCCGGGCCGCTTTACGTGGTCAAGGCGCAGATCCATGCTGGCGGTCGCGGCAAGGGCAAGTTCAAGGAACTGCCGGCCGATGCCAAGGGCGGCGTGCGCCTGGCCAAGAGCGTCGAGGAAGTCGAAGCCTTTGCCAAGGAAATGCTCGGCAACACCCTCGTCACGGTGCAGACCGGCGAGGCGGGCAAGCAGGTCAACCGCCTCTACATCACCGATGGCGTTGATATCGCCAAGGAATACTACCTCTCGATGGTCGTCGACCGCGCTTCGAGCCGCGTTGCCATGATCGTCTCGACCGAGGGCGGCATGGACATCGAGGAGGTCGCGCATTCGACCCCTGAGAAGATCGCCACGATCACGATCGATCCGGCCGAAGGCTTCATGCCGCACCACGGCCGCGCCGTCGGCTATGCGCTGAAGCTCAACGGCGATCTCAACAAGCAGGCCGGCAAGATCGCCGAGCAGCTCTACAACGCCTTCGTGGCGCTGGATTGCGACATGCTCGAGATCAACCCGCTGGTCGAGACCAAGGACGGTAACCTCCTCGTCCTCGACACCAAGATGAGCTTCGATTCGAACTCGCTCTACCGCCACCCCGACGTGATGGCGCTGCGCGACGAGACCGAGGAAGACCCGGCCGAGATCGAAGCGAGCAAGTACGACCTTGCCTACATCAAGCTCGACGGCAACATCGGCTGCATGGTCAACGGCGCCGGCCTTGCCATGGCGACGATGGACATCATCAAGCTCAACGGCGAATTCCCGGCGAACTTCCTCGATGTGGGCGGCGGCGCGACGACCGAGAAGGTCACCGCGGCGTTCAAGATCATCCTCAAGGACCCTGCCGTGAAGGGCATTCTCGTCAACATCTTCGGCGGGATCATGAAGTGCGACATCATCGCCGACGGCATCGTCGCGGCGGCCAAGGAAGTGAACCTGCAGGTTCCGCTGGTCGTCCGCCTCGAAGGCACCAACGTCCAGCAGGGCAAGGACATCCTTGCGGGCTCGGGCCTGCCCATCGTCCCCGCCAACGACCTTGGCGATGCCGCCAAGAAGATCGTCGCTGAAGTCCGGAAGGTCGCATAATGAGCATTCTCGTCGACAAGAACACCAAGGTCATCACGCAGGGGATGACCGGCAAGACCGGCAGCTTCCACACGCAGGCCGCGCTTGATTACGGCACGCAGATGGTTGGCGGCGTGACCCCCGGCAAGGGC
>JBEQCK010000221.1:0-5278 GCA_041639335.1 Novosphingobium sp.
ATCTGGCCCAGGGCAAGCCACCTGTTCCCGAAGACGTTCAGGACGCTATCCGCACGCTGATCCGGTGGTCGGGCGACGATCCGTCGCGCGAGGGGCTGCTTGATACGCCCAAGCGCGTGGCACGTGCCTGGAAGGAATATTGCCTCGGCTATGGCGAGGATCCCGCGAGCCACCTGTCGCGCCAGTTCGAGGAAGTGGGCGGCTATGACGAGATCGTGCTGCTGAAGGACATTCCGTTCCAGAGCCATTGCGAGCATCACATGGCGCCGATCATCGGCAAGGCGGCTATCGCCTATTTGCCGCGGCACAAGGTTGTCGGCATTTCCAAGCTGGCGCGGGTCCTTCACGGGTTCGCACGTCGCCTGCAGATCCAGGAGCGCCTGACTGCCGAGGTGGCGCAGTGCATCTGGGACAACCTCAAGCCGCATGGCGTGGCGGTGGTCATCGAGGCGAGCCATGCCTGCATGACGGCGCGCGGCGTGCGCACGCCTGGCGTGGGCATGGTGACGAGCCGGATGATGGGCACGTTCCTTGACGATACGCGAAGCCGCAAGGAAGTGCTCAGCCTGATGGGCTACTGAGGGCCACCTCCCAGCAAAGAAACATTACAGGTCAGTCGGTTGGTCGCACACAATCGCGGCTCTATCTTGCTTCTCGTCACCGGAAAAAAGCCGGGACGTTTGCAGGAGACACAACATGAAGACGCTTGGCTTTGCAGGTCTTGCCGTTGCGCTGGGGTTCAGCGCCCCGGTCATGGGCATGGAGCATTCAACCGTCATCGAGCATGCTGCCGGCCCGATCACCGCCGACTACAGCGGAAAGACACGGGTCGATATGAAGCAGATCGGCTCGGCCGGCGGAGCGGGGCGGGCGTCCTCGTTGCGCTGCCAGTGGTCCGTATCGCTATCGGTCGAGCGGCAGGCACGGGTCGGCGCAAACATGCAGGCAAGGCGTTCGATGCTGCGCGATGACGTGCTTACCGGATCATCGCCGGGCTGGTGCTCGGAGCGCGGCAATGGCATCGACCGCGTGATCGAGGCGCGCCGCGACGACTTGCGCAGTGCGATGATGGCCATGGTTGCGCAGGATCGCGAAGTGATCCTCGTTGAAGCAGAAGGAGCCCACGGCAAGCAGCGCGAGGGCTGAGGAGAAATGAGTACATGACCCGCATCCACTATCTGAATGGCCTTGCAGTTCTTGGCGCGATCGCATCGGTGCAGGCGCCACAAGCGATGGCCCAATCGGTGGAAGTGGGCTTGGAGGCAACCACGGACGAAGTCCGGCGCGGGCTCAGCTGGAGTGACGGTGAAATCTCCGCCTCGGCTGATGCCAGCGTCGGCTTTGCCGGGCTCGATGCTTCGGTGCGGATGGCGGCGCTACGCAAGTCTGACCGTCATGCCAATGCCGATGTCGTGGGCGACGTGGCGATCGGCAAGGATTGGGAAGCCGGGGCGATCACGCTGCGGACAGAGGCCATCGGGCACTTCTTTGGTGGTGCCGATATCGGTGCCGATTATGGCGAGGTGGGCCTTGGTGCGCGCTATTCGATCGGGCCGCTGCAAGTGCGGGCCGATGCCTTCTATGCGCCAAAGCAGGACGCGATCGGCGGCGACAATCTCTACCTGAGAGGATCAGCGAACTTCGGGGTGCCGGCGCTGCCGATCAGTCTCTCCGCTTCGCTGGGTTATACCACGGGGGATACGAAAGATGCGCGCTCGGCGCGTCTGCGACCGGCCGGGGATTACGCCGACTGGCGGCTGGGCGTGGAATACAACCAGTTCCCGTTCACGATCGGGCTCGACTATGCAGGCACCGATATCGACACATCGGGTGTCTCGGTTTCGCCCTATGCCGATCTCAAGCACGCTGGTGACCGGGTGCTGGGGCGCGTGCGCCTTTCGTTCTGAGTGCACCATGAAAAAGGCCCCCGGCGATACGGGGGCCTTTCGATCGTTCAGATGTTCTCGATCATGTGCTCGGCGGAGCTGACCTTGAAGTCGCCCGGAGCTTCGACGAACAGCTGTTCGACGACGCCATCGTTCACGACCATCGAGAAACGCTGGCCACGCTTGCCAAGGCCGAAGCCCGAACCGTCCATGGTGAGGCCGAGTGCTTCGGCGAGGTCACCGTTGCCGTCTGCGAGCATGGTCACGTCGCTCGAGCCCGAAGCTGCGCCCCAGGCCTTCATCACGAACGGATCGTTGACGGCGGTGCAGGCGATCTCGTCGATGCCCTTGGCCTTCAGGTCTGCGGCCTTTTCGACGTAGCCGGGGAGGTGCTTGGCCGAGCAGGTCGGGGTGAAAGCACCGGGGACGGAGAACAGCGCAACGCGCTTGCCCTTGAAGTAATCGGCCGACTGCACGGCTTCCGGACCTTCGGCAGTCGCCTTGACGATCTTGACGTCGGGCAGCTTGTCTCCAACAGCGATTGTCATCCCCATCTTCCTTTCGTTGCGCCGGGCGAGGGGGCCCGGACGAGTATGGCGCGTTGGATATAGGCGCGCCGCGGTGGTCTGCAACAGTGCGACGCTACGGTATTCCCAAATGGCGATATAAAGACATCTTTATATTAAGTTTGCAGAGTGGGGTCGGGCACGCTATGGGCCCTCAAGGAGCGCGCCGGTACCTTGGTCTGCCGCGCAGATGATTTTTCAGGAGAAAGCTTCGTGGCCAGCGTGCTTGACGCCAAGAACGACTACGTGATCGCCGATATCGGCCTTGCCGACTTCGGTCGCGCCGAAATCAAGATCGCCGAAACCGAAATGCCCGGCCTCATGGCCCTGCGCGAGGAATTCGGCGCATCGCAGCCGCTCAAGGGCGCGCGCATCACCGGTTCGCTGCACATGACGATCCAGACCGCCGTGCTGATCGAGACGCTGGTTGCGCTGGGCGCCGAAGTGCGCTGGGCCACCTGCAACATCTTCTCGACGCAGGACCACGCCGCAGCTGCCATCGCCGCTGCAGGCATCCCGGTCTTCGCGATCAAGGGTGAAACCCTTGGCGAATACTGGGACTACGTCGGTTCGATCTTCGACTGGGGTGACGATATCACCGCCAACATGATCCTCGACGACGGCGGCGATGCCACCATGTTTGCGCTGTGGGGCGCGCGCGTCGAAGCGGGCGAGAAGCTGTTCGAGCCTTCGAACGCCGAGGAAATCGAGTTCGTCCGCGCGCTCAACGCCTTCCTCAAGAAGAAGCCGGGCTACCTCACGCAGTCGGTCAAGAACATCAAGGGCGTTTCGGAAGAGACGACCACGGGCGTCCACCGCCTGTACCAGATCGCCAAGGACGGCAAGCTGCCTTTCCCGGCCATCAACGTGAACGACTCCGTCACCAAGTCGAAGTTCGACAACCTTTATGGCTGCAAGGAATCGCTGGTCGACGCGATCCGTCGCGCCACCGACGTGATGCTGGCCGGCAAGGTTGCCTGCGTTGCCGGCTTCGGCGATGTCGGCAAGGGTTCGGCGGCTTCGCTGCGCCAGGGCGGCGCGCGCGTCATGGTCACCGAAGTCGATCCGATCTGCGCGCTGCAGGCGGCGATGGAAGGCTATGAAGTTGTCACCATGGAAGAAGCGGTCAAGCGCTGCGACATCTTCGTGACCGCGACCGGCAACGAGGACGTGATCACCGCCGAGCACATGAAGGCGATGAAGCCGATGTCGATCGTGTGCAACATCGGTCACTTCGACAGCGAGATCCAGATCGCCGCGCTCGACAACTACAACTGGACCGAAGTGAAGCCGGGCACCGACCTCGTCGAATTCCCGGACGGCAAGCAGATCATCATCCTCGCCAAGGGCCGCCTCGTGAACCTGGGCTGCGCCACCGGCCACCCGAGCTTCGTGATGAGCGCCAGCTTCACCAACCAGACGCTGGCCCAGATCGAGCTGTTCACCAAGGCCGAGAACTACAAGAACGAGGTCTATGTCCTGCCCAAGCACCTCGACGAAAAGGTTGCTGCGCTTCACCTTGAAAAGCTCGGCGTGCAGCTGACCAAGCTCAGCAAGAAGCAGGCCGATTACATCGGCGTGCCGGAAGCAGGTCCGTTCAAACCGGATCATTATCGCTACTGATGTAGCGGAAATGATCCGAGTCCCCGCGCAGGCGGGGACCTCTGTCGGTTCTGGCCGGCAGTACCGGGCACAGCAGGGCCCTCGCCAACAGGCGGGGGCCTTTGTTGTATCAGCCTCGTCGCAAACCGGCTGAGGCCCCCGCCTTCGCGGGGGAGCTGGGGGAGCGATGGGGCTCTTGGCAAATCCCCGCATTGTAATTCTCCGGAGCACACCCTAGCGAGAGGATGATGCCGCTGCTCAATCAGACCATCATGGTGTTGATCGGATTGTTGCTTGCCACCTGGACTGCAGGGGCAGGCTGGCTTGTGCTTGTCGCCAGAGGGCGCGCGCGCAAGGGCGAGGCGGTGCAACGGCAAGCGCGCCGCCTGGCCAGGATGGTGGATGAATCGCCCGCCCTGCCGTTGCTGGTGCGCGCCGATGGCCGGATCGAAGGCCCTGCGCGGCTTGCCGGATGGTTCGGCTTCGAGACAATGCCCGGCTACCTGACCGAGCTGGACGCAGAGGGTGCGGGCTTTGACGAGGTGCAGCTTTCGCAGTTGAGCGACGCTGTGCGGAAGGCGCAAAAGACTGGCGCGTCGTTCAGGCTGGCGCTCACGCCCAAGGACGGCAAGCGTGCGCTTTCTGCGCAAGGGCACTTGGCGGACCCCCAGATTTCTCCGGGTGGTGCGGCGCTTGTGTGGTTTTTCGACTTCTCGGAAAGCCAGGAAGAGCTTGTCCGTCTGCGCAGCGAGACGACCGCGGCACGAGCCGATTTTGCCGGGCTTTCGGGCCTGATCGAAGCGGCGCCCTTGCCGATGTGGTTCCGTGGGCCGGACCTGCGGCTGCGCCTTGTCAACAGCGCCTATGTGAAGGCCGTCGGCGCCGCGAATGCCGACGTGGTTATCGCGCAGGGGATCGAACTGATCGAACCGGTCGACGGTCTCACCGCGCCCCAGGTGGCCCGCCAGGCACAGTCGCGCAAGGTGCCGATCGAGCGTTCGCTGCTGGCAACGATCAAGGGCCAGCGCCGTGCGGTGCGCGTGACGGACCTGCCGCTGGGCGAGGACGGGATTGCCGGGTACGTCGTCGACATCGAGGAAATGGAGGAGCTGATCCGCCAGTTCCGCCGCTTCCGCGAAGCGCAGCGCGAAATGCTCGATACGCTCTCGGCGGGCATCGCGCAGTTTGACGAGAAGCGGAACCTTGTCTTCGCGAACCAGCCAG
>JBEQCK010000222.1:0-5225 GCA_041639335.1 Novosphingobium sp.
CACTCGCGTGAGGCGCAGAGCCTCGCCATGGCATGGATTGCGGCGCTTCTGCGCGCCTTCGCCCGCCAGGCAGTGGAAACCGGTGCCTTGACCGCGCACTGATGCCGTTTGCGATCTGGCGCCTTGCGTCAGGTCAGCAGCGATTTCACGCCTTTTCCAGCGTGCACTGCAGCGGGTGCTGGTTCTGCCGGGCAAAATCCATCACCTGGTTCACCTTGGTCTCGGCGATTTCGTACGGATAGACGCCGCAGACGCCAACGCCGCGCTGATGGACATGCAGCATGACGCGCGTGGCCTGCTCCAGGTCCATGTGGAAGAAGCGCTTGAGCACCATCACCACGAATTCCATCGGGGTGTAGTCATCGTTCAGCATCAGCACCTTGAACTGGCTGGGCTTCTTCGGCTTGGCGCGGGTCTTGGTGGCGATGCCGACCTGATCGTCCCCGCCCGGACCGCGTGTGTCGTCGCCCTCTGCACAGCGCAGCGGAACGGACAGGTCCGGTTGGTCGAAATGTTCGGCTCTCATGATGGCTTGAATATCGCACTCACCGGCCCGCTTCACAAGGGGCACGAAGGGGATGGTGCCAAGAGGGTGGCGAATTGTTGCGCTGACACGACAACCCGACAGCACCAGAACGACAAAAGGGCCGGCGGGATAACCCGACCGGCCCTTCGTGTCTTGGCTGGCAGCGCGCGGGGCGCTGCCGATCAGGCTCAGGCGGCCTTCTTGATCTTTTCGACCGCGAGGCTGACGCGGGTCGAGATCGGCTGGAAGGCCTCGTTGGCCAGCTTCAGCATGGCTTCGCTGTTCTTCGAGCTGGCGGCAACCGCAGCGTCGAAGTTCTTGCGGAGCAGGGCCGACTGCTTTTCGAAGAATTCGGTAGGCGACTTGACCGTGGTCAGTTCCTTGACGTCGGCGGTCATCGCTTCGAAGACCGACTTGGTCTCGGCGACGTAACCCTTGGTCATTTCCTGCAGGCCAGTGGTCAGGATCTTGGTCGATTCGACCATGGCTTCGACGTTGCCCTTGGCGAACTCGCCGGCATCGCCAAACGCGGCCTTGGCCTTGTCCTGTGCGTCCTTGAACGCAGCGGTCATCTTTTCGGTCATTTCGGTGGGGGTAGCCATTGCGAACAGTTCCTTTCTGGGCGCCGCATTCTTGAGGGCGGCGCTTGTTTTCTTCACGCTTGGAATGGCGGTGAAAGGACGCTTGGCTGCGGGCTTCACCGCGGCCGTCGGAGCTGCCACCACGGGTGGCTTGGCCGGACGGGCCTTGGGGGCAGGCTTGGGAGCCTGACGGACTGGCTTTGCCTTTGCGACCCTGGGCTTGCGCGCCTTGGGTGCAACGGTTTCTGCCACTGCAGGTGCTTCGATCGGAGCGGCAACAGCCTCCGCCACCGGGGCGGCGACGGGCTTGGCCTTGCGCGGCCGCGAAGCCTTGGGCTTTTCGGCTGCAATCGGCTCAACAGCTTCGATCTCGGCAGTTTCGGTCACGGCTTCGGGAGCGTCGGCCAGCACAGCGGGAGCATCCACCACGAGGGCGGAGGTTTCCGGGCTTTCCTTCGTTTCTTCAACCATCTTGGCGATTCCTGCTTTGCGCAAGGGCGGTCGGAACCGCTTCTTGCTGCACTGCACAAAATAGGAGTTGGTCGAAAATTGTCAAGAAAATTGTGCGCTGCACAAATTTCATATTGGACCAATTGACGACGCCGGCCGCCGTGAAACCTCAGCGGCTGCGGACGTAGCGTCCCGGCGCATCCTCGATCACGCGATCACCCTTGCCGCCCGGAATGCGCTTGCCTTTGGCTGCAACCCGGCCGGGCGCCTGTTCTCCAATCCAATCAATCCAGTCCGGCCACCAGCTGCCCTTGGTTTCCGTGGCGCCAGCCACAAACTCCTCCAGATTCGCCGGATCATGAGGGTTGAGCCAGTATTGGTACTTGCCCGATTCGGGTGGGTTCACCACCCCGGCGATATGCCCGGAACCGGCCAGCACGAACTTCCATTGGCCAGACAGATGCCGCGTCAGTTTCCACACGCTGTTCGGCGGCGCAATATGGTCCTCGCGGCCAGCCTGGATGTAGCATGGCGTTGCGATGCGGCGCAGGTCGACCGGCGTATTGTCGACCACCATCGCATCGGGAATGACCAGACGGTTGTCGCGATAGAGGTCGCACAGATAGGCCTGGTGCCACCGCGAGGGCAGGTTGGTCGTATCCCCGTTCCAGTGCAGCAGATCGAACGCCGGATAGTCCTCGCCCAGCAGGTAATTGTTGACGACGTAGTTCCAGATCAGGTCCGTGCCGCGCAACGCGTTGAACGTCGCCGCCATGTAGCGCCCATCAAGGTAGCCGTCGGTGGACAGGCTTTGCAGCATCTTCAGCTGCCCGTCGTCGATGAAGTTCTTGAGCTCGCCTGCGTCCTCGAAATCGACCTGCGCAGTAAAGAACGTCGCGCTGGCAACCTTGTCGGCCTCGCCCCTGCGCGCCAGCACGGCCAGCGTCGCGGCCAGTGTGGTGCCGGCCACGCAATAGCCGATGGTGTGGACTGCCGGAACCTTGAGTCGTCCGCGCACTTGGTCGATCGCCTCGATCTGGGCGCGCACGTAATCGTCCCATATCACATCGGCCATGGAGGCATCGGCGGACTTCCACGACACCACGAACACCGTCAGCCCCTGTGCCACGGCCCAGCGGATGAAGCTCTTCTGCGGGTTGAGGTCGAGGATGTAGAAGCGGTTGATCCACGGGGGGAAGATCAGCAGCGGCGTCTCGAATACCTCGTCGGTCGTCGGCGTGTACTGGATCAGCTGGAACAGCGGCGTTTCATGCACCACCTTGCCCGGCGTTACCGCGATATTGCGGCCCAGTTCGAACGCATCGGGATCGGTGTGGGTGAGTTGCCCCTTGCGCAAGTCGTCGAGCAGGTGTTCGACGCCCTTGACCAGGTTCTCGCCCTTGGTCTCCATCGTCCGCTCGATCACTACCGGGTTGGTCAGCGGAAAGTTCGCCGGTGAAAGCGCGTCGGTCACCACCTTGGTGGCAAAACGCAGCTGCTCCTTGCGCTCGGGGCTGAACCCTTGCGCCTCGTCCGCCATCTGCTGCAGCTTTTCCGACAGGAACAGGTAGGTCTGGTGGATCAGCGCGAAAGCGGGCTGTTCCTGCCAGCGCTTGTCCTTGAACCGCCGGTCCTGCCGCGGCAGCGCAGGGGTCGCGGCCTTGCCGGTCCCGGCCGAGACGAACTGCCCCATGAC
The DNA here is from genome assembly GCA_041639335.1 of Novosphingobium sp. Classification (GTDB taxonomy): domain Bacteria; phylum Pseudomonadota; class Alphaproteobacteria; order Sphingomonadales; family Sphingomonadaceae; genus Novosphingobium. The sequence continues at coordinate 3,254 of JBEQCK010000222.1, forward strand.
CGACGACCACAACGCCATGCTCTCGTTCCACAGCCTGGCCTGCGTCTCGGCTTGCGCGATCGGCAACTGGCCGGCCATGGCCATGAACGTCTGCGTCCATTTGCCGATATCGCCGAGGCGCGCCAGCATCGGCTCGACCTGTCCGGCCTGTTCGGCGCTGAAATCGAGCCACATTTTCTGCAGCTTGGCCGCCGACATCGCCCAGTGCTGGAGGTCGGCAGGATCGGTGGTGACGGCTTCGGCGCCGGGCACCAGCGGCGCGAACATCGCCCGCATCGCTTCACCCTGCTGGCGGAACAGGTCTTCGAACACGATTGAATCCGCTGGCGAATCACCCACGTTCTTGTTCGTCATCTTCCGTTCCCTGCCGTTACGTCATGGCCCTGTTGCAGCGATCTATACACGCCGTGTGACAGCTTGTTAGCCCGCAGATGCATCCGCCGAACGCGATCATGCATCCATCGAGAGCAAGGTTTCCACAACTGGGCAATTGGCGTAAGGGCTTGCGCTGCGGCGATCCTGCCGCGCCTTTTCGACGAGTATTCAACCGTGGACGAAGAATTCTACCGCATGAAGCGCCTGCCGCCCTACGTCATTGCCGAAGTCAACGGCATGCGGGCCGCCGCGCGCGCCGCCGGTAGGGACATCATCGACCTCGGCATGGGCAACCCCGATCTTCCCCCGCCCGACCATGTGATCGAGAAGCTGTGCGAAGTGGCCCGCAAGCCCGACGCGCATGGCTATTCCGCCTCCTCGGGCATCCCGGGCGTGCGCAAGGCCCAGGCCAACTACTATGGCCGCCGCTTCAACGTCGATCTCGATCCCGAGACCGAAGTGGTGATGACGATGGGCTCCAAGGAAGGCCTCGCCAGCCTGGCGACGGCGATCACCGCGCCCGGTGACGTCGTGCTCGCCCCGAACCCGAGCTATCCGATCCACACTTTCGGCTTCATCATTGCCGGCGCGACGATCCGCTCGGTGCCGACCACGCCGGACGAGCGCTACTGGGATTCGCTCGACCGCGCGATGAAGTACTCGGTGCCGCGCCCCTCAATCCTGATCGTCAACTACCCGTCGAACCCGACGGCGGAAACGGTCGACCTTGCCTTCTACGAACGCCTCGTCGCCTGGGCGAAGGAGAACAAGGTCTGGATCCTGTCCGACCTCGCCTACTCCGAACTCTATTACGACGGCAACCCGACCCGCTCGATCCTCGAGGTGCCGGGCGCGAAGGACGTGGCGGTGGAATTCACCTCGATGTCCAAGACCTTCTCGATGGCGGGCTGGCGCGTCGGCTTTGCCGTAGGCAACGCGCGGCTGATCGCTGCGCTCAAGCGGGTAAAGTCCTACCTCGATTACGGCGCCTTCACGCCGATCCAGGCCGCGACGTGCGCCGCACTGAACGGCCCGCAGGACATCGTCGTCAAGAACCGCGAGCTTTACCAGAAGCGCCGCGACGTGATGGTCGAAGCCTTCGGCCGCGCCGGGTGGGAAATCCCCAGTCCCAAGGCCTCGATGTTCGCCTGGGCCCCGCTGCCGCCCGCGCTCACGCACCTCGGCAGCCTTGAATTCTCGAAGCAGCTGCTCACCCACGCCGAAGTCGCGGTCGCCCCAGGCGTCGGCTATGGCGAGGATGGCGAGGGCTTCGTGCGCATCGCCATGGTCGAGAACGAACAGCGCCTCCGGCAGGCCGCGCGCAACATCAAGCGCTACCTGCAGTCGATGGGCGTCAATTCCTCGGCTGCCTGACGCGACATTGATGACGAATGACGACGGCCCTCTCCGCCCCTGCGGAGGGGGCCGTTACCGTTTCGCGCGATCCGTCAAATGAGGAAGCTGGACCGGGCGCGAGCGCTCGGGCACCTTGGTCGCAACGAACCAGACAACGGATGCCTGCCATGAACTTCCACGACCGCGTCACCGTCACCATCGAGGATCACGTTGCCCACGTGCTGCTTGATCGCGCCGACAA
>JBEQCK010000223.1:0-5177 GCA_041639335.1 Novosphingobium sp.
CGACAACTTCACTTTAGAGACCTGCTGGCCGGTCATGGCCGCCTTGATGAAGCCTGCGGGCGCTACGCGCCCTTGCCTTCATCAAGGCAATCCGGCTCTCCGAGGGACCGGTTCCCAATGTGCTACGGCACCGAGCTGACGTCCAATGCTGTGCTCGCATGGTGTGGGGAGGTCGGCGTGGAGTGGCATTACATCGCGCCGGGCAAGCCGATGCAGAACGGCTTCGTCGAGAGCTTCAACGGCCGCATGCGCGACGAGCTACTAAACGAGACCCTGTTCCTCAGCATGGACCATGCCCGTGTCCAGATCGCGGCATGGGTGGAGGACTACAACCACGAACGGCCACACTCAGCCCTTGGCTATGAGACCCCGGCGGCCTTCGCCGCCGAACTGCATAAGCAATGGCCTGCTCAGCTACGCCCTACGGGCTCCGCTGCACAGGCCATTGCTTACCGCGCGCTCATGCGCAACAGAACGGTCCGGCTCTAATCCCAGCTGGTGGAAAGCTGGGGGTCACGTCACCATGTGTGGACGACCTCCGCTGCGCAGAACCGCCTTCTGGCAAAGCTGGCGCCGATGGATCGGCACATCGTCGAACGGTGAAGGGCCGGCGGCCTTAGAGCACTTTCCGGTCAATCTGGCTTACCGTGATTGTCGCAGGGAGCTTCTCGGCAAGGAGCCTTGTGCAGGGCGGGCTGGTTGCCCGTCCAAGCGAGGCGACACTGTCTGAGGGGCTCCCTGCGACAACCCCTCCGGGGCGGTCCCCTTTTGGCCGATCGCAGCGCCTCTCGTCGGTCACTATGCGAAAGCATGGCTCCCTCCTCGATCCTCGCGCTCGGCCAAAATCGGCTCCGTCACGGTGAGCCAGATTGGCCGGAAAGTGCTCTAGCCTTGCAGCGAGGCCAGACCGCCGGTGGACCCGAAGCCGCCTTCGCCGCGTGCGGTATGGTCGAGCGTATCGGCTTCGACCCACATTCCGCGCGTGACCGGTGCGATGACGAGCTGGGCGACGCGGTCGCCACGGCGGATCGCAAAGCTGTCGCTGCCGTGGTTGATGAGGATCACCTTCAGTTCGCCGCGGTAATCGCTGTCGATCGTGCCGGGGGTGTTGGGCACGGTGACGCCATGCTTGAGCGCGAGGCCCGAGCGCGGGCGGACCTGGATTTCGTAGCCGGCCGGAATTGCGACGGCGAGGCCGGTGGCAACGGCGTGGCGCGCGCCGGGGGCAAGATCCACGTCCTCGGCCGAGACCACGTCCATGCCTGCTGCGCCATCGGTGGCGTAGGCTGGCAGCGGCAGGTCCAGCCCGTGGGGCAGGCGCTTTACGAGGACCGGGACTTCAGGCGAGTGCATCGGCAATTCTTTCGATCAGGAGCGCGGCGGCCGCGTCCTTGGGGAGTTCGGGCAGGCTTTCGACGCCCGCCGCGCTGACGATGTGCAACCCGTTGACCTCGCCGCCCATCTGGTGCGTGGCGACATCGTTGGCGACGATCCAGTCCGCCCCCTTGCGCGCCAATTTGGCCTTCGCGTGATCGAGCACGTCGTTGGTTTCGGCGGCAAAGCCGACCACCAGAGGCGGGCGACGCCCGGACTTGCACAGCGTGGCAAGGATGTCGGGGTTTTCGACCAGTTGCAGCGGCGGGACGGCGCCAGAGCCGTCCTTCTTGATCTTCTGTGCGGCCTCGCCAGCGCTGCGCCAGTCGGCGACGGCGGCGACCATGATGGCAACGTCGGCGGGCAGGGCGGCGTCCACGGCAGCGGCCATCTGGCGCGCCGTTTCCACATCGATCCGGATCACGCCGGGCGGGGTGGGCAGGTTGACCGGACCTGAGACGAGCGTGACTCTGGCTCCGGCGCGGGCGGCGGCGGCGGCGATGGCGAAGCCCTGCTTCCCGCTCGAGCGGTTGGCGATGTAGCGCACCGGGTCGATCGGTTCGTGTGTGGGGCCAGCGGTGATGAGGACGTGCTTGCCGGTGAGCGGCCTTGCTTCGCTGCCGAGCTGGCGGGCAATTTCCGCGCAGATCGCTGGCGGTTCGGGCAGGCGGCCGGGGCCGAATTCGCCACAGGCCATCGCGCCTTCGTCGGGCTCCATCACGGTCACGCCGTCGGCGCGCAGGGTGGCGACGTTGCGCTGCGTGGCCGCGTGCTGCCACATGCGCACGTTCATGGCGGGCACGGCGAGCACCGGCTTGTCAGTGGCGAGCAGGAGCGTCGTGGCAAGATCGTTGGCGATGCCGCCCGCCATGCGTGCCATCAGGTCCGCCGTGGCAGGGCACACGACAACGAGATCGGATGCCCGCGAGAGCTGGATGTGGCCCATCTCGACCTCGTTCTTGAGGTCCCACAGCGTGGTGTGGACAGGGTTTTCCGAAAGCGCCGCCAGCGTCATCGCGGTAACGAAATGCGATCCGCCCTCGGTCAGCACGCACGTAACGTCCGCGCCCTGCTTGCGCAGCAGGCGAACGAGTTCGCACGACTTGTAGGCCGCGATGCCGCCGCCGATGACGAGGAGGATGCGCTTTCCCTGCATGGATGGGGCTTGTGCAATGGCCGGGCCTTGCGCGCAATCCTTTTGCGCGATGGGACGCGTTCGGGCACAGTCTGCCACAAACCATAACGGGGGACCGGATGATGCGACTGGTACTGACGGCGCTGGTGTTTCTGGCGGGGCTGTTCGACTTGTTCCTGGCGATCGGCTTTCTGACCGATCCTGTCCAGCAGGCGACAGGATTCGGCATCGCCGCCACCGGCGTGGGCGGCATCTCGACCATTCGCGCCGATTTCACCTCTTTCTTCGGCGTGGCCGCGTTCTGCATGATGTGGGGCGCGTGGCGCCGCAATGCCGACCTCATGCTGGTTCCGGCGTTGCTGTTCGGCACCTCGTTCGTCGGCCGCGCGATCAATCTGGCGGTGACCGGGGCCTATCCGGGCTGGCCGGTGCCGATGGCGGTAGAGGCGGCGCATGTGGTGCTGATGCTGGCGGCGTGGCGGATGCTGCCGCACCACAAGCTGGGCGAGATTGCAGGGTGAGGGGACGCAGAGCCGCGAACGGCGGTGATCCCGTCAGGCTGTAGGCAACGTCCCCGGCCGGAGATAGCCGAACATGTGCGCGACGTAGTCGGCCTTGCCCAAACCGACGCCCTTGTGGCGAAGAATGGCGTAGGCAATCATGATGTGGAAGTAGAACTGGCCTAGCGCCCAATCGCGGCCATACTGTTCCTCGGTCAGGTCGAACACCATGCCATTGGGAAGTTCGTGTGCGATCAGTGCGGTGCCGTCGGACTCTTCGCTTTCCGGACGTGCCGAGACGAGCGAAATGGTTTCGGCAATCCTTGTGCGTGCCTCGCTTAGCGAACCCGGCCGATCCCCGGCCTCGCGGCCTTCCTCAAGCAGGATTGCATGCTGGGGCGGCAAAGAAGCTCCCTGCAGCCGGTGGACACCCTCCAGCGCCTGTGCGCAGGCAAAGCGGACCTGGGTGGCCAGCGGGAACATGTCGGGCGCAAGCCGCGCTGAAGGCAGCGCAGTCACATCCGCCTCGGGCAATTCGCGTTCGGCCTTGTCCAGCCAATTCGACAGGGCGCCGAGCATCTGCAGATATGTCGGGGCAAGGAGTGCGAAGGGCGTCATGGCATTTCCCTTTCAGCGGGCTTGCGCCGCGCTTTCCACCGCCCCCACAGCGCAAACACGGCGCGCTGGGCGGGGCGTTCGAACCTAGCGTGGCTGATGAAGCCGGCGGCGATGGCGAGCGTGACGAACAGGATCAGGAACCACGGCTGGCGGGCGATGTCGCGCGTCAGGCCGGTGGCATCTATGATCAGCACCAGCGTCAGCTGGATCGGGATGTGCCAGAGGTAGATGCCGTAGGAAGCATCTCCGAGTTTCTGGCCGAACTGCAGGCGGCCCTTCTCGTCGTTGAGATCGAGCGCCAGCGTGAGGAACAGGACCGCGAAAGTGCCGGCGATGGTCGCCGCATCGCCGCTGCGGTAGTTGGCCTTGAGCATGAAGGCGCTCGCGAGAAGGGCCAGCCCCAAGGGCAGGAGGGTGGCCGGGCGCAGCCAGCCCTTCAGCGTCGCTCCATAGGCCGCGCAGCCGAGCATGAAGTAGCCGACGCAGGACAGCACGTCCTTGTTCGGCGCACCTTTCAGCATGCCGTAGAGCAGCAGCGCCCCCAGCGGCAGGGCGAGGGCCAGCGGCGCGCGGCGCAGCGCAGGAATGGTCAGGAAAAAGACGAGATAGGCGAGGATCTCGGTCGACAGGGACCACGAGGGGCCGTTGAACGACTGGTTATCCTGCCAGCCCCAGTACTGCACCAGCGGGATCGAGAGCAGGAAGTGCTTGAGATCGTTGGTGTGATAGATGAACTCGGTGCCGGTGCGGGCGACGTAGATGCCCTGCAGGATCGCCATCAGGCCCAGCGTCAGCAGGTGCAGCGGCCAAAGGCGGGCAATGCGGGCCTGCCAGAACCGCGCCTTGTAGTTGGCGTCGGCAAGATAGACGTGGGCGAAGACGAAGCCCGATACCGCCCAGAAATACTGCACGGCGGTGTGGCCGTGGTTGTAGAGCCACGACAGCGCCTCGTACCACGGCTGGATCGCGCGGTTGACGTGCACATGGTAAGGCACCGGCGGCACGAACACATGCTGGTAATGCCAGAACAGCACCATGATCGCTGCAAGCAGGCGCGACAGGTCAAGCGCGTGGAAGTGGCGCATGGGCAAGCGCAGGTGCGAAAGGTCGTTAGTCAAGGGAGCGGTCTTCTCAGCCCCACCAGCCAAGGGCGTGGGTGCCGATGACGAGGGCGCCGCCTGCAAGGAAGGTGAGGAGCTGGCCGAGCATGCCGGGCCCGCGCTTGCGGCGCTTGCGCTGCCACATCAGTTCGACCTTGGGCAGCGGCGGAGCCTCGGGCGCGCCGCCCTTGGGCGGGAAGCGGTCCTCGATGCGGCGGATGAGGTCGGGGATGCGCAGCAGGGTCTGCGTATCTTCGCGCACGCGGTCGGCAATCGCGGCTTCGGGGCCGAGCTCGTCGCGCACCCAGGCGCGGACGAAGGGGGCCGAGGTTTCCCACATGTTGATCTCGGGATCGAGCTGCGTGGCGATGCCTTCGACCATGACCATGGTCTTCTGCAGCAGCAGCAGGTGCGGCTGGGTCTGCATGTCGAAATCGCGAGTGATGGCAA
>JBEQCK010000224.1:0-5105 GCA_041639335.1 Novosphingobium sp.
TGGACGTGGGCCAGCGGCCCGGTTCGCCCGGGCGGAGGCGTCGCGCCCGACGTGATCAAGCTCGGCGACCGCTACTATGTCGCCTGGGCAGTGGGTGGTGGCGGCATGAACGGCGGCCACAAGAGCGACGTGAAGATCATGTGGACGAAGTCGCTCGATCCTGCCTCCAAGGAGTTCGGCTTCCACGAGGTCGGCACCGTGGCTTCGAGCGACGGCTTCGAGAACAACGATGCGATCGACCCGGCATTCCTGCTCGCCGAAGGGCGCCTGTGGCTCAGCTATGGCACCTACTTCGGCGCCATCCGCATGGTCGAACTCGATCCGAAAACAGCGGAGCGCCTTCCCGGCAACCAGCCCATCGATATCGCGATCGACATGGAGGCGACCGCGCTGCTCCATCGCGATGGGTGGTATTACCTCTTGGGCACCCACGGCACCTGCTGCGATGGCCCGAACTCGACCTACAACATCCGCGTTGGCCGTTCGAGGAGCCCGCTCGGTCCTTATGTCGACAACTTTGGCGTGCCCTTGCTGAAAGGCGGCGGCAAGCTGGTCTGGGGATCGAACGGCCGGGGCCGCGGCGCGGGCCATTTCGGCCTGGTCGATCTCGGCGATGGCGTGGAAAAGTTCTCGTTCCACTACGAGGCCGACATGGACCACTCGGCGCGCAGCGTCCTCGCAATCCTGCCGCTGACGTGGAAGAGCGGCTGGCCTGTCGGGCAAGAGAACCTCCGCCCCGGCACCTACGAGATCCAATCCGAACGCGGTGGCGCGCTGCAACTGGCGGTGGACGAAGTGCGCCTGCCGTGGTCGTGGACCGGGTTCGGTCCACCCAAGGAGCCGGTCAAGCCCGTGCCGGACCAGACGCTGGAGCAGAACCGCGCCGTCTGGCCGCAAGGCGCGATAGCCGTGGACATGGGTGCCTATCAGGTACGCCCCAACCAGCACTGGACGATCGAGCCAGTTGCCGGAACTGGCGGCTGGTTCGGCGCGCCATATGTCAAGATCGTCATCGCTGGCACGAACCGGGCGCTCGCCGCCACGCCCTCGGGCGATGTGGTTGCAGTCCCTCAATTCAGCGGGGCGCCCGAACAACTCTGGCGGATCGACATGCTGGCCGACGGTACCTACCGGATCATTCCCAAAAACACGCCCGATCCGATGAAGCCCCTCGCGCTCGCCGCCGTCGGTGCCAGCACGCCGCGGCTTGTCCGCTTCGATCCAGCATCCGAAGCGGGCAAGTGGACTTTCCGCCTCCCCTGAGCACTAGCCCCCGCTGGCGGCCAGCGCCTGTTCGAGATCGGCAACGATATCGCCCTCGTTTTCGATCCCGATCGACAGGCGCACCGTGCCGTCGCGCACGCCGAAACGGTCGCGCGCTTCGGCCGGTACGCCCGAATGGGTCGTCGTGGCCGGATGGCTGGCCAGCGATTCCGTTCCGCCAAGGCTCACCGCGAGTTTGAAGATCTGCAGCGCGTTGAGGAAGCGGAAAGCGGCCGGTTGCCCGCCCTTGATATCGAACGAGAAGGTCGAACCGGCGCCGGTGCATTGGCGGGCAAACACCTCTTGTTCCCGCGAACCCGGGCTTGCCATGTGCGGATGAGCCACGCTCTCGACCGCCGGGTGATCGGCAAGGTAGCGCACGGCGGCAAGCGCATTGGCATTGGCCCGTTCCATCCTCAGGCCCAGCGTTTCGAGCGACCGGCCCAGCATCCAGCAGCTATGCGCATCCAGTTGCGTGCCGATGGCGCTGCGCAACAGGCGCACCTCGCGCATCAGCGCGGCCGAGCCGAGCGCAGCGCCGGCGACAAGGTCGGAATGCCCGCCGACGTACTTCGTCAGCGAATAGAGCGAAATGTCCGCCCCATGCCGCAAGGGGTGCTGATAGACCGGGCCAAGCAGGGTATTGTCGCACATCAGCAACGGGCGCTGATCGCCCTGCTCTGCGGCTACAGCTTCGCAGACGCGGCGCATCATCTGGATGTCGACGAGCGCGTTGGTAGGATTGGCCGGGCTTTCGATCAGCACCAGCGCCACTCGCCCACGCGCCATCGCCCGGCGCGCCGCTTCCATCACCGCGGCTTCGTCAAGACCATCCGAAAAGCCTTCGGCGGCAATGCCGAGCCGTGCGAAGGTCTTGGCCAGGAGCGTTTCGGTGCCGCCGTAAAGTGGCTGTGAGTGAAGAATTACCTCGCCCGGCTTGACGAAGGCCAGCATGGCGGTGGTGATCGCCGCCATCCCTGAGGAAAACACCACGCCCGCCTCGGCGCCCTCGTAAACCGCCAGCCGGTCTTCAACGATCTCGCTGTTGGGATGATTGAAGCGCGAATAGACCAGCCCGCGCCCTTGCCCCGGCGGCGGCTCCTTGCGCCCGGCGACATAATCGAAAAAGTCGCGCCCTTCCTCGGCCGTCGGGAACACGAACGTCGATGTCAGGAATACCGGCGGCTTGACCGCGCCTTCCGACAGGAAGGGATCATAGCCGTAGTTCAGCATCAGGGTATCGGGATGCAGTTCGCGTTTCCCGATGGTCGTCTTGCTTTCGCGTGGTGCATTCATCTTGAAACCCCTCCTGCGCCAACCTGTGCTGGCCACGTCTTGTCAACGCGCAGGGCTATAAGTGGTTTCAGTTGAGACTTTCAAGCTTCGGTCTGGGCAAAACTTGTGCGGAACAGCGTGGCTGCGCGCAGGAAGCACAGGCCGGACAGCATCGGCGTGACGGCAATGATCAGCATCGAATAGCGCACCGCCTCTTCGCCGAAGCGGGGCGTAAGCAGGTCGGTGGCAAAGCCGACCGCGCTAGGGCCGACGACATTGCCGATGAAGCTCGCTCCAAACAGGATCACCGCGATGGCAAGTGCGCGGCGGTGCTCTGCCACGATGCCCACGGTCGCCGCATAGATCGGCGCTTGGTGCACCAGAGTGAGCAGGCTCGCCAGCGCAAATCCGGCCAGCCACACCGGCTGGGCATCGCCCATCAGGAACAGCAGCTCAGCCGGTCCTGAAAGCAAGCAGGCCAATGCCGGCAGCCCGATGCGCCAGCCCGCCCGGTCTGCGGCGAGCCGGTCTATGATCAGGCCACCGGCAAGGATGTCCAGCGCTCCGGCAACGCCCCGCGCCGGGCCGATCGTGCCGGCAATCTCGGCCATGTCCATGTGGTGCACCCGCGTGAAGAACGTGGGCGTCCACGCCCCTGCGGCCCAGACGTTTGCGCCCATCAGCGTCACGCCAAGGAATATCCAGCCGAAGCATCGGTTCGCAAACAACGCGCGGATGTCTCGCGCCATGGCGCCCAGCGATCCGCCCAGACGCGGCGGCGGCAGGTTGCGGCGGACGGGTTCGCGCACGGTCAGCAGGAAAACCAGCGCCAGCACGATGCCCGGCGCGCCCATCGCCACGAACATGGCGCGCCAGCCATGGTTCTGGGCAATCCCCCCCGCCACCGGGAAAAAGGCGATGAAAGCGATGGAGTTGGCCGTGCCGAAGATCGCCATCGCCAGCGAGCGCCGCGCTGGCCGGAACAGGTCGGCCAGCTCCCCGAACAGGCGGGAAAAGGCCTTGTGCTGGTCGGGGGTCAGGTCCTGGTTGCGGAAGACGATCACCAGGAACTGCTGGAACGCGGCCATGATCTCGGCAGTGGCTTCGGGATCGAGCGGGCGCGTCAGATCCACGCCGCCGATCTCGGCGCCACACGCGCCGCTCAATGGCTCCACGGTGATGCGCCGGAATGCCGGCATCGGCAGTCCGGCCGCCAGCGGTACGCCGGGCGCTTGGCGAAGGGGAGAAACTGGTTGCGTGCCCATGGCGGCGCCTTTCACGAACTTTGCAGAGTCTCCCCCGGACGGGAGGGGTGTCCGGGGGATAGGGGTTAAGCGATCAGAAGCGCCGCTTGAGCGTCACTGCCCAGGTGCGCGGCTCGGCCGGGGTGCCCTGCACCGAAGCGGTCGAGCCACGGTTGTCGAACACGTCGGCGTAGTAGAGCTTGTTGGTCAGGTTTCGCCCTTCCAGCGCGATCTCCCAGTCACGATCCTCGGTGGCATAAGCCAGTCGCGCGTTGATCAGGGTATAGCCCTTGATCTCGCCAAAGATGTCACGGCCGCCGCTCACCGCATCGACGTTGTTGGCGTTGCGGTTGAAGCTGTCGATGTGCGAAACGTCGACCCGCGGCGTCAGCGTGCCGGCGCCGCCAAGGTCCAGCGCGTACTGCGCCGAAAGGCTCCACTGCCAGGGCGAGATATACTGCCCGCGATCCTCGCGTCCTATCCCGGAATTGGCAGCGGCTGCACTGATCGAATCATACTTGAAGTTGAGGTAGGCCAGCGAGGCTTCGATGGTGAAGGCATCGACCGGGCGCAGCGCCAGTTCGGCCTCGAAGCCCTTGATCGTGGCGTTGCCGGCATTGAGCGGCAGGGAACACGGTGCCGCAGGGGCCCCGGTGATCGGGCAGTTGGCCACGGTCACCAGAATGTCATTGTACTTGTTGATGACATAGGGCGATCCCGTGGCGTTGCCGAAGAGATTGCCGTTGAGGACATAGGCCGGCAGCGTGGGCGTTGCGAGGCCGTTGAGCACGACGCCCGGAGCGGCCTGGCGGCCGACGTAAAGCAGCGTCGATGCGCCCGGCTCGCTGTTGTCACGCGTGATATCGGCCACCACGTCTACCGTGATCCTCGAAGACGGCGTCCAGCGCAGCGCCAGCCGGCTCGCGACGTAGCTCTTGCCCCCTTCGGTGCCGAGCTTGCAATCCTGTCCGGTCACCGTGCTCGGGATCGTGCTGCCGGGATGGGTGCAGCGATAATCGTAGCGCGTGATGTAGCCGTCCTTGTTGACCGAGGCACCGGTAATGCGCGCGAACAACTAGTCTGGCGCCAGGGTGAAGTTCGCCCCTCCCCGCAGTTCGATGAGGCGCACCTGCCGCATCGAATCTTGCTGCTGGCACGCATGCTCGATCGCGAAACAGCCCGGCACCTGCAGGAAGATTTCGCCCTGACCCTTGCCGAATGGCGCGTCCTTGCCTTCGTCTGTTCGGTCGGACCGTCCAGCGCTGCCGACATCGGCTCGGCCTTCGAAGTGGACCGGGCAGAGGTCAGCCGAGATCGGAAGAG
>JBEQCK010000225.1:0-1458 GCA_041639335.1 Novosphingobium sp.
CGGCGTCGCCTTCCTCACCGCGGACGAGGGTGGTTTCGTCACCGGCTCAACGATGTCGCTCAACGGCGGTCAGCACATGTACTGATGCGCGAAGGCCCCGCCTCATGCAAAGGACGGGGCCTTTGCTTGCTTACTCGACGGTTATGGCAGTCACCTTCCAGCCGCCGTCTTGAGACGCCGTTTGCAGCGTCTCGGCCACCTCCCCCGCCTTCGCGTAACGCGCCTTGAAGGTCGCGGTCCAATAGCCGTTGGGCGGCGCAGGCGTGAAATCGACCTTGTCGAGCTTGCGCGTGATCGCCTTGCCGACACGGCCCCGCACGCCCTGCGATGCCTGTGCCCACCATTCGACGGTGTTTAGGAGCTGGAACGCCTTGTGCGTGGCCTGCCAGCTGGCGGCCCAGTCATCGCGATCGACCAGGGCAAGGAACGCCTCGGCCGAGCGCACTGCCGCCTGCTCGCTTGCTGCAGTTGGCACTACGGCGGGGGATGCACTGAGAGATGTGGTGGCTGGCGCCTGATCGATGCCGGAAAAAGCGGTCAGAGCTAACAAAGCAAGGTTGATGGTCATGGCAGATCCTCCGATGATCCAGCCAAGGCGGCGCGGTGTGGCTGCGGCTTGGTCTGGCTGATCCACTGGGTATGCCCCGGCGTTGTCAGCGGCATCCCCGATTCCCTTGTTCCTCAAGGATTTGGCCATGCATTTGACCAAATTACTCGAGGGTGCACCTTCGAGCTCGTGCAGCAGGCGCGCCGCCTCGCGGCTGCTGGCCGTGCCCATCTTTCGCCGCGCCTCGCGCAGCCGTTCGTGGATGGTGTGCACCGACAAGCCGAGGTGCCTTGCGATCGATTTCGCATCATGCCCGCCCAGCAACAGGAGCAGGGTTTCCCTTTCCTTCTCGCTCAGCGCTTCGTAGCCGGTTTCCATCATGCAAGGGGTAGGAGCGATGCCGGTTGCGGGCCACCCCCAATAATTCGTATCCTTGGAGTATGACCAACCCGTACCACCCGCCGGTAAAGCGCTCGGTCGAGATTGCCGGACACAAGACGTCGATCAGCCTCGAGCCGATGTTCTGGGACATGCTGCGCGAAGCCGCTGTCGCCGAGGGCACGCCGATCAATGCGCTGGTCGCGCGGGTCGATGCCGAACGGATCAGGGTGGAAATGCCGCCGGGCCTCGCCGGCGCGATCAGGCTATGGCTCGTGGCGCGCCTGCGTGATCAGCTGGCAAACGGCGTGGGCGCATCCTGAGCGGGAACTGTGGCTTCCGGCAAGGCAGGCTGCGGGCGCGCATCGAGCATCTCTGCCGCCGCGTCCAGTGCCTTGGCGTCATCGCGTGATACGCCACCGGGCGTCTCATCCTCGCTTGAACCGCATGCACTGACAAGGCCGATCAGGGCGGCGATACCGAGTGTGCGCAAGGGGTTGCGGCGCATGGCCATGGCAAGGGTCGCGGGCGGC
>JBEQCK010000225.1:1468-5063 GCA_041639335.1 Novosphingobium sp.
GGGTCTGCGGATCTTCGCCGTCCTCAGCTGCCGCCTGCGCCGCTGCTGCCACCGCTGCCGCATTGTTGGCCGTGTCACGCACGGCGTTGGCTTCTGCGTCAGCTGCCGCCGAAGCGTCGACCACGGGTGCCATCGGCGCGGCTTCTGCCGAAGGCTCCATCGCCGGCAGTTCGTCCGCAGGCATTTCCACCGTGTCTTCGGCAGCCGCTTCGGACGCATCTTCGGACTTGCCGCACGCGGACAGTGCAAGGGCTGCTGCAGCTGCGATCGCGAGGCTTGTGTACTTCTTCATCGAGTTCCCTCTCTGGGCTGTTTCTGGGCTGTTCGCGGACGGGACACCGCCCGGCGTGGAGCCGAACGGGGCTGTTCTATAAGTGGCCAGTGGCTAAGGCAAATGCATCCTTGTCCTTGACGAGAGGAACCGTAACAATTGATATAACGTAATTGTTATATCCGTTGACACGTATAAAGGTTTCTTTATATGCCCTTCCACATGGCCATCCACGACGCCATTCGCGCGCTTGACGACCCGACGCGCCTGCGCATCCTGCGCCTCCTCGCCAGCATGGAGCTGGCGGTGGGCGAAGTCGCGCAAGTTCTGGGGCAAAGCCAGCCGCGCGTGTCGCGCCATATCAAGATCCTGTGTGATTCGGGCTTGGCAGAGCGTCGCAAGGAAGGCGCGTGGGTATTCCTGCGCAGCTCGATCTCCGAAAGCTCGGGCAGCCCGCTTGCCGCCGCGATTGCACGGCTGCTTGCCGTGGCGGAGCAGGAAGACACCGCCTTTGGCCGTCGCTGCGCCGAAGACCGCCAGCACCTCGACGCGATCCGCGCCTCGCGCGAATCCCACGCGCTCGACTGGTTCTCGCGCCACGCCGAAGAGTGGGACGAGTTGCGCTCGCTCCACATCGAAGACGGCCCCGTCGAAGCCGCGCTGACCGAAATGCTGCTCGATCTCTCGGGCGCGGAAGGGCTGGGCCGCCTGCTCGACGTCGGCACCGGCACCGGCCGCATCGCCGATCTGCTGGCCCCTCATGCCGGCCACGTCGTCGCTTTCGACAAGAGCCCGGACATGCTGCGCATCGCCCGCGCGCGACTGCAGCACTTGCCCGCCGACAGCGTCGAGCTGGTGCAAGGTGATTTTGCGCAGATCCCGTTCGCCGCGCGCAGCTTCGATACAGTGCTGTTCCACCAGGTCCTGCATTATGCCCAGGCGCCCGAAGCCGTGCTGGCAGGCGCCGCCCGCGTCACAGCGCCGAGTGGCCGCATCGCCATCGTCGATTTCGCCGCCCATGATCGCGAAGACCTTCGCCAGACCCACGCCCACGCCCGCCTCGGCTTCTCCGATGCGCAGATCGAGGCGATGCTGCGCGATGCCGGTTTCATCCCCCACGAAACCCGCGCGCTTGCGGGCCACGAACTCGTCGTCAAGCTGTGGACCGGCACCCGCCGGGAAGCCAGCCTGGGCGAAGACAACGTGGCGCAACTTGAACCACGGCAAAGCCGGAAAGCCCCATGAACGCCAGTTACGATCAGTTACGCGAAGCCCGCACCGCGCTCGACACCCCGCTCTTCGCCGGGCTGCCGGGCGACATCAACGTGTCGTTCGAATTCTTCCCGCCGAAGACCGACGCGCTGATGGCGCAGCTCTGGGACGTGGTAGAAACGCTGGGGCCACTGCAGCCAAAGTTCGTCTCGGTCACTTATGGCGCGGGCGGCTCCACCCGTGATCGCACCCACGGCACCGTCGCGCGCATCATCAAGGAAGCCAGGCTCCCTGCCGCCGCGCACCTGACCTGCGTCGATGCCACCAAGGCCGAGATCCGCGAAGTTGCCGAAAGCTACTGGGAAGCGGGCGTGCGCCACATCGTCGCCCTGCGTGGCGACATGGGCGCCCCCGGCGTGCCGTTCACGCCGCACCCCGATGGCTATGCCAACGCCGCCGAACTGGTTGCGGGGCTGAAAGAGATCGCTCCGTTCGAAATCTCGGTTGCTGCATACCCTGAATCGCACCCGGATTCGCCGAGCAGCCAAGCCGACATCGACAACCTCAAGCGCAAGCTCGATGCCGGTGCCACCCGCGCCATCAGCCAGTTCTTCTTCGAACCCGAAACCTTCTTCCGCTTCCGCGACAAGCTGGCAGCGGCCGGCATCGACGCGCCGGTCCTCCCCGGCATCCTGCCGGTCTCCAACGTCGCGCAGACCCGGAAGTTCGCCGCAGCCTGCGGAGCGGCGATCCCGGCGTGGATGGACGGCCTGTTCGAAGGTCTCGACACCCACCCCGCCTCGCGCCAACTCGTCGCCGCGACCATCGCCGCCGAGTTCTGCCGTCGCCTTTATGCCGGCGGCGTGCGCGATTTCCACTTCTACACCCTCAACCGCGCCGAGCTGTCCTACGCGATCTGCCACCTGCTTGGCCTTCGCCCCAAGGCCCCGGCGCTGGAGAAAGCCGCGTGACCTTGCTGCCCTCTACTGCCCGCACAGCCTTCCTCGAACAGGCCGCGCAGCGCATCCTTATCACCGATGGCGCTTTCGGCACCGAGATCCAGAACTTCAAGCTGTCCGAGGCGGACTATGCGGGGACGCTGGGTCTGGCCAAGGACCAGAAGGGCAACAACGACATCCTTGCACTGACCAAGCCAGAAGTGCCGGAATCGATCCACCGCGCCTATTTCGAGGCCGGGGCCGACATCGCCGAAACCAACACCTTCAGCGCCAACCGCATCAGCCAGGCCGATTACGCTGCCGAACACCTCGTGCGCGAAATCAACGTGGAGAGCGCCAAACTAGCCCGCCGTGTCGCCGATGAATTCACGGCAAAGGACGGCAAGCCCCGCTTTGTTGCCGGTGCCATCGGCCCGACCAACAAGACCCTCTCGCTCAGCCCGGACGTCAATGACCCTGGCTTTCGCGAAATCGACTGGGACCACCTTGTCGACGTCTATGCCGAACAGGTCCACGCGCTGGTCGAAGGTGGCGCGGACTTCATCCTGATCGAGACGGTGTTTGACACCCTCAACGCCAAGGCCGGTGTCATGTCGGTACGCAAGGTCGAGAAGGACTTGAGACGCGAAATCCCGATCATGATGTCGATGACGCTAACCGACCTTTCCGGCCGCAATCTCTCGGGCCACACCGTCGAAGCCTTCTGGTACGCGATACGCCACGCCAGGCCGCTGACCGTCGGCCTCAACTGCTCGTTCGGCGCCACCCAGTTGCGCCCGCACGTCAAGGCCCTGTCGGAAATCGCCGACACGCTGATCATGGTCTACCCCAACGCAGGGCTTCCCAACGAACTGGGCGAATATGACGAGATGCCGCAGACCACCGCAGGCCTCGTCAAGGAATGGGCCGATCACGGCCAGGTCAACGTGCTCGGCGGTTGCTGCGGCTCGACGCCTGCGCACATTGCCGCGATGGCGCAGGCGGTCCAGGCCCTCCCGCCTCGCAAGATGGCCGTGCCTGCCATCGCGACCCGCCTCGCCGGGCTTGAACCTTTTGTAATGGCTGCCTGATTTCCATGACCGATACATTTACCGGCTCGCGTTTCGTCAACGTCGGCGAACGCACCAACGTTACCGGCTCGGCCGCGTTCAAG
>JBEQCK010000226.1:0-5049 GCA_041639335.1 Novosphingobium sp.
TAATGCCGAGGACCGGTGCGAGAAGGAGAGCGACCTGCTGCATCACTTGCCCTCGCAAACGTTCTGATCGGTGGTGTCGAGGAACGGCGCGAAGGGACAGTTCACATAGCGCAGGCGAACGCCCTGCCCGACCGGGACGACGATGGTATCGGCCCGGATTTCCTTCGGCGCATTGCCGATGGTACCCGCCTTGGCGCCGCCGTTGTGCGTTCCGAGGAACGCGATCATGTCGTCCTGATCGATACCGTCACCGGAGATGCCGATGGCACCGACCAGCTTGCCGTTGCGGTAGATCGGAACCGAGCCGGGGAAGATCTGGATGCCGTTGGCCAGGCGCTTCTTGCCAGTGGGCGTATCCGGCACTGCGGTGCACCGCTGCACGACATCGCGCGCGTTGAGGGAGCCTTCGACGAAGACCGCGTGCTGTAGCAGGTTGGCCTTGACCAGCGCGATCTGCAGACCGGTGGCAAGCGGACTGAAATCGGTGATCGGGCGCGAGAGCGGGCCGTGGGGACGCCCCACCTCGCCATCCGGGAAGAACGGGCGCGACAAATTGCCGCCGGAACGGTCTGCAAAGGCTATCTTGCCCGTCAATGCAGTCTGATCGCCGAGGAAATCGCGGGTACGCTGAACGAACGCCGGGATTTCGGCATCGGTATTGGCGAGAAGCTGTTCGGCTGCGACCGGGTTCGAGAAGAAGGCTGCGGTGCGAGCCTTCTGCAGTGACACGTCGATACCGAAGATCGGTGCATCAGGGCCCCGGACCAGGCCGAGCACTTCGCCATAAGTATCGACCACGGAAATCGAGACCTGGGCGCGGCTGTCAAGAGGGCGGCGGATCTGCGCGCGGGCGCGCGTCATGATCGTGAAGGCTTCCTCCAGCACGGCACGCACTTCGGCCGCACTTAAAGGCGTGCCGACCGCCGCAGAATCGGTTCCGGGCTTGATCGGATAACGGTTTACGCCAGAACCGTTGCTCAGCACGTAGGCATCGGCCAGCGAAAACTCGCTGGAAGTGGCACGGCGAATACCGCTCGCCTCGGTGCCATAGGGCGTTCCGGCGAGAACTGCGGTGCCGTCATAGTAGCCACGCACCGGGATGAGAGTGCCAGCCGAGTTGTTGATTGCGGAAAAACTGGTCTGGAGCGGGTGAAGGCCTTCGACCCGCGCATCCGCAAAACGCAGCGTGGAACCATCGACCGGGATGCGATCGGCGCGAATTTCAGCCGGCGGTGCGAAGCCCTGGATGCCGGCGAGCGCCATGAATTCTTCAGGATCGCCATCGACGTCGGTCACATCGGGGTCGTAGGCATAATCGCCGTCCGCCATGATGCCGATGCCGCCAACGACGACTCCGTTCTTGTAAAGCGGCAGTCCGCCCGGATCGGCGGCAAGCCCCAGTGGAGCGCGCTTCGGACCGATGAAGGCCGCGCTTCCGGCGTTGCCGGTGGCAAAGCGGGCGGAAAGGTCGGAACAAGGCAGCTGGCTGAACTGCACGCCGAAGAGCGGGCCGGATTCAAGCCCCGGCGTATTCGGGGCTGGCGGGAAATGCTCCTGCACGATCATGCTGGCCGTGCGGGTGGAAAAGGCATTGCCGCTCGACGAAAGGTAGGCAGCGGTGACAGCCTTCGAAATGGCGCCCATCGTCGCTTCGACCTCGAGCCCCTGGGCATCGACTTCACGCGGCGAAATCTCGCCCGTGGCGGTGCGCGGGCTGATGATCATCCGCGTTGCGGCACCGTTCATGCGGAAAACAGCCAGGACGTTGCCGACACGATCGACCACTGCGATGATTGCCGGGTAGTTGAGCGCTTTCGCCTCTCCCACCGCCTGCGCAATGATTTGCTGGACTTCGGCAGCAGTCAGGGCTTCCTGCGCGGGGTCGGCGAAGAAGCGCGAAGACGATGTCGGGGTAGGTGTCGGCGTGAATGTGCCGCCCGAGCCAGAGTCACCACCGCCGCACCCAGACAAGGTGAGAGAGAGCGCGAGTGCGACGGCGGTAGTCTGCCGGAAAGCCAACGGCATACGCATCAGCGAAGGCTCCGGATGGATCGGACCGCGCTGCCCAGAGCGCGGCGGAATGCGAGAGGCTGGAAACCGTTCGGATCACGCACGGCGGCATAGGCCTGGTTGATCTGCACGCGCAGACCGCTGGCGGAACCTGCTGAAACCATGCCCTGATTGACGAGGCCGTTGAGCAGCGTGTCGACTGCCATGACCGACTGCACTGCGCCTTCATAGTCCGTGTAACGTTCGCCAATCGCGTCGCTGGCAATCGAGTCCATGATCGCGAAAGTCTGATCCCGCGTGAAACTGGCAGCGGCGAAGCGCGCGGAAAGCGCATCGGCAGACTGCCTCAGTGCCTGTGCCGCGGCGACGGTTTCGGCGCGGTTCGCGAGCATCGCCTTGTGGAAAGCCTTGGCCCGCGCGTCGAACGTGGCAGCGGCATCGGGCGCGATGACACGTGCCGCCGCCAGCAGCATGATCATGTTCTCGTCGTTATACGGCGGCGTGCCGAGATCGATGGGGCGGCCGGGATTGCGGATTGCCGTGACGTTCCCGTCTTCACCATCATAAATGCGGCGGTGGCAGGAGTGGCAATCGTAGAACGTGAACTCGGGGAAGATGCCATCCATGGCGCGAGCAGGCTGGCTGTAGAGCTCGAGGCTGCGCTTCACGGCCTCGGCCTGACCCACGGCCCACATGCGCATCGAGTTGGTCTTGCCGCCCTTGCGCTGAACGTAGTCGGCATCCTCATCGTGGTGCTGCTGAAGCGTGGTAAACAGGTCCAGCTCGAACGAGATGCGCGGGTGGCCAGCGGCCATGATCCGGTGGGCGATGAATTGCCCTCTGGCATCGCCCGAGAAATGGCAGTCAAGGCAGACCTGCGCCTTGACTTGCGGGCGGGTCAGATCGGTCATGCCCTGGGCGACGTTGCGGGCGTGGCTGGCGCCGACGGTGTAGTGGGACGAGAGCCAGCCGCCCGAGGCGCCGTGGCACGCTTCGCAATCGACACCATCGGAAGGACGCGCCGAACCCGGCGAGGCGTGGCAACCGGCGCATTCCCGCTGAACGCCCGCTGCATCAAGGCCCATCCGCCTGACGATGGCCTGCCCGCGCGGTTCCTGCATCACGCGCCAGGCGCGGCTGTGCGCACCCGAGGGGGAAGAATCTTCCTGCCAGCGCATGAGTTCGTCCTGCCGGACGACGGCACCATCGGCGACGCTACGGCCATGGCAGGTAGAACCCGCGCATGACGCAACACCGACGTGGCCGCGCAGCACCGCCGGAGCGGTCCCCTGAGCCTGCAGCGATGGTGACACAAGGGAGGACGCACCAAGCGCAGCCCCGGCCATGGCAAGGCAGAACGCCATCGCCATGGCAGCGGAACGCGGTAGGGCCCGGCAAGTTGCCGCGAGCTGCCTGATTCGCAAGATAGTACCCAGCATTGCCCCTCGTCCCCACCGGCCCTGCGTATCGCGCGGCTTTTGCCTTGTGCGATAGCTCCTGCCGGAAGTGCTGCAATGCGACCCCGTTGAGCTTCAGGTTAGGACACTCTTACCCCTTGGTTCAAGTGGCTAATCAGAAACTTTGGAAACATATCGGAAAGACTGGCATCTTTTCTGCATCGGAAATCACTTCCTGCGGATGACCATGTTCCGGATCTCGGACATGTCTTCCATGGCGAAGCGGATTCCTTCACGGCCGAGGCCGGAATCCTTGACCCCGCCGTAGGGCATGTTGTCGACGCGATAGGAAGAGACATCGTTGACGACGATGCCACCGACGTCGAGCCTGTCCCAGGCGTCCATGACCTTGTGGATGTCGGCCGTGAACAGACCGGCCTGGAGACCGAACTTGCTGTCGTTCACTTCCTCGAGCGCGGCATCCCAATCCGTGAACTTCGACAGGATGACGACGGGACCGAAGGCCTCTTCGGTGTAGACGTCCATATCGCGGCTGCAGCCTTCGAGCAGGGTAGCTTCGAGCATGTTGCCATCGCAGCCACCGCCGGCAAGCAGCTTGGCGCCGCCAGCGACTGCAGCGTCGATCCAGGTCTTGAGGCGCTGGGCTTCCTTGGCCGAGATCATCGGACCGATAAAGGTATCGCGGTTCTTGGGGTCGCCGGACTTCAGCGTCTTGACCTTGGCCGCCAGCATGTCGCGGAACTGGTCGTATATGTCGGCGTGGATGTTCACGCGCTGGACGTGGATGCACGACTGACCGGACTGATAGTACCCGCCGAAGATGATGCGGGCGAGTGCGTGTTCAAGGTCGGCGTCCTTGTCGACCACCACGGCTGCGTTGCCGCCGAGTTCGAGGACGACCTTCTTCTTGCCCGCCTTGGCCTTGAGTTCCCAGCCGACGCCCGGCGAGCCGGTGAAGGACAGGAGCTTGAGCCGGTCATCGGTCGTGAACAGATCGGCGCCATCGCGGCTGGCAGGCAGGATCGAGAATGCCCCCTCCGGCAGGACATCGCACTCCGCCAGCACTTCGCCCATGATGATCGCGCCCAGCGGGGTAAGCGACGCGGGCTTCATCACGAAGGGACAGCCCATGGCGATGGCGGGTGCGATCTTGTGCGCGGCAAGGTTCAGCGGGAAGTTGAAGGGCGAGATGAAGCTGCACGGGCCGATCGGCACACGCTTCCACATGCCCATGTAGCCCTTGGCACGGGGGCTGATATCGAGCGGCTGGACTTCGCCGTAGTTGCGGGTGGCTTCTTCGGCGGCGATGCGGAAGGTGTCGATCAGGCGGCCGACCTCGCCTTCGGAATCGGCAATCGGCTTTCCGGCTTCGATGCACAGGGCATAGGCCAGTTCGTCCTTGCGCTCGGCAAAGCGCTTGACGCAGTGGTCGAGTACGTCGCGCTTTTCATAGCTGGCGAGCTTTGCCATCGGCTCCGCCGCCCGCACTGCACCGGCAATGGCCTCGTCGATCACGTCGGGCGTGGCAAGCGCGGTGCGGAAGGCGACTTCCCCGGTGAACTTGTCGGTCACCGCAAGGTCGGTGTTGGGCTGCACCGCCTTGTTGTTGAGGTAGAGCGGA
>JBEQCK010000227.1:0-5018 GCA_041639335.1 Novosphingobium sp.
GCCGTTACCCCTCCGTCAGCGCTGCGCGCTGCCACCTCCCCGTTTGCGCTTTCAGCGAAAACAGGGAGGATCAGGGTAATACCTCCGCCTCGACCTTCCCGGCTCGCCCAGCAAAGCCGTGCATGCCCAGCCACCATTGCAGCGCGATCACGCCGCCCTTGGCGGGCTGGAGCAGGCCGACGAGCAGCGCCAGCGCCATTACCGCGACGATCAGCATCATCGCCCAGCCGGGCAGGCCGGTGTGCAAGCCCAGTTCGATGATCACCGGGGCCATGATGTGCCCGGTCAGCAGGATCGAGATGTAGGGCGGAAAGTCGTCTGCGGCGTGGAGCGTCCAGTTCTGGCCGCACAAGCGGCAGCGCTCGACCGGCTTGAGGAAGCGCGTGAACAGATGCGTGCCCCCGCAGCGCGGGCACTTGCCCCGAATGCCGCGCCACATCGTTCCACCAAGCCCTTGCGGTAGCGAGGTGCGGTTTAGCGGGAGTGCGGCATTAGGCATTGCGGAACCTTCCCGATCAAAAAGAACGTTGCCTCACAGTTCGTCGTCACCCTGAACTCGTTTCAGGGTCCATCCTTCCGCCTGCACGGAGGGTGGTGTGGCAAAGCAACGACGCGGCGTGGCCCTTTCCAACGCACCACCTGTGTTTACGGCGCGATGGACCCTGAAACAAGTTCAGGGTGACGGGGGTAAGAACTGAGGCTGCTGCCCCTTACTTCGCGAAGGGGTTCTTGGGGCTGCGCAGGGTCAGGCGGATCGGCACGGCATCAAAGCCGAGTTCGCGGCGGATACCGTTGACCAGATAGCGGCGATAGCTTTCGGGCAGCTGATCGAGCCGGGTGCCGAACAGGACAAAGCCCGGCGGGCGCGTCTTGGCCTGGGTGATGTAGCGCAGCTTGATGCGGCGACCGCCGGGTGCGGGCGGCGGATTGGCGGCGAGCGCATCGTCGAACCAGCGGTTCAATGCGGCAGTGGGCACGCGCTTCGACCAGGCGGCGCGGATTTCGAACGCGGCCTTGAGCAGTTCGTCGAGCCCCTTGCCGGTGCGGCCCGAGATGGCGAGCAGCGGCACGCCGCGCACTTGCGCGAGGCCATCGTCCAGCGCCTTGCGCACGCCCTGAAACAGGCCCGAGGGGTCTTCGGCGACGTCCCACTTGTTGATCGCGATCATCAGGGCGCGGCCCTCTTCGAGCACCATCGAGGCGATCTTGAGATCCTGATGCTCAAGCCCGCGCGTGGCATCCAGCGTGAGCACGACGACTTCGGCAAAGTCGATGGCGTGGCGCGCATCGGCGACCGACATCTTCTCGAGCTTTTCGGTGACGTTGGCCTTCTTGCGCATGCCCGCCGTGTCGATCAGGCGGACCGGGCGGTAGCCCTCACGCTCAGGATCGAACCACTGCCAGTCGATGGCGATGGAATCGCGGGTGATGCCAGCTTCAGGCCCGGTGAGCAGGCGGTTTTCGCCCAGCAGCTTGTTGATCAGCGTGGACTTGCCCGCATTGGGGCGGCCGACGATGGCCAGCTTGAGGACGGATTCGGGATCGAATTCCTCTTCTTCCCCGCCTTCTGCCTCGGCGTCTTCGTCCTCTTCGACCTGCTTGGGTTCGAGATGCGGGCGCAGCGCTTCGAACAGGTCGGCAAGGCCCTGACCGTGCTCGGCGGAGAAGGCGACGGGTTCGCCAAAGCCCAAGGCAAAGGCGTCATAGATGCCGGGATCGCCCTGGCGGCCTTCGGCCTTGTTGGCCATGAGTACGATGGGCACGCGGCTCTGGCGCAAGTAGCGGGCGATTTCCTCGTCGAGCGGGGTGACGCCGGCGCGCGCATCGATCACGAACAGCGCGACGTCAGCGCCGACGAGCGAGGCTTCGGTCTGCTGGCGCATGCGGCCGGGCAGCGTGTCGGGATCGAGATCTTCCCAACCGGCGGTGTCGACGATGGTGAAATCCAGCCCGAGCAGCGTCGCATCGCCGAAGCGACGGTCGCGCGTCACGCCGGGCTGATCGTCCACCAGCGCCAGCTTCTTGCCGACGAGGCGATTGAACAGCGTCGATTTGCCGACGTTCGGGCGTCCGATAATGATGACCTGAGGGCGCATGGGCCTCCCGTGGCTGTTTGTGCGACGAAAGGCAAGGGCAGCGCACAGGACTAACTATTGTTTAGCCGGCCATTAACCAATCTGCGCAACATTACATTGACCTAAACTTTCTACTCCGAGGCGTGATGAGAGGGTTCCGGATCTTTGTCGTGATCGCCGCCGCGCTGCCTTGCGGGAACGCCATGGCCGAAGCCGTGGACATGCCCGAAATGCGCGGCGAGCGGGGCTTTTCCGCCAGTTCTTCGGACTATCGCGGCGAGGACGCGCCCCTGCCCTACCTGCAGTGCGTGCCCTATGCGCGCTCGATCAGCGGCATCCAGATCTTTGGCGATGCGCTGACCTGGTGGGACCAGGCCGAGGGGCGCTATGCCCGCGGCCATCGCCCGAAAGTGGGCGCCGTGATGAGCTTTGCACCCTATGGCCGGATGGAACTGGGCCATGTGGCGGCCGTGAGCCGGGTGATCGATTCGCGCACCGTGCTGCTGCGCCATGCCAACTGGTCGCCCATCGACGGACGGCGCGGGCAGATCGAGGACAACGTGCGCGCGGTGGATGTGTCCGAGGCGAACGACTGGTCGGAAGTGCGTGTGTGGTACGCGCCGATCGGTAACCTCGGCACCACGGCCTGGCCGGTCAATGGCTTCATCTATCCGGACAAGCCGGGCCGGAAGGAGCGGGTCACGCTACTGGCCGCGGCGGAAAAGCCCAAGGCGGTGGCAGCGCCACGCAAGGCCATAGGGGCGGATTTCCTCAAGGGCATTCGGCCCGAAGTGACGGTAAAGCCCGCGCCAGTGCGGCGCGAACTCGCCTACCGGTATGAGGCGCCCAAGGCTGTCACCACGCGTCCCGCACGAGCGGCGAGGTCGCTTGCGAACGACCCCATCGGGCGGATCATCGCAGCAAAGACGCGATGATTGTCCGCCGCTGCGCCCCCGCCCAGGCGGGGGCCTCGGTGGTGTTACGGAAGGGCAGAGTAAAACGACTGAGGCCCCCGCCTACGCGGGGCGCAGGCCTGTCTAGTTACAGCGACTTGATGATGGCCGAGAAATCGAGGCTGGCGTTGCCCGCGTCGGCGAAAGCCGAATAGAGCTCTTCCGCGCGCTGGCCCATCGGGACATCGGCCCCGGCGTCCTTGGCTGCTGCCATGGCGAGCTTGAGGTCCTTGAGCATCAGTGCGGTGGCAAAGCCGCCCTGATAACCATTGTCGGCGGGGCTTTGCGGGCCGACGCCGGGGACCGGGCAGTACGAGGTCATCGACCAGCACTGGCCCGAGGCCTTGGACGAGATGTCGTAGAAGGTCTGCAGGTCGAGGCCCAGCTTCTCGGCCATGGCGAAAGTCTCGCAGGTGGCGACCATCGAGGCGCCCAGGAGCATGTTGTTGCAGATCTTGGCGGCCTGCCCGGCCCCGCTGGCGCCAGCGTGGATCACCGCCTTGCCCATGGCGGCAAGGATCGGCTCGGCGCGGGCGAAGGCATCATCGCTGCCGCCGACCATGAAGGTCAGCGTGCCGCCGTTTGCCGCAGCAATGCCGCCCGAGACAGGCGCGTCGACCATGACATAGCCGGCGGCATCAGCTGCCGAGGCAACCTCGCGCGCGGTGGCGACGTCGATGGTCGAGCAATCGAGCAGCAGTGCGGAAGTCGGCGCCTGTCCGATCACGTCGGCGCTGTAGACCGACTTCACGATGGCGCCGTTGGGCAGCATCGAGACGACGGCATCGGCACCCTGCACCGCTTCCTTCACGGACGTGTAGGTGGTGCAGCCGTTTTCCTTGGCCCGTTCGAGCGCCGCTTCGGCAAGGTCGAAGGCGTGGACATCGTGGCCCGCCTTGACGAGATTCGCGGCCATGCCGCCACCCATGTTGCCAAGGCCGATGAATGCGATCTTCATGGCGTCAACGCCCCTTCCACACGCCGGGGCGCTTTTCGATGAAGGCCTTCATGCCCTCGGCCTTGTCCTCGCTGGCGGTGAGGATCTGGAAGACGCGGCGTTCGAACAGCAGGCCCTGGTCGAGCGTGGTCTCGAACGCGGCGTTGACCATTTCCTTGTTGGCGACGGCGGCCATCGGCGGCATCGCGGCAATAGCCTCGGCGGTCTTGAGCGCATCGGCGAGCAGGTCTGCCAGCGGCACGACGCGGGTGACGAGGCCCGAGCGTTCAGCTTCGGCGGCGTCCATCATGCGGCCGGTCAGGCACATGTCCATCGACTTGGCCTTGCCCACCGCGCGGGTAAGGCGCTGCGAGCCGCCCATGCCGGGGGCCACGCCAAGCTTGATCTCGGGCTGGCCGAACTTGGCGTTTTCCGAAGCGATGATGAAATCAGCCATCATGGCAAGTTCGCAGCCGCCGCCGAGCGCGAAGCCGTTGACCGCCGCGATCCACGGCTTGCGCGTGGTCTTGACGAGGTGGCTGGTCCACTTCGAGAAGAAGTCTTCGTTGTAGAAGTCGGCTGCCGGCTTTTCCGACATTTCCTTGATGTCGGCCCCTGCGGCAAAGGCCTTCTCGCCCGAGCCGGTCAGCACCGCGCAACGCTGCGAGGCGTCGGCTTCATAAGCGGCAAAGGCTTCGATCAGTTCGGCCAGAACCTGCGAATTGAGCGCATTCAGCGCCTGCGGGCGGTTCAGCGTAATGAGGGTGACGGCACCCTTCTGTTCGACGAGGATGGTTTCGTAAGTCATAGCGGTTTCCATTCGTCAGCAGCGCCCAGCGGCGCGAAAATCTGGTCGAGCAGGTCGTCGGTGACGGCCTCTGCCGTGGCGGGCGACCACTTCGGTGCGTGGTCCTTGTCGACAATGACGGCGCGCACGCCTTCGGCAAAGTCCGGCAGGACAAGAACGCGGGCACCGATGCGGTATTCCATCGCCATGTTGGCGGCGAAGTCCGGCAGCGTCAGGCTGGTGGCAAGCTGGCGCAGGGCGACCTT
>JBEQCK010000228.1:0-4980 GCA_041639335.1 Novosphingobium sp.
CGAAGTGCAGGCCCGCATCGGCGACTGGGTCTTTGTCCCCGGCGCGACCTGCTATCGCGATGCGCGCGGCCTGTTCGGCGGCACAGCGCGGCAGGTGATCGTGCCATCGGCGCGCGCCCTGCCCGTCTCCGAGTCGCTGGGCCGGGACGGAGTCCTGTTCGCGCTCGCCGCCACTGCGCTTCACGCGATGAACGGCGGCGATCCGCCTGATCTGATCATCGGCCACGGCACGCTGGGTCGCCTGCTCGCGCGGATGACCATTGCTGCCGGCGCCCCTGCCCCGACGGTCTGGGAGCACAAGCCAGCCCGCCGCACCGGTGCGCAAGGGTACGACGTCATCGCCCCCAAGGATGATGACCGGCACGATTACGCCAACATCTATGATGCCAGCGGCGATGCCGATTGCCTCGACCTGCTGGTCCCGCGCCTGCGCAAGAAGGGCGAGATCGTGCTGGCAGGCTTCTACGCCAACCGTCCGAGCTTCGCCTTCGCCCCCGCCTTCCGTGCCGAAGCACGCTTTCGCGTCGCAGCCGAATGGGGCCCGGACGATCTTACCTCTACCCGCGCCCTGATCGACAGCGGCGCGCTCGATCTCTCTGGCCTGGTTTCGCACCAGCGCCCCGCCGAGGAAGCCCCGGATGCCTATCCGGAAGCCTTCCTCGATGCCGACTGCCTCAAGATGGTCCTCGACTGGAGCAACTGCGCATGACGATGCTGGATACACATGCCGCTGCTCTGCGCGATGAAGCCGCGATCGAGCCCGACGCGCCGCACACCGGCGGGGTAAAGAAAGAGACGCAGATCATCGCGATCTACGGCAAGGGCGGCTCGGGCAAGAGCTTCGCGCTCTCCAACCTCAGCTACATGCTCGCCCAGCAGGGCAAGCGGGTGCTGCTGATCGGCTGCGATCCCAAGTCCGATACGACCAGCCTGCTTTTCGCCGGCAAGGCCTGCCCCACCATCATCGAGACTTCCTCGGCCAAGAAACTGGCAGGGGAAGAAGTGCGCATCGAAGATGTCTGCTTCCAGCGCGATGGCGTGTTCGCAATGGAATTGGGTGGCCCTGAAGTCGGCCGCGGCTGCGGCGGGCGCGGCATCATCCACGGCTTCGAACTCCTCGAGAAGCTCGGCTTCCATGACTGGGGCTTCGACTACGTCTTGCTCGATTTCCTCGGCGACGTAGTCTGCGGCGGCTTCGGCCTGCCGATCGCCCGCGACATGTGCCAGAAGGTCATCGTCGTCGGCTCGAACGACCTGCAGTCGCTCTATGTCGCCAACAACGTCTGCAAGGCGGTCGAATACTTCCGCAAGATGGGCGGCAACGTCGGCGTTGCCGGCATGATCATCAACAAGGACGATGGCACGGGCGAGGCGCAGGCCTTTGCCAACGCGGTCGACATCCCGGTTCTCTGCGCCATCCCGGCGGACGAGGATATCCGGCGCAAGTCGGCGAATTACCAGATTATCGGCAAGCCCGGCGGTCAATGGGGCAGTCTCTTTGCAGAGCTTGCGTCCAATGTCGCGTCGGCGCCGCCGCGGCAGCCCACGCCCCTCGACCAGGATGGACTGCTTGGCCTCTTCTCCCCCGAAGACACCGGAGGCAACGTCGAGTTGGTCCCGGCGACACAGGCTGACATGCGCGGCGGATCATTCGAGAAGAAGCCCTCGCTCGAGGTGGTCTATGACGAGGTCTAGGCCATGACCGACCTCGCCACCGATGCGATGGCCTTCTCGCGCCAGCCCGACCGGATCGATCTCGATCCGCCGGTCGAAGGTGGGGGCTGCCACGCCGGCGCGGACGTGCTGCGCGAGGCGACCAACAAGGCGCAAGGCTCCGAATTGCTGGACCGCTACGCCGCCGACTATCCGGTCGGCCCGCACGATCAGCCGCAATCGATGTGCCCGGCCTTCGGCTCGCTCCGCGTTGGCCTGAGGATGCGGCGCACCGCCACCGTGCTGTCGGGCTCGGCCTGCTGCGTCTACGGCCTGACCTTCACCTCGCACTTCTACGGCGCGCGCCGCACGGTCGGCTACGTGCCGTTCAGTTCCGAAACGCTCGTCACCGGCAAGCTGTTCGAGGACATCAAGGAAGCGGTCGAGGGACTGGCCGACCCCGAGAACTACGATGCCATCGTCGTAACCAATCTCTGCGTGCCAACCGCAAGCGGCGTGCCGCTGCGCCTGTTGAAGAAGCAGATCAACGGTGTCCGCATCATCGGCATCGACGTGCCCGGCTTCGGCATTCCCACCCACGCCGAGGCCAAGGACGTGCTGGCAGGGGCCATGCTCGCCTATGCGCGCGAGGAAGTGGCGCAGGGGCCGGTTGCCGCTCCCGCCACCCGCTCCGACAAGCCCACCGTGACGCTGCTGGGCGAGATGTTCCCGGCTGACCCCGTCGGTATCGGCATGATGCTCGAACCGCTCGGCCTTGCCGCAGGGCCAGTTGTCCCCACCCGCGAATGGCGCGAGCTTTATGCCGCGCTCGATTGCGCGGTGGTTGCGGCCATCCATCCGTTCTACACCGCCAGCGTCCGCGAATTCGAACATGCCGGACGCACCGTCGTCGGCTCGGCCCCGGTCGGTGCGGAGGGCACCGCGGCTTGGCTCGATGCCATCGGCGTTGCCTGCAACGTCCCTGCCGAGACGGTCGAAGCCGCCAAGGCGCGCTTCGTGCCGATGATCCGCGCGGCGCTTGCCGCCAACCCGATCAAGGGCCGCATCACCGTCTCGGGCTATGAAGGGTCCGAACTGCTGGTCGCCCGCCTGCTGATCGAAAGCGGCGCGGATGTGCCCTATGTCGGCAGCGCCTGCCCGCGAACGCGCTGGTCGGACCCGGATCGCGAATGGCTGGAGGCGCGCGGCGTGCGCGTCCAGTTCCGCGCCAGCCTTGAGCAGGACATCGCGGCGGTCGAGGAATTCCGCCCTGACCTCGCCATCGGCACGACGCCGGTGGTGCAGCATGCCAAGGCGCAGGCGATCCCGGCGCTCTACTTCACCAACCTGATCTCCGCCCGCCCGCTGATGGGTGTGGCAGGCGCTGGCAGCCTGGCGCAAGTGATCAACGCGGCGATGGCCAACAAGGCGCGGTTCGACAGGATGAGCGCGTTCTTCGAAGGCGTCGGCACCGGCCATGCCGCCGGGATCTGGGAAGACACCCCGCAGGACCGGCCCGCCTTCAAGAAGAAGTACGCCGCCCTCAACGAAGCCGCGCGCAAGGCGGCAGAGGCGGTGGGCACATGACCCTCGTCCTCGATCACGGCGCTCAACGTTTTGTCGTGATCTCCCGTTGCGCGGGAGGCACGGCATGACCCTCGTCCTCGATCACGACAGGGCGGGCGGCTACTGGGGCGCGGTCTATGTCTTCACCGCGGTCAAAGGGCTGCAGGTGATCATCGACGGCCCGGTGGGTTGTGAGAACCTGCCGGTGACTTCGGTGCTGCATTACACCGATGGCCTGCCCCCGCATGAACTGCCCATCGTCGTCACCGGCCTTGGCGAGGAGGAACTCGGCAAGACCGGCACCGAAGGCGCGATGAAGCGGGCGTGGAAAGTGCTCGACCCCGAGCTTCCCGCCGTTGTCGTCACCGGCTCCATCGCCGAGATGATCGGCGGCGGCGTGACGCCGCAAGGCACCAATATCAAGCGCTTCCTGCCGCGCACGATCGACGAGGATCAGTGGCAGTGCGCCGACCGTGCGCTGAGCTGGCTGTGGTCGGAATTCGGGCCGAAGACGGTGCCTGCGGTCAAGCCCGTCAAGGAAGGCGAGAAGCCCAAGGTCAATATCCTCGGCCCCTCGTACGGCATGTTCAACATGGCGAGCGACGTCCACGAGATCCGCCGCCTGATCGAAGGCATCGGCGCAGAGGTCAACATGGTCTTCCCGCTAGGCAGCCATCTCGCCGACGTCCGCAAGCTGGCCGATGCCCAGGCCAATGTCTGCATGTATCGCGAATTCGGGCGCAACTTGTGCGAGCTGATGGAGCGGCCCTACTTCCAAGCGCCCATCGGGCTCGACAGCACCACCCGCTTCCTGCGCGCGCTCGCCGCGCAGCTCGGGCTTGATGCAGAGCCCTTCATCGAGCGTGAGAAGCACACCACGATCAAGCCGCTGTGGGACCTGTGGCGCTCGGTCACGCAGGACTTCTTCGCCACGGCCAGCTTCGGCATCGTGGCGAACGAGACCTATGCGCGCGGCATCCGCCATTTCCTCGAAGATGACATGGGCCTGCCCTGCACCTTCGCCTTCTCGCGCACCGCAGGCGTGAAGCCCAGGAACGAGGACGTGCGCGCCGCGATCCACGCCACGCCGCCGCTGGTGCTGTTCGGCAGCTACAACGAACGCATGTACAGCGCCGAGAAGGGTGGCCGGTCGATCTACATTCCGGCCAGCTTCCCTGGCGCGGCGATCCGCCGCCACATCGGCACCCCGTTCATGGGCTATTCCGGCGCCACCTACCTCGTGCAGGAGGTGTGCAACGCGCTGTTCGATGCGCTGTTCAACATCATCCCGCTGGCAACCCAGCTCGATGCCGTCGAGCCGACCCCGGCGCGCGACACTCGCGAATTGGCGTGGGACGAGGACGCCAAGGCGCGGTTGGACCAGATCGTCGAGACACAGCCCGTGCTGGTCCGCATCTCCGCCGCCAAGCGCCTGCGCGATGCGGCCGAGCGGGTGACGCGTCGCCACAACGAAACCCGCGTCAGCGCCGACAGGCTCGCCGATGCCATGCTCGAGGCGCAGGTCACATGATCCGCGCAACCATCCTTCCGCGCTCATCCCAGGCGCAACAGCTTGCACGGTCGCCCCTCTCCGGTCGCCCGTGTTCCCCCATCCTCGCGGGTCAGTTCCGCGTGGATACCGAAAGAGGTCTTCCGCCTCTCGCACATCAACAACGACTGGAGATTGGGCAATGAGTGATCATGACGATCGCTTCGGGCTGAGGACCTACCTCACCCCAGAGGAAGCAAAGGAATTCCACA
>JBEQCK010000229.1:0-4937 GCA_041639335.1 Novosphingobium sp.
CGATCTGGATCTTGGCGATCCGCTCGCCACCAGTCTCGTCGCGTTCGAAAAGCAGGACAAGCTGACCGTGTTCAGCGCCGAGCTTGCCCCTGTCGTATCGAGCAACGATTCCCGCCTGTTCGGCCTCGTCAATTCCAAGCAGGTCGCAGTGATCCCGGCGCGGATCGACTACACGATCAACCTCGCGCAAGTTGGCCGTGACCGGCTGACGTGGAATGCGGAAGGACAGACCCTTGCAGTCCGCCTGCCGCCGCTCACCGTCAGCCGCCCCAATCTCGACGAGGCGCGGGCGCAGTACTTGCGCGACGGTATCTGGATCAGCCGCGATGCCCAGGACAAGCTGACCCGCGACAACACGCGCCTAGCCGAAGCGCAGGCCGTGCAGCAGGCGGCCAACCCGGTGCTGATGAACCTTGCCCGCCAGGCCGCCAGGGAAGCCATCGCCCAGAATCTGTCGATCCCGCTGCAGGTGGCGGGATACGGCAAGGCCAAGGTCGAGGTCACGTTCGACAAATAAGGGGCGACAAATAGCGCCAGCCACCGCAAAATGGTTGCAGGTGTGACTGACGTCACCGCCAGATCGGACCGAATCGCCTAGCGGGCGCCTCGGGACTGGTGGAGACACCTCATGGCAACCGCCGCAATCAATACTGTTTATCCGTACTCGCGCGACCAGCGCTTTTTCACCCGCATGGCCATCGGCATGGCGGTGTTCGTCGTCTTCGCGTTCGGCCAGTGGGCCCTGCGCGGGATGGCCTCGCCGTCCACCGCACCGGTATGGGTCCATCTCCACGGCGTGGCGATGCTGTCTTGGCTCGGCATGTTCGTGATGCAGAACCAGCTGGCGCTCACCGGCAACATCGCGCTGCACCGCAAGCTCGGCTGGGTGTCGCTGGCGCTGGTCCTGTTCATTGCCGGGCTTGGCATGTTCACCGGGCGCATGGCGATCGAACTGCATCGCGTGCCGCCGTTTTTCAGCAATGCCTATTTCCTGGCGCTGACGCACATCGGCACAGCGCTGTTTGCCGCGATGGTCATCGCCGCGATCGCCATGCGCCGCGAAACGCAGTGGCATCGCCGCCTGATGATGGGCGCGATGATCCTGATCCTCGAACCTGCCATCGGCCGCCTCGTGCCCGCGCCGATCCTCGGGCCGACACTGACGCCAATCGTCGAGGGCGCATTCCAGCTCTTTGCCGTGGGCCTGATCGCCATGCACGACCTGCGCGAGACCGGATCGGTGCACCCCGCCACCCGATTCAGCGCACTGGCCGTGGTGGTCCTGTTCGGCGTGGTCATGGGCCTTGCCGTGTTCCCGCCGTTCGTTTCGCTCGCTGAAGGTATTGCCGCGGCGGGTTGAGGTCCCTAAGTCCGCCTCTCGCCCGCGCGCCCAAGCGGGCGGGAGGATGTGACACGATGACTGCCCAGCCCCTGAACCTTTCCGGCCTCGACCTGCGCGCCGAGATCAACCGCCTGCGCAAGGAGCGCAACGCGGTGATCCTCGGGCACTATTACCAGCGCCCGGAAATTCAGGACATTGCCGATTTCGTCGGCGACAGCCTCGAGCTTTCGCGCAAGGCGGCTGAAACCGATGCCGACGTCATCGCGTTCTGCGGCGTCAAGTTCATGGCCGATACCGCCAAGATCCTGTCGCCTGACAAGATCGTGGTCCTGCCCGACATGGACGCCGGCTGCAGCCTCGAGGATTCGTGCCCGCCCGACAAGTTCAAGGCCTTCCGCGAAGCCCACCCCGATCACATCGCGCTGACGTACATCAACTGCTCGACCGAGGTGAAGGCGCTGTCCGACGTCATCGTCACCTCATCGAGCGCGGAAACGATCCTCGCCCAGATCCCGCCCGAACAGAAGATCATCTTCGGGCCTGACCGGCATCTCGGCGGCTACCTCAACCGCAAGTTCGGCCGCGACATGCTGCTCTGGCCGGGCGTGTGCATCGTGCACGAAGCCTTCAGCGAGACCGAGCTGCTGAAGCTAAAGGCACAGCACCCGGGTGCTCCGGTGGCCGGCCACCCCGAATGCCCGCCGCACATCATCGACCACTGCGATTACGTCGGCTCGACCAGCGGCATCCTGCAGTTTGCCAAGACCATGCCGGGCGACACGCTGATCGTGGCGACCGAGCCGCACATCATCCACCAGATGGAACTGGCGGTGCCCGACAAGACCTTCATCGGCGCGCCGGGTGCGGACGGCAACTGCAACTGCAACATCTGCCCGTACATGGCGCTCAACACGATGGAAAAGCTCTACCTCGCCCTGCGCGACCTGCAGCCGCGCATCGAGATGGACGAGGACCTGCGTCTCGCCGCCAAGAAGAGCCTCGACCGCATGCTCGACATGGCCAGCGGCACCGTGGGCCTCGGCGACCTGGGCGCGCGGCCGTTCGGGAGCTGAGCTAGGCGCTCTTTCCCTCGCCCAGTCGCGCCAGTACGAGCGCCGTGCCGACCAGCGCCATGCCGATGGCGTCGGGCAAGGCGAGGACTTCGCCGAACGAGAGCCACCCGACGAGGACCGAGACGGCCGGTTGCGTGAGCAGGACGAGCCCGATCACCAGCGGCGGGAAGTGGCCGAGCGAATAGACCAGCAGGCCCTGACCGACGATCTGGCTCGCCAGCATCAGGCCGATCAGCGGCCACCAGTTGTGGGCCAGTACCGGCTCGCCCATCGCCAGTGCCGTGCCGAGCATGACCGGGCATCCGGCAAGGCTTGACCAGAACAGCAGGCTCCACGGGCGCAGTCGCTCGCGCACGTTCTGCACCAGCAGGATGTAGACCACGTAGAACAGCCCGGCGAGGATGCAGAACAGGTCTCCTGCCAGGGTGCGCGCATCGATCTCCATCGAGCGGCCCAGCAGCAGCCCGGCACCACCCAGCGCCATCGCCACGGCAGCAAACTCGCGCAAGTGCGGGCGGCGGTGCATTGTCACCAGGCCCCACACCATCAGGATCACGCTGCCGGAATTCCCGAACAGCGTGGCGTTGCCGAGCTTGGTCCGCTCGATCCCGACGTGCCAGCTGGCAAGATCGAGCGCAAAGACCACGCCGGCTGCGGCAATGAACCACCAGTCCTTGGCCGGGTAGCCGCGCAATGGTTCCTTGCTGCGCCATGCAAACAGGGCGAGCAACGGCAGCGCCAGTGCCAGCCGCCAGAACCCCGCCGAGACCGGTCCGCTATCGGCAATGCGCACGAACCATGGCCCCAGCGCCAGTGCAATGTTTCCTGTCAGCAGTGCAAGGAAATGCTTGAGCGTGGGGCGAAATGACAGGTCTGCGTCACTTGAATTCATCATTGACGCTGCCTAATCCAGTTGCAAAGCGAAACTTAGGCGGAAGCCTGGCGTTTCCCCGTCATCTTCGGAAAGGTCCTCTAGCATGCACGAACCGCTATTCCAGCCCCTGCGCCTCGGCGCGATCGAAGCACCGAACCGCATCATCATGGCGCCGCTCACCCGTGGCCGCGCCACTGGCGAAGGCGTGCCGACGCCGGTCATGGCTGAATACTACCGGCAACGCGCCAGCGCAGGCCTGATCATCTCCGAAGCCACCGGAATCAGCCGCGAAGGGTCGGGCTGGCCGAGCGCACCGGGCATCTGGTCGGCGGAACAGACCGAAGCGTGGAAGCCGGTAACCGAAGCCGTACACAAGGCTGGCGGGCGCATCATCATGCAACTGTGGCACATGGGCCGCATCGTTCACCCGTACTTCCTCGGCGGCGAACCGCCGGTCTCGGCCTCGGCCACCCGCGCCCCGGGCCAGGCGCACACGCCCCAGGGCAAGCAGGACTTCGCCACGGCGCGGCCCCTGCGCCTCGACGAAATGCCGCGCCTTGTCGATGATTACGGGCTTGCCGCCGAAAACGCGAAGAAGGCCGGTTTCGATGGCGTGCAGCTTCATGCCGCCAATGGCTATCTGATCGACCAGTTCCTGCGCGATGGGACGAACCTGCGCGATGACGACTACGGCGGTTCGCCGCAGAACCGCGTCCGCATCCTGCGCGAAGTGGTCGAACGACTGATCACGGTATGGGGCAAGGACCTTGTCTCGGTCCGCCTCTCCCCCAACGGCGATTCGCAAGGCACGGACGACAGCAATCCCGCCGCCACCTTCGGCGAAGCGGCTCGAGTACTGCAGGACCTCGGCATCGGCTTCCTCGAACTTCGCCAGCCGGGGCCCAACGGAACGTTCGGGCAGACTGACGTGCCGCAGCAGGACGCGCTGATCCGCTCGATCTACACCGGCCCGCTCGTCCTCAACAGCGACTACACGCCCGAACAGGCTGCAGCCGACGTTGCCTCGGGCCGCGCCGACGCGATCAGTTTCGGCCGCCCGTTCATCTCGAACCCCGATCTGGTCGAACGCATCCGTGTCGGAGCGCACATCAATCCGAACAAGGGGGTGCCACAGACGTGGTATTTCCCGGGCGAGGTCGGCTATACCGACTATCCGACGCTGGCGGAGGAAACCGCCTCGGCCGAATAACAACACCCCAATGGAGCAATGCCGCATGCCGCCAAGATCATGGCTCTTCGTTCCCGGTGACAGTGACAAGAAGCTGGGCAAGGCCATGACCACCGGCGCGCATGCGGTGATCGTCGATCTCGAGGATGCGGTCGCCCCGGCGGCCAAACCGCAAGCCCGCATCCTCGCGCGTGACTGGCTGGCGATCCATCGCCAGCACGTTACCGAGAACCGCCCGCTGGCGCGCTGGGTACGCATCAACGCGATCGAGACCGGCATGTGGCGCGAGGATCTCGCCGTGGTCATGGCCGGGGCGCCCGACGGGGTGATGCTGCCCAAGTGCGAAGGGCCCATCTGGCTGAGAGTCACATCTGACTGCAGAGTTGGGGTGCAGGGACCTCTGGCTGCCCCAGGACCCGCCTGGGCAGACTCACTGCAGAAAGCACACGGTGTGGAAGG
>JBEQCK010000230.1:0-4880 GCA_041639335.1 Novosphingobium sp.
CACGGCTCCTGCGCTCTGCGGCCCGACCCGAAGGGCTCTTGTCAGCTCGGGAACATAGGCGATCGAACCACCGCCTGCGCCTACGGTCTTCACATCCAACGCCGAAGCGCGGACGGAGAGGTGGCCCACTTCTGTGGTGCGCTGGCGGCGGGCTTCAAGGTTCTCGATCAGGGCAACGTCGGTGCTGGTGCCGCCGACGTCGAGAGTAAGGATGTTCCTGATTCCAGCGTTGCGACCGACCCAGATCGCGCCGGTGACGCCGCCAGCAGGGCCGGACATGAGGATGTTTACGGGGTGCTCCTCAGCCTTCTGCGCGCTCATCAAGCCGCCATCCGAGCGCAGCAGCGAGAGCTTGCCGTTCATGCCCGCATCGGCAAGGCGTGAGCGCAGGTTCGACACGTACTTGCCGACGACCGGGCGCACTGCGGCGTTGGCCACGGTGGTCAGCGTGCGCTCGTACTCCTGCATCTCGGGCAGGACTTCGTGGCTCAGCGATACAGGCACGCCCGGCATGATTTCCGCAGCCAGTTCGCCGACGCGCTTTTCGTGGGTGCCGTTGGTATAGGCGTTGATCAGGCTGACCGTGATCGCCTCCACGCCATTGTCCTTGAGCACGCCCAATTGCCCGCGGATATCGGCGTCGTCGAGGGGGCGGATTTCCGAGCCCTCTGCGCTCATCCGCCCCTTGATCGTGACGGTATCCTCAAGCGCTGCCAGCGGTTGGGGTTTCGGCCATACGATCCATCCAGCCAGCCCGCCCGGCACGAAGCTGCGCGCGATCTGCATGATGTGGCGATAACCCTCGGTGGTCACCAGGCCGACGCGTGAACCCTTGCCTTCAAGCACGGCGTTGGTCGCAACCGTGGTGCCGTGAAGGAAGTATTCGACGTCGCCCGGCGTGATCCCGGCCTTCTGACAGATTGCGGTGACGCCGTTCAGGATGCCCTCGGAACTGTCGTGCGGGGTCGACGGCGTCTTGTGCCGCCAGAATGCGCTCGACGAGGTGTCAAACAGGAGGAGGTCGGTGAAAGTGCCGCCAACGTCCACGCCAAGGCGATAGCCCATTGCTCGATTACTCCTGAACGATCTTGGGGAAGGGCGGGGCCTTGGCCACCATCGAGGGAAGTTCGCGGGCCATCACGCCGGACAGCCAGCGATTGGCCTCGATCAGCAGGGCGAGGTCCATGCCGGTCTCCACGCCTGCACGGTGAAGCATGTAGATGACATCCTCGCTCGACACGTTGCCTGCGGCGCCCGGCGCGAAGGGGCAGCCACCCAGACCACCGAGCGCGGCATCGACCACCGATGCACCTGCTTCGACAGCAGCCCAGACATTGGCGATGCCAGTGCCGCGGGTGTTGTGGAAGTGCACCCGCACCGGCAGCGGCGAAACCGCCTCGACCACGCGGCGAACGAGGCGCGATACGTGGGCCGGGTCGGCTACGCCAATAGTGTCGGCCAGGGCCACCTCGATCGGTTCGGCCTCTGCAAGTGCGGCCGCCATGGCAACAACGCGGTCTTCCGAGACCTCCCCTTCGAAGGGGCAGCCGAACGATGCGCCGATGGTGGCCTGCCCCTTGAGCCCGGCGTCCTTCGCCATGGCAACGATGGCCTTTGCTGCCACGACCGATTCGTCACTGGTCTGGCCCTGGTTGGCGATAGCGAATCCGTTGGTCGAAACGCAGACCGCGCCAAGTTCGTGAAGACGACCTGTGGCGATGGCGCGCTCGGCGCCCTTGGCGTTGAGGACGAGGCCGATGAAGCTGACATCGCCCATTTGCGGAAGGCCAGCGCAGACCTCTTCGGCGTCGGCCATCTGCGGCACGCGCTTGGGATTGACGAAACTCGTTACCTCGATCCGGCGGGCGCCTGCGACAATGCTGCGCCGGATCAGCTCGAGCTTGTCCGCCGTGGACACGATCGCCTTCTCGTTCTGCAGCCCGTCACGCGGGCCGACTTCGACGAAGGAGATCGCGCTCACGCTGCTTCTCCACGCGGGCTGGTAGGCATGCCGGAAGTCATCAAAACAGCCTCTCTTCGTATGCAATATTAATGTGCGGGCATTCCGGTCACCGCCGAAACCTGCCCGTAGGTGCAGGTTCCTATGCACCTTGACCGATCAAGTTTGTATACAATAAGCTGCCTGTCCGAGAAGCGAGCGTCAAGAGGGGGGCAAAAGCCCATGCGCCCGCGACAACGAATACCGCAACAACACGACAACGTGATTGAAACAGACGTTATCGAACCAACAGGGAGGTTTGAGAATGCGTGCCACCCGTCTCCTACTGAACACTGCAGCGCTTGGCCTGATCGCCAGCGCCACCCCATCGTTCGCCCAGGAAACGCCACAGGATGCCGCGCAGGCGGCTGACGATGGCGATAGCATCATCGTCACGGCGCGCCGCCAGAACGAACGTCTGCAGGACGTGCCTGCCTCGGTCTCGGTGCTCACTGCTACTGCGCTGCAGAACACCGGTGCAGTCAAGGCTGAGGACTTCACGCAGCTGACGCCGGGCGTCACGATCGTGACCGGCACGGCCGAAGCAGGCGACACGCAGATCAACATCCGCGGCATCAACGGCGCGCGCGATGCTGAAAGCTCGGTCGCGCTGGTGGTCGATGGCATCCTCAAGACCAACACTGCGCAGTTGAACCAGCCACAGGGCACGCTTTCGCAGGTCGAAGTGCTGAAAGGTCCGCAGGGCGCGCTCTACGGCCGCAACGCTGCGGCAGGTGCGATCGTGCTGCAGACCCTGAAGCCCACCGACACGCTGACGGGGGGGCTGCGCGCCTCCTACGCCAACGAAGCGACTTACGAGGCCACAGCACACATTGCCGGGCCGCTGGGCGAAAACGTCGGCTTTGTTGCCTCGGGCTATTACTTCACCACCGACGGCTGGTGGCGCAACAAGTTCCTGAACAACTCCAAGACCGTCGACGACAAGGAGAACTGGGCCCTTGATGGCCGGGTGATGATCGGCAAGGGCACGGCGACCCAGCTTGACGTAAAGGCGCGTTATGCCGAGTTTCACGGCGCCTCGCTGCCATTCAACGCCTCGTTCCACTTGCCGCAATTCGGCGCGGTAAACCCTGCGTTCTACGAGGACGTGAACAAGCACCAGTTCAATTTCTACAACAACATTCGCGCCACCAACGACCAGAAGAGCTTCGATGCCTCGATCAAGCTCGACCAGGAGTTTGGCAATGGCATGAAGCTGGTCGCTTGGGCACTCTACTCCGACGTCAAGCAGGACCTCGTCGCTGACGGTACATCGGCTGACTTCGCGCGCTACATCTCGAACACCGATCCGCGCGTGGCCAGCAATGTCGCCAAGTGCTTCTCGAGCACGGCAGCGCTGACCGGATACCCGGTCAACCAGCCCGGCGGGATCGGTGCGATTCCCGTGCCTTTCCTGTTCGCCCCGACCAACGGGTCGACCTTCGGGCCCTATAGCCCGACGACTTGCGACGGCATCCAGTACCAGCTGCGCAACCAGAAGGATTTCAGCACCGAAATCCGCCTGCTGTCGAGCACCGATGGCGCGCTTACCTGGCAGCTCGGCGCCTACTACCTGCACATCGACCGCAAGACCGGCGTCAGCCTCGGTGGCGACACCGGGCAGGGCGTGATCAAGCAGCTATACAATGCGCCGGACACCAAGAACCCGACCTCACTGCTGCTGGCCGACAAGTTCCGCACCAATGTCTATGCGGCGTTCGGTTCGGCCGAGTGGAAGCCTTCGGAAGTGTTCACCGGTGGCATCGCCCTGCGCTATGACATCGAGGATCGCGCTGCCAACTCGCTGGTGCCCAACGTGACCGATCCGTTCACCGGCGGGCCGATCAATCCGGGCCTGGCGTTCGGTGCATTCACCCCGCAGAACGCCACGTTCAAGCAGCTCCAGCCCAAGGTAACGCTCAGCTTCCACCCCACCAACCAGCTGAATCTCTACGCAAACTGGGGCATCGGCTTCAAATCGGGTGGCTTCAACAACCAAGGCTCGTCGGCCGTGGTCAACACCCGCTTCAACAACGGCGTCACGCCGGGCACGATCAATGCGGGCGTGACCATCAACGACCAGTACCGCAAGGAACGCTCCAGCGCCTTCGAAGCCGGCGTCAAGGGCGAACTGTTTGACGGCCGCATCACCTATGACCTTGCCGGCTACTACACCCGCGTCACCGACATGCAGTTCTTCGAATTCTTCGTCGGCGATTTCGGCCTGCTGCGCGTGGTCTCGAACATCGACCGCGTGGACATCAAGGGCGCCGAAATCAACCTGACCGGCAAGGTTGTCGATGGCTGGAAGGTGTTCGGCTCGTTCAACGTGACCGACAGCGAGATCAAGAAGAACCGCTCGCGCCCCTACACGGTCGGCAACAAGTCGCCCTACACTGCCGACTGGACGCTGAACCTCGGCTCCGAAATCACCGCGCCGCTGACTGACAACGCCAAGCTGCTGTTCCGCGCCGACTATCGCGTGACCGGACCGACGTGGTTCCATTCGGTGCAGGATCAGGAGCGCCCGACGATCTTCTCAGGCCTGCTGCCGATCTCGCAGCTGAATTTCCTGCCCCCTTCGTTCGGCAACGCCCGCTACGATGTTGCCAAGCGCGATGCTTTTGGCGTCCTCAACCTGCGCGCCGGGATTACAACGCCGAACTATCGGATCGCGGTGTTTGCCGACAACCTGCTCGATCGCAAGTACATTGCCGAAGCGATCCCGGCGATCGAGTTCGGCGGTTCCTTCATCTCGCCGGGCGCGCGACGTCTCATCGGGGTTGAAGTGGGCGCTTCGTTCTGATCAGGGCTTCAGGATAAATCCGGCGGGGAGCGGGTTAATCCTGCTCCCCCGGTCGATACAGGAGCATGTGTGTCC
>JBEQCK010000231.1:0-4847 GCA_041639335.1 Novosphingobium sp.
GGTGTGACCTGGCACTAGACGTGAGGTAAGGGTCTTGTCGAGACAGAGAGTGGCAGTTCTGGCAGGCCTTGCGCTTCTTTTTGGCGCTTTGCCCGCGTCTGCGCAGGATCAAACGCCTGCGGCAGCTTCGGCGAAGCAGGGGCCGGTCGTGCCTGGTGCCGCCACCAGCGACGCAGAGGTTGCGCGCAACCTGCTGACCACCTCGCAGACCCAGCGTTGCCGGCCGATGCAGCGGTCTGACGGTACGATCGTGGTCTGCGGCGGCAAGGAAGCGAGCGACCGTGAGCGCGTGCCGCTGCGTGACGAGACC
Source organism: Novosphingobium sp. (assembly GCA_041639335.1). Lineage (GTDB taxonomy): Bacteria > Pseudomonadota > Alphaproteobacteria > Sphingomonadales > Sphingomonadaceae > Novosphingobium. Next base: position 311 of record JBEQCK010000231.1, read on the forward strand.
GATGGCGCGAAGTCGACCGACGATGGCTTGCCCCGTGCGCCGAACGTCTCGGGCCTGCGCGATTGCAGCCGGGGGTGCATCGGCCTCGGCGGGAAGCCGACCGAGATCTACATGTTCGATATCAAGGCGCTGCCGCCGCCGCCGCCCGGATCGGACGCGGACCGCATCGCCAAGGGCGAGATTCCGGCGCCCTGAGAGCGCCGGAAGACTCACTCGCCGAGGATATGCAACACCAGCGGCGGCTCGGCCAGAACCGGCGAGCCGTCGAGCAGGCGCAGCGCTTCGGTGATGGCGCTTTCCGGCCCTTCGTGCGTGACCATCGAGACCATGACCGGCGCATTGTCGGCCCCGCCCTTCTGGATCAGGCTTTCGATGGATACGCCGGCATCGCGCATCGCCGCGGTGATCTCGGCCAGAACACCCGGACGATCCGCCACGTTGAAGCGGATGTAGGCCTTGCCGGTGCGGTGGCCGACGTCTGCGGGAGCCGCATGATCGAGCTCGGCCACGGGGATCGAGAACGGCGCACCGATATCGCCACGGGCAATGTCGATGAGATCGGCCACGACCGCGCTGGCCGTGGGACCGTCACCGGCGCCGGCGCCTTGGAACAGCAGGCGGCCGACGAAGTTGCCCTCTGCGACGACTGCATTCGTCGCGCCATCGACATGGGCAAGCGGGTGGTCACGGTGGACGAGATGCGGATGCACCCGCTGGAACAGGCGGCGATTGCCGGCAGCGTCGATCTCGGTCTCGGCCATGCCGATCAGGCGGATATAGTAGCCGAGCGCATCGGCCTGCGCGATATCGGCCGCCAGCACGCGACGAATGCCGGTCGCTGCGACCGGGGCGAAGTCTACCGCGGTGCCAAAGGCGATCGAGGAGAGGATCGAGAGCTTGTGTGCGGCATCGATCCCGTCGATGTCGAACGTCGGGTCGGCCTCGGCGTAGCCCTTGGCCTGCGCTTCGGCGAGCACGTCGGCAAAGTCGCGGCCGGTATCTTCCATGGTCGAGAGGATGTAATTGCAGGTGCCGTTGAGGATGCCATAGACCCGCGCGATCTCGTTGGCGGCAACGCCTTCCTTCAGGCCCTTGATGACCGGGATACCGCCTGCCACCGCCGCTTCGAACTTGAGCGCGACCTTGGCAGCTTCCGCCTTGGTGGCGAGCTCGACGCCGTGGTGCGCGATCATCGCCTTGTTGGCAGTGACCAGTGCCTTGCCCGCTTCGAAGGTGGTGCGTGCCAGGGCGAGCGCCGGACCATCGGCCCCGCCAACCAGTTCGACGACAACGTCGACGTCGGGCCGTTCGCCGAGGATGACCATGTCGTCCTCCCACGCATAGCGCGAGACGTCGAAGCCCCGATCCTTCTGGCGATTGCGCGCGCTGACGGTGGTAATGACGATCGGACGACCCGCACGCCTTGCGATGAGGTCCGCATTGGCCTCGATCAACCGGATTACCCCGCCGCCGACCGTGCCCAGCCCGGCCAGCGCGATGCGCAAAGGTTCGCTCATGTCATTCCCGTCCGCTGAAACTTGCAGATTCTGCGCGGCGGGCCTTAGGAGACATGAGCCAAGCGGGCAACCTCGCGTTTGATCAGCGCTCCACTGCGGGCCGGTTGCGGCTGCACTCGCCGAGCTGGGCGACGACGAAGGCGTAATCCTCCGCTGCCGCACGGACGTGCGCGGCGCTGCCGGACAGACTCGCGCCCGGCGGCATCTGCGCAGGCAGGCTGCAGGCCAGGCGATACCAGGTCAGCGTGTCGCGGGCCGGGGGGCGTGCCGCCTGGTCGACGATCTCGGACAGGCTGACTCCCCAGGTCCGCTCCATGCCCGGGCGGCGAACGACCGAGAGCGAGACGGGCGCGTTGTTCTGGGTCTGCAGGAACACCTGCGTCTCGCCTTCGCCGACGAGATTGCCGGGAACATGAAGGACTTCGCGGACGCCCTTGATGCGTGGCGGCGCGTCGGGCGAAAGCATTTCGGTGAGGATCGCGCGGGTCCGCATCTCGGTTTCGCCCGACCACGGCAACTGCGCGCCGGCATCGACAAGGCTGATCTCTCCGGGACGGCCGGGCACGGTCCGCGCAAACAGCAGCATGACCGCCTTCGAAAGCTTCGGGACCTTGCCCCGCGCATCGAGCGGGACATCGGCAAGATAGCGCACGGTCTCACCCATGGCGGGGCCGGTGAGTACGGTCTGGGTCCGGGCTTCGATCAGGACGCGGGCCATGCCCGGCGCCACGCCGGGGGCCTGTTCGGGCTTGAGGCGCGATGCCTTGCGCACCTGGACGCGCAGCACGGTCTCTGCAGCGTCGGCCAGCGAGGCAAGGTCGGCATAAGTCAAAGAGGGCGTGGCGCTTGCCGTGACAGCGCCGTCAACAGGCCGAATCGCTGGCTGCTGAGCCATAGCCGAAGGGGCTGCGAATCCTGAAAAGAGCATTGCGCAGGCAACGGCGGGCAGCACGGCATTCGATACAAACCTAGGCATGATAGGGTCTCCGGCGGAATCCGCGCCTCGTTTCTGGCTAATTTCAGGCAGTGCAACCATGAATCACGAGTTAACGGATAAAGCATTTGCGCGGCTTTGGCTTCGCCGTTAAAGATGCGCCCGTTCGGGCAATCCAAAAACAAGCAGCCCGACGCTTGCCGCCGCCAAACCCCCTGGTTTGATGTCGGCGGACCGGGTTGCCGGCAGGGTGGATTGAAATTTGCTGGATTGGCCTTCGGGCAGGACGGTGATCCTGCGCGCGGGCACCACCTTGGTCAGGGCCGTCATGCGCGTGCTCCAGGCCCGGGTGGGCGATCAGGAGTATTGGAGCTGAATGGCATACGCTGACCAACAGATGAGCGGTAACAAGATCACCGCGCTCATCGTCGTTGCGATTCTTCATGTCGCCGTTGGCTACGCGCTCGTTACGGGCCTGGCTCAAGAGGCGTTCAAGAAGGTCAAAGAGGTGACCTCGGCGGTTAACATCGAGGAAGAGAAGCCGCCGGAGGAGCCGCCGCCGCCGCCGCCTCCGAAGGAGAACACGCCGCCGCCGCCGATCGTCGCGCCTCCGCCGCCGATCAGCTTCAACGCGCCGGCGCCCCAGGTCCAGACGGTCAATGAAGCACCGCCGATTCCGGCTCCGCCGGCACCGGTTGCGCTTCCTGCGCCGCCTGCCGCTCCGCCCCCGCCGCGTTTCCAGCCCAAGGGCGCTGCGCCCAAGGGCAATCCCGGCAACTGGGCGACGTCGAACGACTACCCCTCGCGTGCGCTTCGCGAAGAGCGTGAAGGCACCACGGGTTTCCGTGTCACGGTCGGTACCGACGGCAAGGTGACGGACTGCCAGATCACCAGATCTTCCGGCAGCCCCGATCTTGACGAGGCGACCTGCGCCAACGTCCGCCGCCGCGCGCGCTTCCAGCCCGCGACCGACGGAGAAGGCCAGCCGACCACGGGCTCGTATTCGAACTCGATCCGCTGGGTCATCCCGAAGGATTGATCCGGTAGCGGAACTGACACGAGAGCCTGGTCCAACCGGCACTCACGCACTTTGATTTGAATTGAAGAGGAAGACTCGCAATGTTCATCTACGCTCTTGCTGCCGCCGCTGGCGCTGCAGCGCCGCAGAAGTCCTTCGGCATCAAGGAAGCCCTGTTCCCGAACGGTCAGCCGAACTGGATCGGCATCGCCACCCTCGTGATCCTCGCGATCATGTCGTTCGGCTCGTTCTACATCCTGTTCACCAAGCTCCTCGAGCAGAACAAGATCATGAGCCAGTACAAGAACATCGGCACGTTCTGGCGCGCTGGTTCGCTGCGTGAAGGTGCCGCCAAGCTCGAGAAGAACTCGGCATGGCGCCAGATCGTCGACGACGGCATCGCCGCCGAAGACCAGCACTCGAAGATGACCGACGCCCTCGAAGCCCATGACTGGCTGCACGGTTCGCTCGCCCGCTCGGAAGCGTTCGTGAACGCTCGCCTCGCCGGTGGTCTGCCGTTCCTCGCCACCGTCGGTGCGACCTCGCCGTTCATCGGTCTGTTCGGTACCGTGGTCGGCATCTACAACGCGCTGATCAACATCGGCCTCGCCGGTTCGGCTTCGATCGACAAGGTCGCAGGTCCGGTCGGTGAAGCTCTGATCATGACCGCACTGGGTCTGCTCGTCGCCGTTCCGGCCGTGCTGTCCTACAACTGGCTGCAGGCTCGCAACAAGAAGATCGCCGAACTGCTTTCGGGCTTCTCGACCGACATTCTGGCGAACATCAACTCGAAGGGCGCTGTGAAGCCGGTTGTTCCGGCCGCTCCGGCCACCCCGGCAGCACCCGTCAAGAAGTAATCAGGATCTGGGCCGGACCAACCTCCGGCCCCTTTCCGGAAACGCGAGTCTCGGGCCGGAGCGGATCTCCGGAGACCTCCGGCCTCCCTCGCGGCTCAGAACGGATAGGATGTAACCCATGGCAATGTCTGTAGGCGGCGCTGGCGGAGAAGAACGCCCGATGTCGGACATCAACACCACGCCGCTCGTGGACGTGATGTTGGTGCTGCTG
>JBEQCK010000232.1:0-4819 GCA_041639335.1 Novosphingobium sp.
AGGATTTCGCTGCTCGGCTGGCCCATTTGTCCTTTGGAAAAATGGGGAGGATTGGTTCGGTTCGGCCTATCCTGCCAAAAGCGCCAGTAGGCATGGCCCGTTCCCCTCTGCGATGAAACCGGCAAGGCTGCCGGATTTTCTGGCGGCTCAAAGCAAGGTCCTGTTTTCAAAGGGCCGGGAGAGTGGAGTGCCGGGACGGTGTTGACTGCCGACGATCTTATCGCGCGCCATGGCATTCTCAATGCGCTGGCCAATCACAGCCGGGGCGTGGATCGGGCGGATGCGAACCTGCTGGGCTCGGCCTATCATGCCGATGCGACGGTGGATTACGGGTTCTATGCCGGGCCTGCGGCGACGCTGGTGGAAATTCTGGCCGGGGCGCAGAAGGGGGCGCTGCCGACGTTGCATCGCACGTCCAACTGCTGGATCAGGGTCGATGGCGAGCGGGCGACTTCGGAATCCTATGTGATCGCCTATGTCGAGGAAGCGGAGCTGCAGCGGTTCGTGCTGGGGCGTTACCTGGACCGGCTTGAGTGTCGCGACGGGGAGTGGCGGCTGAACCACCGGACCTACGTGCTCGACGGCAATGTGAACCGTGCCAACAGCGCCGTGCGCGCGGATCCGCCGACAGGCTTTGAACATTTCGTCCCCGCAGGCGGCAAGGGTGCCGCCGATCCGGGCAGGGCGCTGCTCGCCTTCCACGCCGCAAGTGCAAGGAACACCACGATGACCACGACCCTGAACCGGGACGCCGCTCTTGATGCAGCGCTCGCCCGCGCCGAGATCCACGACCTGTGCATGGCTTATGCGCGCGGGGTGGACCGGGCCGATGCCGAATTGCTCGCCTCGATCTTCACCGAGGATTCCACGGTGATTTCGGGCGTGGTCAACGGATCGGGCAAGGATTTTGCGCGGGAGATCACCGCGTTCGTGTCCAGCAATCTGGAGATGTGCTTCCATTCGGTGGCCAACGAATGGGTCGACGTGCGCGGCGATGAAGCGGTGGGCGAGCATTACGTGATCGCGCAAATGGTGCAGGCCGGGACCGAGGTGCTGACCGGCGGGCGCTATATCGACCGCTATGTCCGCCGCGACGGGCGCTGGCTGATCCAGAGCCGCACCTTCGTGGCCGACTGGAGCCATTCGCATGAATCGACGATGCAGCGCGACGGCTTTTACGAGGCGCTGACCAACCGGGGCTGCTTCGGGCCGCAGGACCCGGTCCATGCCCACTGGGCGGCCTGAGGGAGAACGCATGATGAGCCTTCGCGGACATGTTCCCCTGCCGATGGACGGGCGCGATCCTTCGCACTTGCGCGGCGATGCGATCACCGGTGACCGGTACTATTCGCCCGAGTTTGCGCAGAAGGAATGGGACCACATGTGGACGCGCATCTGGCACATTGCCGGGCGCACGGCCGACATTCCCGAGGCGGGCGATTTCCTCGTCCACAATTTCATGAAGGAATCGGTGATCGCGGTCCGCCAGGAGGATGGCTCGGTCCGCGCGTTCTACAATTCCTGCGGCCATCGCGGCATGCGGATGGTCCATGATTCCAGCTCGGTCGAGGCGTTTCATTGCCCCTACCACGGCTGGAAGTGGGGCATCGACGGGGTGCTGGAACACGCGCAGGACGCCGATGTCGATTTCAAGGCGGGCAACCCCTGCGGCAAGCTGAAGCTGAAGGAACTGCGCTGCGACACCTGGGGCGGGTTCGTGTGGTATTCGATGGCGGACGACAGTCCTTCGTTGATGGACTTCCTCGAGCCGATGCCCGAGCTCTACAAGAACTACCCGATGGACAAGGCCGTGCGGGTGGCGTGGTACCGGATCGAAATCAATGCCAACTGGAAGTTCGTTACCGACAACTTCTCGGAAAGCTATCACACCCGCACTGCGCACCCGCAAGTGCCGCCATGGATTGACCAGGACGTGGATTCGGCGCGGCACGAGATGTGGCCCAAGGGCCATGGCCGGACGGTACAACCGATGCGGCCCTCGCTGTCGGACCGGCCCGAGGGTGGCGGCAACGCGATGTTCGAGGCGGAGCTGGCCAAGTGGGACATCGATCCGGCATCTTACGCGACCTACGAGGACTTCGCGATGCAGGGCTGGCTTGATCTCAAGGCGGCCAAGCAGAAGCTGTGGCGCGAGAAGGGCTATCTCCACTACGAGCACATGGACGACGAGGAGATCACCGACAGCCCGCATACGGTGATGTTCCCCAACGTCACGATCAGCTTCCTGCCCGACAACCTCATCCTGTTCCGCAGCGAGCCGCACGCGACCGATCCGGAGAAGTGCTACTTCGACCTGTGGTGCATGGCTTTCCCGGTGGAGGGTCAGAGCGAGGTCCAGTCGATCATGGCGGGGATGAAACCCTTGCGCGAAGTAGCCGAGTGCGAACACCGCGTGTTCGATGGCGGGCGCGGCGTGCCGGAGCTGGCCGGGCAGATCGTCTATCAGGACATGGAGCTGGCCGAGGCGATGCAGGCGGGGATGCACTCGCGCGGGTACACCGATGCTTACCTTTCCGATCAGGAGACGCGCATCCGGTTCTTCCATGAAGTGCTGAATGACTGGATCGAGGGCCGTCAGGGCCGCTGAAGTTGCAATCAAAACAAGATATTCGGAGAGTAATCAGATGAGCGGCGGCGAGATGACGTGGGACCTCGAGGCGGGTGTGGTCGTACTGGGATCAGGCGGTGCGGCGTTGACTGCGGCGATTGCGGCGCATGACCATGGCGCGAAGGAAGTCGTGATCCTGGAGCGTTCGGGCATGGTTGGTGGCACCACCGCGATGTCGGGCGGGATGCTGTGGATTCCGGGCAACCACCACCAACTGGCGGCGGGCATCGAGGAGTCTGACGAGGATGTCGTGGCTTACCTCGACAGTCTGGCGCCGGGTGCGCTCGATCCTGAAACGCTGTGGGCGTTCATGCAGGGCGGGCCGGAAATGCTGCGCTTCCTTGAAGACAACACTCCGGTGCGGATGGCCTCGTTCTCGGACTTTCCGGACTATCAGCCCTATTCGCCCGGGGCCAAGCCCGACGGCGGGCGTTCGCTCGACAACCAGGCGTTCAGCTTTGCCCGGCTGGGCAATTGGGCGGCGCGCGTCAACCCCAGCAAGATGGCCTATCCCTTGCGCGGTAGCCTGATCGAGGCAACGCGCGGCACGCTTGACGAGGAAACGCTCGCCGAGCGCGAGGCGGGGGACTATCGCGGACTGGGGCAGGCTCTGGTCGGCGCTCTGTTCCTTGGTGTGATAGAGCGCGAGATCCCGGTCGAGTTCGAGAAGCGCGCGCGCAAGCTGGTCAAGGACGGCGAGCGGGTGATCGGCGTGGTCGCCGAAGACGCTGACGGCAAGAATTTCCGCGTGCGCGCGCGGCGCGGCGTGGTCATCGCCACCGGCGGGTTCGAATGGAACGAGACTCTCGTAAAGGCCTTTATCCGCGGGCCGATGACTGGCCCCGTCAGTGTGCCAGAGAACGAAGGGGACGGCCTGATCATGGCGGTCGAGGCAGGCGCGCAGCTTGGCAACATGCAGAACGCCTTCTGGCAGCAAAGTGTTCTGGAAATGAAGCCGCAGCACCGTAATGCCAAGCCGAACTACATGCTTGGCTCCGACGAACGTGCCCGACCCGGCGCCATCCTCGTGAACAAGGCCGGGAAGCGCTTCGTCAATGAGGCGGTGAACTACAATGCCATGGGCAAGGCGGTCGTGGCCTTCGATGCGGGCACGCATTCCTACCCGAACCTGCCGTACTGGCTGATCGTCGACCAGCGCTATCGCGACAAATACCCGCTGTTCACCTCGCCACCGGGCACACCGACACCCTCGTACATGATCGAGGCTCCCACCCTTGCGGAACTGGCGGCGAAGGCCGGCATCGATCCGGCTGGTCTTGAAGCCGAAGTCGCACGGTTCAACCAGATGGTCCGCAACGGCCACGACGACGACTTCAACCGCGGCGACACCACGTACGACAACTTCTACATGTGGGGCGACATGGCCTACGAGCCGCCGTTCCGTACGCTAGGGGTGCTCGACCAGGGGCCTTACTACGCGGTGAAGATGGAATCCGGAGCCTTGGGCACGGCAGGCGGACCGAAAACCAATGCCGACGCGCAGGTCGTGGACTGGACCGGCAACCCGATTCCGGGGCTTTATGCCGCTGGCAATGCCATGGCGGCCGTGCTCGGCGAGGTTTATGGCGGGGCGGGCGGCACGCTCGGCCCTGGCCTGACGTTCGGCTATCTCGCGGGCAAGCATCTCGGCACGCATATCTCCAACCATTGAGTGCGTGCGGCTGCCCTTGCGTTTCAGGCGAGGGCGGTGCGCGGAATGGTGATGGTGCAGAACACGCCTTCGGGGCGGAACTGGTAATCCAGTTCCCCTCCGATGCCGTGGGTGACCGACCGTTCTATCAGGCGCGTTCCGAAACCGCTTACGGTAGGTTCTGCCACGGGCGGCCCTCCCGTTTCGGCCCACCTCAGCACCAGAGCCGCGTCGTCTCTGGATGTGTTGGTGCAGGTGACCTCGACGCTGCCGTTGGTTGAGAGCGCGCCGTACTTTGCCGAATTGGTCGCCAGCTCGTGCAGAACCATGCCCAGCGCCTGGGCGGTGGCCGACGTGAGGATGAGATTGGAGGCTTCGTCCCCGAGCTGGAAGTCGATGCCGTAAGGGGTCAGCTCGTCTTCGATCAGGGCCTGCAACCTCACGCCATTCCAGCGGTTTTCCGACAGGTGGCTGTGGGCGCGGCTGATAGCGGAAATGCGCCCCATCAGGGCGTCCTTGAATTCGCTGACGGTGCCCTG
>JBEQCK010000233.1:0-4771 GCA_041639335.1 Novosphingobium sp.
TCGCGATGATGTAGGCGGTATCGTCCACCGGGGTAATTTCGATGTCCGACGCACTCCAGCCACCGGCCACCAGCGCGTCACCGAAAAGCCTGGCGACATCGATGGTCCTGTTGCCGTCACCCCTGACCGAGCGAATGGCAATGGCCTTCTGCGACAGGTCAAGCACTTGCGCCTCGGCCTTGGGATAAGCGGCCTCCTTCGCGGTGACGGGCACGGAGCACGCAAGGGAAGCGGCAAGGACAACTCGGAACTTAGCGACCATGGACAAGACTCCTCTGCCGCCAAGCTGACTTCTGCCGAGGCGACAGGCAACCGCTTTTACTGGGCAAATCAAATCAGAAAGGCCCCGGACGCGCTTGCGCCCGAGGCCTTTCCAAACTCGTCGAGACGGTGATCAGCGCTTGATCTTGCTCGTGTCGAACGTGCCGAGGCCGGGCTTGAAGCTCTTCTCGTCAAGGAACTGACGCGTCGCTTCCTTGCGCGCTTCGACGCCGCCGAAGTTGTGGAGCGCTTCCTGCGCGCGGATCAGATAATCCTCGGCATTGTCGTAGGTCATTTCCGTCATGCGGCGCACGGCCCACTTGGTCGCACGCAGTGCATGGCCGTCCTTCTTGCACAGGGCCTGTGCGATCTCGAGAACGCGCGCCTGCAGCTTGTCGGCAGGCACGGCCTCGGTGACCAGGCCCTGCTCTTCGGCCTGCTTGCCGGTCAGGTTCTCGCCCATCATCGCGTGGTACATGGCCTTGCGCAGCGGCATGAGATCAGCCGCGACCTTCGAAGCGCCGCCACCGGGCAGGATGCCCCAGTTGATTTCCGAAAGACCGAACTGTGCATCTTCCGAGGCAATGGCGATATCGCAGGCGAACAGCGGGCCATATCCGCCGCCAAAGCACCAGCCATTGATCATGGCGATGGTCGGCTTTTCGTACCAGCGCAGGCGCTCCCACCAGGAATAGGCTTCGCGCTGTGCCTTGCGGATGGACCACAGGCCTTCGGCCTCGGTCTCGCGGAAGTATTCCTTGAGATCCATGCCCGCCGACCAGGCATCGCCTTCGCCGGTCAGTACCAGCACCTTTACGTCTTCGCGGAATTCGAGGTCCGCAATGACCCGGCCCATCTGCCGGTTGAGCTTCGGGCTCATGCAGTTGCGCTTCTCGGGGCGGTTGAACTTCACCCAGGCAATGCCGTCCTCGATGGTGAAAGCGACGGTATCCTCTTCCGCGCGCTCGATCTTCTGCTGTTCGGTCATGGTCTTTCCTCTAGGGCAATCTTGAAAATTCAGATGGGGTAATGGCCGGGCTGGGTTTCCATCGTGATCCAGCGCAGCTCGGTGAAACTGTCGATCCCCGCCTTGCCACCGAAGCGTCCGTATCCCGACGCGCCGACGCCACCGAACGGCATCTGCGCCTCATCATGCACGGTGGGGCCGTTCACATGACAGATACCAGACTTGATCTGGCGCGCCACACGCAGGCCGCGGGCCGCGTCGCGGGTGAAGACTGCGGCCGACAGACCATATTCTGTATCGTTTGCCAGTTCGATGGCATGGGCTTCGTCACGCGCATGGATAACACCGACGACAGGTCCGAAGCTTTCGTCGCGGAACAACTTCATGTCCTGAGTGACGCCCGCAACGACATGCGCCGGCATCAAGACGTTGTGCGTGGTCTCGCCCCCGGTCAGCAGCTGCGCGCCCTTGGCAAGGGCATCATCGATCAGGCTCTGGCAGTGCGCGACTGTCTTGGCGTCCACCACCGCACCCAGCGGGGTCGTCCCCTCGCGCGGATCGCCTACCGGCATGGCGGCAACCTTCGCCTTGAACTTCTCCGCGAAGGCATCGGCAACCGCATCAACCACGATGATGCGTTCGGTCGACATGCAGATCTGCCCCTGGTTCATGAATGCACCAAAGGCAGCCGCCTTGACCGCCTCGTCAAGGTCTGCGTCCTCAAGAACGATCAGCGGCGCCTTGCCGCCCAGCTCCAGCAGGCAGGGCTTGAGATGTTGTGCAGCCCGTACCGCGATGATCCGGCCCACGGCAGTCGATCCGGTGAAATTGATGCGCTTGACCTGCGGCGCGTCGATCAGTGCGCCAACGACCTCGGCCGCATCCTTCGGGGCATTGGTGACGACATTGACCACGCCATCAGGAAAGCCGGCCTCGGCAAAGGCTTCGATGATCAGCGCGTGCGTGCGCGGGCACTGCTCCGATGCCTTGAGAATCACAGCGTTGCCGCAGGCAAGTGGCACGGCTATCGCCCGAACGCCCAGAATGATCGGCGCATTCCACGGTGCAATGCCGAGGATCACCCCGACCGGTTCGCGCAGAGCCATCGCCACGCAACCAGGCTTGTCCGAAGGGATAACCTCACCTGATATCTGCGTCGTCAGCGCGGCAGCTTCCCGCACCATGCTTGCGGCCAGCCCAAGGTTGAAAAGCGCCCAGCCCCTGGTTGCCCCGATCTCGCCCATCATGGCCTCGACGAAGGCATCAGCCCGGCTTTCGAGCGCAGCGGCCGCCTTCATCAACACGGCGCGCCGGGCATTCGGACCCATGGCGGCCCAAGCTGGAAATGCTGCCGCAGCACGGGCGGCGATTGCAGGAATATCCGACGCCTGCATGGCCTCGGCCGTCGAAGCTACCGCGCCAGTCATCGGATTGATGCGCTCAAACAGCATGTGCTCTCTCCCATTTCTGTTATGGGTTATAGCAATCAATATTTGCCGTCGCAACAGGTCATTTGCAAGGTAGAGGACCTGATCTTTTGTGCAGGGAATGCATCGTCACTTCCCGGCAGACAGGATGCGCAGATCGGCGACAATGGATAAAATACGCAGGAATTCAGGCTTCCGACGCCAAGCCATCCTGCAAGCAGACACTCTCACTCACTAACTAAATTGCAATAAATGCAACCGACCATGTGGGTTTCGCACTTGCACACTAAGCGCAGTTGCCCCATTTCAGAGACGCCTTTCAGGCATCCTCTCCCAAACTTTTCAGGGCCGCCCCGGCAACGGAGCGGCCCATTTTTTGTCCATCGATGGCACTCCCCGATTCGGGGCGTCTCAGCAGTGTGGCATGATCACGCTGCGCCCGATGACACTGCGCTGCTCCATCGCCTCAAACGCAAGCTTCCAGTCATCAAGCGCGAAGGTCGCGTGCAAGTGGGGGCTGATCCTGCCCTGCCCCGCCAGTTCGAGGATACGCGCGACGTTCTCCTTGCCCCGGTCCGGGAAACGCCGCCCATACTCCCCTGCGCGAACGCCGACGACCGAGAACCCCTTGATCAGAGGAATGTTCGCGCGAACCTCCGGAATGCGCCCAGCCGCAAAGCCGACGACCAGCAGACGACCGTCAAACGCAATGCAGCGCGTCGACTCGTCGAAAACGTCTCCTCCAACGGGGTCGTAGACAAGATCCGCTCCTTTGCCGCCGGTGATTGCCAGCACCTGCTCGCGGAAACCTGCGTTGCCATCAATCACGTGGGCGGGTTTGTAGAGGTCACTGATGGCGTCGCGCTTTTCCTGCGTGGAAGCAACGGCAATGACCTTTAGTCCAAGAGCCACCCCAAGATCGACGGCAGCCAGCCCCACGCCGCCAGCCGCCCCGTGCACCAGCAACCATTCGCCTTCCTGCGCCATTCCGCGACTGACCAGTGCGACCCAGGCAGTCAGGTAGGCAGCCCGCAAGGTCGCGCCTTGGGCCATCGAAAGGCGCTCAGGCAGCCCTAGGAGAGCCCCTTTGGGGAAACACCCGAATTGGGCGACCCCACCGGTGAGCATTCCTGCAATCACACGATCGCCTTCACGCCAAGGTCCATCGCCTGGCGCACGCACCACAATGCCCGCAGCCTCCATGCCAGGAACGAATGGCAAGGCCGGTTTTGCCTGATATTCTCCACGGGTCATCAGAAGATCGGGAAACCCCAGCGCGGCCGCTTCGATCCGGACCAGGACCTCGTCCGGCTGCGGCTCCGGCATCACAGACTCCACAATGCCGACACCGGACAGGTCGGCACTCAGATTCTGGACCTGCAACGCTCGCATCATTGTGGTCATTTTCATCTCCCCGGCTGAACGTGACGCATTCCGATGGGCGCTCCAACAGCCACTTCTTGACCGATCACCAAAAAAATTTCTTGCGCCATTGCTGCGGCGCACAAAGCGAGGGGCACGATGCGCACGGGTGCAGGTCCCTTTTTCAATCTCGCTCAAGCCCTCACGGCAAATGGCTGACTTCCGCCAACAATTTTGAACAATCGTCCTAAGTCGTCCTTATCATGCCGATAGGGCATGCATGGAATCTGTCCTTTCCGCGCCGCGTCGATGCTGCGTGGCAACAGCGAAAACCCCTTAAATCCAAGGGTTTTGCAGGAAATATGGCTTGTCCGACGTGCGCGCTCGCCCTATTTTATGCACGGATCAACAAGCCGGGCAAACCGCGCGGTCCATCACGATAAGCGGGGCCACAAAGGCACTCGCACATAAAAGACAGTACGCAGGAGAATGATCATGAAGACCCTTATCGCCGCCACTCTGGCGGTCGGCTTGCTGTCTGCGCCGCAGATCGCTCTTGCCGCACCTGCCCCCCAAACCGTCAACATCGCCATCTCGGCCGATGGTCTCGACCTGTCCCGTCCTTCGGACATGCGCCGTCTTCGCAATCGCATTGCCGATGCCGCTGCGGAAGCCTGCGATCCGGCTGACCGCATGATCGTGACGCCGATGCCTGATTATCAGTGCCGCCGCGCCGCAATCGCAAGCGTCGAAC
>JBEQCK010000234.1:0-4752 GCA_041639335.1 Novosphingobium sp.
GTTGCTGCGGCCGTGCTGCTCTGGCTCGTTGTCATGGCGGCGACGTTGTTCTCGCAGTTCACTGCCGCGCGCGATCACGCCGCCCTGCTCGAGCGTGAGGCGGCAGTCGCTTCGGCCGAAAGCCGGGTGGCGAAGTATCGCGGCGGGCTGGAAGGCGTGGCGGACGACCTCGATCGTCGCCAGGACTTCATCGAGAAGGCGATCGAAGGCACGATCGGCGAACTGCCCAAGGACCTGCCGCAAGGCACCGTATCCGACAGCAGCGGCGAAGCGCAGAAAACCGTGCGCAAGATCTCGATGGAATTGCCCGAAGCGCGTCGGCTTGCCGAAGTCGAAGCGCGCCAGCTGGCCTTCATCGAACGGCTGACCCGGTTCGCGGACGCACGTTCGGCGCAGGCGGAGACGGCGATCCGGCGCGTCGAGCTCAACCCGGCGATGTTGCGGACGGCTTCACGGGAAGGCCAGGGCGGCCCGCTGATCCGCATGTTCACCGGCAACGATGACAGCGTCGATCCGCGCTTTGCCCGCCTCGGCGCGAGCCTTGAGCGGATGGCAGCACTGGAAAAGGGCCTGCGGCGTATCCCCAACACGCTCCCGGCCAGCCTCGAGTTCATCTCGAGCGGGTTCGGCTATCGCTCCGACCCGTTTACCGGCGGCGCGGCGTTTCATGCCGGTCTGGATTTCCGCGGGCCGGTGGGCGCGCCGATCTATGCGGCAGCGGCAGGAACGGTCAGCTTCGTCGGACAGAAGCAGGGCTATGGTAACGTCGTCGAGGTCAGCCACGGCAACGGGCTGATGACCCGCTACGCCCATATGTCGCGCACAGCCGCGCGGATCGGCCAGAAGGTCGACGCCGGCAGCGAAATCGGCAAGATCGGCAACACCGGGCGCTCTACCGGGCCCCATCTCCACTTCGAAGTGCGGATAGGCGACCGTCCGGTCAACCCGCGCCCCTTCCTTGAGGCAAACAGGCATGTTCAGGAAATCCGCGCCGGAAGCGCCGCGCACAATATCGGGGAGTAATTCAGCCATGGCCGCGACGTTCTCCGTGCTTGGTGCCGATCTCGCCGTGAAGGGCGATCTTTCGGCGACGGCCGATCTCCACATCGATGGCAGCGTCGAAGGCGACATCACTTGCGCCGCGCTCGTGCAGGGTGAGAAGAGCACCGTCACCGGCGCGATCAAGGCCAAGAGTGCGCGGCTTTCAGGCACGGTGCACGGGTCTATCGAGGCGGGTGAGCTGGTGATCCTCAAGACCGCGCGTATCCACGGCGATGTGTCGTATGATGCCCTGACTATCGAGCAAGGCGCGCAGGTCGACGGGCGCTTTGCACACCGCGTTCACGCCAGCGACGAGCCGTCTTTGACTCTGGTGAGCTAAGCCTCCCAAACAAAACCTTGCCGATTCGCCATTCCCGGCTTACATCGGCGAGGTTCAAGGCCGCTCCGCGAGGGGCGGCCCTTATTGTATCCGCTTTTCGCGGGACCGCTTTTTTCGGGAGATTGTCCGTGAGCAACCAGCCCACGTATCCGCTGATGCCGCACGCCACTGCGTCCTGGCTCGTCGACAACACCGCCCTGACCTTCGAGCAGATCGCCGAGTTCTGCGGCCTTCACATCCTTGAAGTGCAGGCCATGGCCGATGACCTCGCCGGGCAGAAGTACACCGGGCGCGATCCGATCCACTCGGGCGAACTGAACCAGGCCGAGATCGACAAGGGCCAGGCCAACCCCGAGTACAAGCTCAAGATGCAGCGTGCGCCGATCTCGGTCAGCCGCACCAAGGGCCCGCGCTATACGCCGGTGTCGAAGCGTCAGGACAAGCCGGACGGCATCGCTTGGATCCTGCGCAACCACCCCGAGGTTTCGGACGCGCAGATCGGCAAGCTGATCGGCACCACCCGCACCACCATCGCCGCGATCCGCGATCGCAGCCACTGGAACATCGGCAACATCAACCCCAAGGACCCGGTGACGCTGGGCCTGTGCTCGCAGCGCGAACTCGATTCGCTTGTCGCCAAGGCCGCGAAGAAGGCCGGCATCGAGGACAACGGCGAAGCCGCGCTGCGCCTTGGCACCGACCGTGAAGCGCTGATCGAGGAACTGCGCGCCGAGCGTCAGGCCTCGGCCAAGGCTGCTTCGGAAGCGGCGCAGGAAGCCGAAGCTGCCGCATGGCTGGCTGCCCGCCGCGCTGAAGGTATTTCGGACAGCTGAGTTTCGGCTAATTGCTGAATTGAGAAGGGCTGCCCTTGCGAACGGGCGGCCCTTTTTCTTGGCTGTCGCCAATGCCCACCCCCCCCCGGCCCCTCCCGCCTGCGGGAGGGGAGTTATAGCGCAGTGCTCTCAGCCCCCTCCCGCAACCGGGAGGGGTTGGGGGTGGGCACCGCGCGCAGCGCGACTAAACCGCCAGCACGATCTTGCCGATATGGCTGCCCTGTTCCATGCGGGCGTGGGCGGCGGACGCTTCGGCCAAGGCAAAGGTCCGGTCCATGATCGGGCGCAGTTCGCCGGTGGCGACGAGCGGCCAGACCGTCTCGCGGATTTCGGCGGCCAACGCCGCCTTGAAGGCCTTTGACCGCGGGCGCAGCGTCGAGCCAGTGAGGGTGAGGCGGCGGCGCATGACTTCGGCCATGTTGAGTTCCGCCTTGACCCCGCCCTGCACCGCGATCGTGACGTGGCGGCCATCATCGGCGAGGCACTTGAGATTGCGCGCGACGTAATCACCGGCGACCATATCGAGCACCATGTCGACACCGCGACCTGCGGTGATGCGCTTGACCTCTTCCACGAAATCGCTGGCCTTGTAGTCGATCGCATGCGCGGCGCCGATCTCCAGCGCCTGGGCGCACTTTTCAGCGCCGCCTGCCGTGACGATCACGGTAATGCCGAAAAGTTTGCCGAGCAGGACCGCCATCGAGCCGATGCCGCTGGTGCCGCCGTGAACGAGGATCGTCTCGCCCGGGGCGGCCATGCCGCGTTCGAACACGTTGTGCCAGACGGTGAACAGCGTTTCCGGAATCGCCGCAGCCTCTGCCATGGAAAGGCCGGTCGGCACCTGGAGACACTGCGCGGCTTCGGCGATGCAGTATTCGGCGTAGCCGCCGCCCGCGACCAGCGCGCAGACCATCGTGCCAGTGAAGGGCCAGGTCACCCCTTCGCCCATCGCGACGACCTGCCCCGACACTTCGAGGCCCGGCAGGGGCGAGGCATCGGGCGGCGGGGGATAGAAGCCCTGGCGCTGGATCACATCGGGGCGGTTCACCCCCGCGAAGGCCACCTTGAGCAGCACTTGTCCGGGTCCGGGCTGCGGGACCGGGACCGTTTCCGGCCGCAGGACTTCGGGCCCGCCGGGTGCGTCCCAGCCGATTGCCGTCATTGTTGCAGGAATGCCGCTCATCCACCGCCCTTGTCGCTAGCGAATACCAATTTGCCCTTGGCTAGCCATGCAAGGCGTTGACAGCAAGGCATTGCAATGCCCAAACTACCCGGAATGGACATTGACGAGCGCCCTCGCCCGAAAGGGGACCTGGCCAGCCAGCTGGCAACCGAAGTGCTCGACCCCTATTCGCACGA
Source organism: Novosphingobium sp. (assembly GCA_041639335.1). Classification (GTDB taxonomy): domain Bacteria; phylum Pseudomonadota; class Alphaproteobacteria; order Sphingomonadales; family Sphingomonadaceae; genus Novosphingobium. The sequence continues at coordinate 3,574 of JBEQCK010000234.1, forward strand.
CGAACTGAACGAGCGCATTCGCCTGCTCGAACTCGAGATCATGCGCACAGTCGCCCACCGCGACAAGGCGAGCGCCCATCGCGCTGCGGCCGAAGCGCTGTTTCGAACGCCACCCGGCTCAGGCGAGGCAGGATGAATTCGCGCGCCCTTCCCTTTGCCGAAGGGCGTTACCATATCTCGCGATATACGGGTGTCTTTCAGGCATCTGTTCTCACCCTCACACGTGGTTTAGCCCGGGTTAATAACGCGTGTGCACTCTCCATGTCGGAGAACCCACCGGCGCAAGCCAGAAAGTAGCCGCAACATGCCCAGTTTCGCCCAGAGTCTCGAGAAAACGCTGCACACCGCGCTCGCCAACGCGTCCGAGCGCAGCCACGAGTACGCGACTCTCGAGCATCTCCTGCTGGCCCTGATCGACGATCCGGACGCGGCGCAGGTCATGCAGGCTTGCGGCGTGGACCTCGGCGATCTCGGCGATGTGGTGCGCCAGTACCTCGATCAGGAATACCAGTCGCTCAAGACCCAGGAGAAGGCCGATCCGCAGCCGACCGCCGGGTTCCAGCGGGTGATCCAGCGCGCCATCCTTCACGTGCAGTCTTCGGGCAAGGACACCGTGACGGGAGCGAACGTGCTGGTAGCGCTGTTCTCCGAGCGTGATTCCTACGCTGTCTATTTCCTGCAGCAGCAGGACATGAGCCGCCTCGACGCGGTCAGCTTCATCAGCCACGGCATCGGCAAGGGCGGTCGCCAAGTCGAAGGCCGCACGCCCAAGGGTGCCGAGGAGGAAGCTCCGAAGCAGCAGGAAGAGAAGGCCGACGCCAAGGGTCAGAAGAAGGAAACCGCGCTCGACCAGTTCTGCGTCAACCTCAACGAGAAGGCGCTGAACGGCAAGGTCGATCCGCTGATCGGGCGCGGGCCCGAAGTGGACCGCACGATCCAGATCCTGTGCCGCCGTTCCAAGAACAACCCGCTCTATGTGGGCGATCCGGGCGTGGGCAAGACCGCCATCGCCGAGGGCCTTGCCCGCAAGATCGTCGAAGGCGAAGTGCCCGAAGTGCTGTCGGAAGCGGTGATCTACTCGCTCGACATGGGCAGCTTGCTCGCGGGCACGCGCTATCGCGGCGACTTCGAGGAACGCCTCAAGCAGGTCGTCTCGGAGCTCGAGAAGATGCCGCACGC
>JBEQCK010000235.1:0-4752 GCA_041639335.1 Novosphingobium sp.
GATTCGAGCTACATCGCGCCCGATGGATCACGCGGGACTTATCTGCGCCTGGCAGACAAGGTGACGATCACCAGTGGCGTGTTTGCCGGTCGTCGGTTCCAGATGGACGGCGAGGAAATTCTGCGCGAACTGGCGACGGACGATACGCGACTCAACCTGCGCTGCGTCCATGCCGGGCCGGTCAACCTTTCGGCCTCAGGCTAAACCCACCGCGCTGTCACGCCGCATGCGCCAGTAGGCGTAAGCGATGATACCTCCGAACACGATCACGCCGAAGGGCAGCGCGGCCGGGAAATCCTCGACCACGGCCAGCGCATCCGGATTGTCGGTCGCCGCGACGATTGCGGCGTAGGCAATGTTGAACAGGCTGTCCCCCACAATCAGGCCGGTGGCGGTAAGGACGCCCATGCGCTCCGCAAATTCGGGCGCGGATTGGCGGGCGGCCCAGCCATTGTAGAGGTGGCCAAGGACCGCGCCGACGATGACCATGATCGTTACCGAGGTTGGCAGATACATACCCATGCCGACGGCAAGCGGCGGGAGCGAGCGGTTGCCGGTACGCTTCAGGATTTCGTCGACCAAGATAACGCCGACGCCGATCGCTGCGCCAAGGCCGACGAGGTTCCAATCAAGATTGCCGCCCAGCACCCCTTGGGCAATGGCGGAGATCAAGGAGGCCTGCGGTGCCGAAAGCGCGTTCTCACCTGCGCCAGGGGCGCCCTGGAAGCCGAAAGTGGAATTGAGCAGATCGAGGATCGGCGGGATCACCAGCGCCCCGAACAGCACGCCCAGGACAAGAGCGACCTGCTGACGCCACGGGGTAGCGCCGACGAGCTGGCCGGTCTTGAGGTCCTGCAGGTTGTCATTCGAGATGGTTGCGACGCCAAACACGATGGCGGTGACGAACAGCGCGAAGGCGACGAGCGCCTTGGTGTCGTCTTCACCCAGCCCGCGTCCGAACAGGCCGAGCAGAAGGAGCGAGATGCCGAGCGCGGCGAGGATGCCGACGCCGGAGATCGGACTGTTGGATGCGCCGATCAGGCCGGCCATGTAGCCGCAGACCGAGGCAATGATGATGCCGGCGACGAGGACATAGACCACCGACGCGACCAGCGACAGGCCGAGCGCGGCCGCCACCGGGCCTCCGGTGGCGAAGTCTGCCAGCAGCAAGGCGATCGGGATCATCGCCGCAAGGATGGTGCCGCCGACGATGCCGATGGGAATGTCACGCTCGGTCAGGTCGAGGCTGTCCATCCCGGCGCCGCTGCGGGCGCGGTTGGCGGCGATGGCCGCCGTGACGCCCTTGACGATCGGGCCGATCACCCGGAGCAGGGTCCAGATCGCCGCGACACCGATCGTGCCGGCGCCGATGAAGCGAATCTTCTGGCGAAACACGGTGCCGACGAAGTCGGCAAGTTCGGTGCCGGCCGGTACTCCACCTGCCGTAAGTTGTGGCAGCAGAATGCAGAAGCTGATCACGATGCCGACAAGCATGGCGATACCGACAGCGAGGCCGACAAGGTGGCCAACGCCGACGAGCGCAAGCGACAGACCGCCCGTCAACATCGAACCGCCGGTGCCGACCTTGAAGGCGCCGCCTACTTCCTCGACCGCCAGCTTCATCTTGGCGAGCAACGGGTAGAGCGCAGCGAGAAGGCCGCCCGCAGTTACTGCAGCAAGGCCCTTCCGGTTCTCTTCCGCGCCTCCTACCCCTGCCCCAACCTTTAGCACTTCAGCGGCGGCGACGCCTTCGGGATAAGGGAGATCGGAGCCGGTCACCAGAGCGCGGCGCAGCGGCACGGAATACATCACGCCAAGGATGCCGCCCACGGCAATGACCGCGACCGACTCCCAGTAGGGGAAGTCCGCCCACCATCCGACCATGACAAGGCCAGGGAGCACGAACACGATCGCCGACAACGTGCCCGCGGAGCTCGCAATTGTCTGGACGATGTTGTTTTCCTGGATCGTCGCGCCAGAAAACGCGCGCAGTACCGCCATGGAGATGACAGCAGCCGGGATCGATGTCGCGAAAGTCAAGCCAATGCGCAAGCCAAGGTAGACGTTGGCGGCCGTGAAAACGATCGTCAGGATCGCGCCCAGCACCACGCCGCGAAATGTCAGTTCCCTTGGGGTCATGCCGCTCATTTCCGCTCCATCCGGTGTTACAGGCGGCCTGTCTTGCACGACGGAGCACGCATGGGAAGCACCGTCAGCTTACAAACGAAACCTTCGTGGCACCCGTTACCATCTGCGCAAGCCGGGCTGCGTCCCAGTTGGTCAGGCGCACGCAGCCATGGCTTTCGGCGCGTCCGATGGTCTGTGGTTCGGGCGTTCCATGGATGCCGTAGTGCTCTTTCGAAAGGTCGATCCACACCACACCGACGGGGCCATTCGGACCGGGCGGAAGGAGATGTTCGCCCTTGCTGTCGGGCACGTCCCAGAACAGGCTGGCGTCGTAGGAGAACTCGGGGTTGTAGGAGGTTCCGTTGATCTTCCAGTCGCCGAGCGGCAGCGGATCGTGCGATGATCCGGTGGTCACGGTGAAGACGGCCACCAGCTTGTCGGACTTGTCGTAAGCTTCGAGGGTTCCCTTGGACTTGCTGACGACGATTCGCGCCGCTTCGGGCTGGGCGTCGCTTATGCCCAGGTTCGCCAGTGTCGAGAGCCAGCCCTTGTTCTCAACCTTGTCGGGATCGATCCGGTCGCCACCAATGTTGGGCACGCGAAGTTGCATTCCGGCGCGATACGGTTCGACCGGTGGGATGTCGGCTGTTGGCGGATTGCGGGTCCGCCGTTCCTTCATGTAGGCTTCTCGCACTGCTGCTGCTTGCGCCAGGGCGGGGTTCAATCCGCGCAGAACCTCTGGCGTGGTATGAAAGCGCTCGGCCAGCTTTTCTTCCAACGAAGTGTAGCCTATTGCCGGAAGCTTGGCCTGCTGCGCCGGGTCCTTGGGCAGCGGCTCATAGCGGCCTGCGGCAAACTCTTCGGGAATCGTGACAACGCGTGTTGCGGCAATGTTCGACCAGCGCGACAGCGCCTTCATCGTTGCATCGTCGAACTTGCCGGTCGCGGGTAGGTCACTGGCCTTCTGGAAACCGCTGACGGCATTCGTCGTCGACAGGCCGGTTTTGCCGTCGATGATGCCGGGGGAGAACCCGAGCCGTTCCAACACCACTTGCGCCTGCATCACCGGGCGCGCCGCGTCTTCCTGCTGCGCCGGCTGGCCCGGGGCGGGATCGTTCGACGCCATCGGCACAGTGAACGCGGGTGCGCTCGCCACCGTCTCGCTCGGGGTTGGCTCAGGCTTGTTCGAATTGCAGGCGCTGATGCCTGCTACGCCCAGGAGAAGGAAAGACGATGCGACTAGATTGAAACGGGACATTGGCGCTCCGGAGACATTGCCTCTCCAGAACCCCCTGCCCTAGCCGACGGTTCCGTCAGGTGTCCTCGTTCAGTCGCGGATTTGCGCGGATTGCGTCAAAGAAGGCCGCCACGTTGGCCGCTTCGTCGCCACCCCACACCGCATTGCTGACTGCGAGAAAGTCAGCACCGGCCTGAATCAGCGGCGCGCAGTTCTGCGGCGTGATGCCCCCGATGGCAACGCAGGGCAATTCGAAGATCGACTGCCACCATTCGAGCAGGTCCAGCCCTGCAACGTGCTTGGTGTCCTTGGTGCTGGACGGGAAGAAGGCGCCGAATGCAACGTAATCAGCCCCCGCCTCGCCTGCATCCATGGCGAGGTGGCGACTGTCATGGCAGGTAACGCCGATCTGCGCATTGCGGCCAAGGCGGTCACGTGCGTCCTTCACGTCGCCATCATCCTGCCCGAGGTGCACGCCATCGGCGCCGAGGCGCTTGGCCAGACTGATCGAATCGTTGACGATGAAGGCAACCTCGCGGTCCGCGCAGATGCGCTGGAGCGGTTCGGCCAGGCGCGCAGCTTCATGCTCGTCAACGCCCTTCACCCGGAACTGGAATGCGGCCACGGGCCCTGCATCAAGCGCGCGGGCGAGCCGTTCCGGAAAGGTGCCTGCAACATCGAGCGGCGAGATCAGGTAGAGTTCGGAGGAAAGCTTTGCCATGCCGGGCGCCTTATCGGTTAGCTGCCGCCGCTGCAACTTCGGTTCCGGAACGGTTCATCCGACGAGAGCATTGTCGGGGGATGACCAAAGCCTTCCTTGCCCTTATCCCGGCAGTTGCTCTTGCCGCTTGCGCAACAACCACCAAACCCGAACGCACCGATGGCCACGCAATGGTTGGCCAGACAACGCTTGTCGGCGCCGACAAGGTGCGCGTCGATTCGCTGATCGAAGACAGTCGCTGCCCGATGAATGCGCGCTGCGTCTGGGCCGGTCGCGTGATCGTCGAAGCAACGCTGCAGCGCGGCGGCATGTTCGAGACCAGACGCTTCACTCTCGGCGAACCGAGTGAAGGGATCATGCTCGATACAGTCGAGCCCGGCCGCCTTGCGGGCAAGAAGCTCAAGCCATCGGAGTACCTGTTTCACTTCAGCGTCGCGCGATAACCCTGCAAAGTGAAACACCCCGCCCCGGCTGTGCCGGTGACGGGGTGGCCTTTCCGTCCTCTCAAACGGGGATCAGGCGGCGACGAGAGTCTTCTGCGTCGAACCCGTGTAGATCTCGTCGATTGCCGCGGCCAGCGAGGCATCAAATTCCGCATCGGTCATCTGATGACGCAAGTCTTCGAGCAGGGCGCGGCTGAAGCTGGCGATGATGCCGGTGTTCTTGG
>JBEQCK010000236.1:0-4709 GCA_041639335.1 Novosphingobium sp.
GCAACGCGACGATGCACAAGAAGGACGAGGCCGTGGCGCTGGAAGACCTGTCCGTCCTCCAGCGCATCTACCGGCGGATTACGATTTCTGCGCTGCGCGCGTGAGGCGGCACCGGCCCGCTCCCCCACCCGGCCACCCATTCAGGGTACTGTCGTGGGCGGCCGGGCGGGGGAGCGGGCCGGTGCCGCTCAAAGGCCTCAGCCTTTGACTTTCGACGCAAAACTCTTGCGCAATTTCATCAGCTTGGGCGGGATAACGGCAAGGCAGTAGGGATTCCGCTGGCCTTCGCCTTCCCAGTACTCCTGGTGATAGTCCTCGGCCGGATACCACGTGGCCATCGGCTCGATCGTGGTGACGATGGGCTTTGGCCAATCCGGCTGGGCGCGGGCGATGGCTGCTTCCATCGCCGCCTTCTGCTCTTCGTCCGCCGGGAACATGGCCGAGCGGTATTGCGTGCCAACGTCGTTGCCCTGGCGGTTCAGCTGCGTCGGATCGTGCGTCGCCAGGAAAATGTCGAGGATCTGGTCGAGGCTGATCGTTTCGGGACTGAACGTCACGCGGATAGCTTCGGCATGGCCGGTGTTTCCGGAACAGACCTGCTTATAGGTCGGGTTATCGACCGTGCCGCCGATGTAGCCGCTTTCGACGTTGGTCACGCCGATCACGTCGCGGAAGACTGCCTCGGTGCACCAGAAGCATCCACCTGCAAGGATGGCCGTTGCTTGTTCGCTCATGCGCTATATTCTCCTGAATTGCGTGAGAGATAAGCATGCCACCCCCGCTTGTCATCGGCCCGAAGGAGAATCCCCACATGCGTCGAATCAGCCTTGCCCTGCTCGCACTCGTTGCGGGAAGCAGCCTCGCCACGCCCGTGATTGCCGAAACCGCGAAGACCGCAACCGCAATGGTCGACCCGGCTCTGGCCGCCGCCGTGGCCGATCCGCTGCGCGAAAAGGACCGTGCGCGTGATGTCTATCGCAAGCCTGCCGAAACGCTGAGCTTCTTCCAGGTCTCGCCGACGATGAAGGTGGGGGAATATGCCCCCGGTGGCGGCTGGTACTCGCGCCTGCTCGGGCTCTACCTCGGGCCCAAGGGCAAGCTGGTCGGCCTCTACTTTGACCCCACTGCCAGCGCGTTTGGCGACAAGATGAAGGCGGGCATTCGCGAAGGCGCGACCAAGTATCCGGCGGAAGTGGCCGAATGGTCGGGCCAGCCGGCCGAGCGATTCTCCGCGTTCACGCTCGACGTGCTGCCTGAAGGCGAGAAGGGCAGTTTCGATCGCATCCTCGTCATGCGCATGATGCACAACCTGCTGCGCTGGAACCTTGCTGCGCCCGAGATCAAGAAGATGCGCGAGCTGTTGAAGCCCGACGGCATGATCGGCATCGAGCAGCACCGCGCCAAGGCCGACGCGCCCTATTCCTACACCGACGGCTCGAAGGGTTACCTGCGCGAGGCCGACGTGATCAAATTCATGGAAGTGAACGGCTTCACCTTTGTCGGCAAGAGCGAGGCCAACGCCAATCCCAAGGACCCGGCAAACTGGCCCGATGGCGTGTGGACCCTGCCGCCGCAGTTGGGTGGCAATCCCGATGCCGCCACCAAGGCAAAGCTTCAGGCCATCGGCGAAAGCGACCGCATGACTCTGCTGTTCCGCAAGCGGCCCTGAATTGGAGCCCGGCGACGGTTGAATTGCGGGGGCAGGGGCCTTAGGTCCCTCCCATGACCGAGATCTCCGTCGCCGCCCTGCAACTCGCCCTTCCCGGGGGCGAGGCCGAGAACATCGCCGCCACTGCCGCGCTGGTGGAAAAGGCCGCGCGCGGCGGCGCGCAGATCGTCCTGCCGCCCGAACTCTTTGCCGGTCCCTACTTCTGCAAGGTCGAGGACGAGGCCCTGTTCTCGATGGCCTATCCGCTCGATGCGGACCCGTCGGTGCGCGAGATGAAGAAGCTCGCCAAGGCGCATGGCATAGCCATCCCGACCAGCTTCTTCGAGCGCGACGGTCACCATTACTATAACACGCTGGCGATGATCTGCCCCGATGGCGAAGTCATGGGCATCTATCGCAAGAGCCACATCCCCGATGGCCCCGGCTACGAAGAGAAGTACTATTTCCGCCCCGGCAATACCGGGTTCAAGGTGTGGGACGTGTTCGGCACGCGCATCGGCGTGGGCGTTTGCTGGGACCAGTGGTATCCCGAATGTGCCCGCGCCATGGCGCTGATGGGGGCAGAGCTGCTGTTCTACCCCACTGCCATCGGCAGCGAACCCTATGACGCCGATCTCGACACCAGCCGCATGTGGCGCCGCGCGATGATCGGCCATTCCGTGTCGAACTGCATGCCGGTGATTGCCGCCAACCGTATCGGGATGGAGGATGGCCAGCGCTTCTATGGCCACAGCTTCATCAGCGACGAATGGGGCGATTACCTTGCCGAATATGGCGCCAGCGAAACCGGCGTTCTCCACGCGACAATCGACCTGAAGCGCGCGGCCACGCACCGCGCCGGCATGGGCTTCTTCCGCGATCGCCGCCCGCAGCTCTACGGGCGGCTGGCAGAAGACATCTGACGCTGCACCGCTACATCGTTGCGCTCGGCTCGAACCAGCGCCACCCCCGCCATGGCAAGCCGTCGGCGATCCTGTGGGCGGCACTGGATGAAGTCGGGCGGCGCAACTGCAGGATCGATGCGGTGTCCCCGACGATCCGCAGCCGGCCGATCGGGCCGTCGCAGCGCGTCTATTGCAACGGCGCCGCGCTGGTCTCGACGGACCTTGAACCCCGCACCTTGCTGGACGAGTTGCAGGCGGTGGAAGCCTTGTTCGGACGCCGCCGCCAAGGCCAGCGCTGGCGGTCGCGCACGCTCGATCTCGACATTGTCATGTGGTCCGGCGGGTGCTGGGCGGACGAGAACCTGATCATCCCGCACCCCGAATTCCGCAAGCGCGACTTCGTGCTCGGCCCGGCGGCACGCATAGCCGGTGACTGGCGCGATCCGATCACCGGACTGACAGTGCAGCAGTTGCACCGTCGCCTCGCCAAAGGCTTGACCCGCTCGTCCACGCCCCCTAGGTGACGCGCCACGCCTCGCGCTCACTTGCGCAGCCATGGCGGGCCCTTAGCTCAGTCGGTAGAGCAACTGACTTTTAATCAGTAGGTCGCTGGTTCGAACCCAGCAGGGCTCACCATTCCTTATCCTTGCCGCGCGCGTAGCCCTTCGCCCAGCAGGTCTGCGGCCACTTCGGCGATCTCTTCCACCGGACGGCTGTCGTCCCAGACGCCGAAGCGCAGGCCGAGGAAGACGTTCATGCCCATGATGGCCCACGCCCGCACCTCCTGCTCCCCATCGCGCAAGGTGCCGGACGCCACACCCTCGGCAAGGCGCGCGGCGATGCGGGTGGCGGTGCCTTCGTAGTGGGCGCGGTAGCTTTGCGGGTCGGCGAACTCGGCCTCGTCGATGATCCGGTAGATTTCCTTGTGCTCTCGCGCAAAGTGCAGGAACCCGACGAGGGCTTCGCGTTCACGCTGCAAGCCGGTGGCGCCTTCGCTCACAGCGGCAGCGGCAGTCGTTGCTACCCGGGCTGACATGTCGCGCACCAGCGCGGTGAAGATCGCGTCCTTCGAATCGAAATAGGTATAGAAGCTGCCCAGCGCCGTTCCCGCACGGCGCGTGATGCCGCTGATCGAGGCTTCGTGAAAGCCGCGCTCGCCAAACTCGGCCGCTGCCGCATCGAGCAACTTGCGCAAGGTTTCGCGCCCTCGCGCGGTGCGTGGCACCTTTCCCGGACTTGCAGCGCTTGTCTGCGCCATGTGCGCTTCTCCCCGCAACCGCCCACCCCACAGCGCGTGTTGCCGTTTCGCCACGATCCGTAGCGACAAACGGGCAATCTCACAACGAGAAGTTGAAAGGTGGTTCAACTTTCAATATCAAGGCTGGCGAGCGGACGGAGCAGTCCGCGAGAGGGAGCCTGTCTGATGACCCGAATTTCCACGCGCGCCGCCCTGGTCGCCACAGTTGCACTGTTCGCCGTGCCCGCCATGCCCGCCTTCGCGCAGGAAACGCCTGCTGCTGAAGATGCCTCGGAGATCGCTACCGGCAACGAGATCACCGTGATTGCCCGCCGCCGCGAAGAGCGTCTGCTCGACGTGCCGATCGCAATCTCGGCGCTGAACACCGATGCGCTTGAGCGTGCCGGCGCCAAGGACCTTTCGGGCATCCAGGGCGCGATTCCGAACGTGAACATCGTGCAGGGCCGCGGCTCGGCCAGCAGCGCCAACTTCTACATCCGCGGCATCGGCCAGCCCGACGCACTGCAGACGTTCGACCCCGCAGTCGGCGTCTATGTGGATGGCGTCTACCTCAGCCGCATTCAGGGCGCGCTGCTCAACCTGTTCGATGTCGAGCGGGTGGAAGTGCTTCGCGGGCCGCAGGGCACGCTCTATGGCAAGAACACCATCGGCGGCGCGGTCAACGTCGTGTCGAAGAAGCCCGATCTCGATACCGTGAAGGGCGAGGCTGCGTTCACGTATGGTCGCTTCGATGAAGTGACGGCGAAGGGCTATGTCTCGGCCCCGCTGGTGACCGACAAGCTCGCCCTCTCGCTCGCCGGGGTCTATGACGACCGCGACGGTATCGTCACCGACCCGCGCACCGGCCGGAAGTACAATGACCGGAACAACCTGTCCGGCCGCGCCATCCTGCGGGCCA
>JBEQCK010000237.1:0-4649 GCA_041639335.1 Novosphingobium sp.
TCAGCAGAGAGGTCGGTACAGTCCCGCGCGAGGCATTATCGCTGAGTTTCGATTAAGCGATAAAGGCTTCGTGGGCGGCACTTCCGGCCGCTGACCATGCGAAGGGCCGCTCGGATTGACCGATGCGGCCCTTCACATTTATTACATTCCCCTTGCCTTTCGCGCAACAATAGTTCACGGCGCTGCTTCCTCGATTCTAGCGCAAGGACTGCCTCCCCATGGCGAGCACCGCCGAAACCACCAGCATGACCTTCACTCGCAATCCGCACCCGGCACCGGTTGCTGCGGACGTGCGTGCGCAGGTGCTGGCGAACCCCGGCTTCGGCACTGCTTTCACCGATCACATGGTCGAGATCGACTACGCTGAAGGGGAAGGCTGGCACGATGCGCGCGTCATTCCCTATGGCCCGATCGCGCTCGATCCGGCAGCGGCCGTGCTCCACTATGCGCAGGAAATCTTCGAGGGACTGAAGGCCTATCGTCTTGCTGACGGCGGCATCGCGCTGTTCCGGCCCGAAGCCAATGCCCGTCGCTTCAACGCCTCGGCCCGCCGCCTCGCCATGCCCGAACTGCCGGAAGATCTGTTCGTCGAAGCCGTGCGCCAGCAGGTCCTGGCCGACAAGGACTGGTTCCCCACCGTCGAAGGCGGCTCGATGTACCTGCGCCCGTTCATGTTCGCGAGCGAGGCCTTCCTCGGCGTGCGCCCGGCGCGGCAGTACAAGTTCATGGTCATCGCCAGCCCGGCCGGCAATTACTTCAAGTCCGGCGCGCCGGCCGTCTCGATCTGGGTTTCGGACTATACCCGCGCGGCGCCCGGCGGCACCGGCGCTGCCAAGTGCGGCGGCAACTATGCCGCCAGCCTCGTGCCCACCGCCGAAGCCTTCTCGCGCGGGCATGACCAGGTGCTGTTCCTCGATGCAGCGGAGCGCAAGTGGGTCGAGGAACTGGGCGGCATGAACCTGTTCTTCGTGTTCGACGACGGTTCGATCCTGACGCCCGAACTCACCGGCACGATCCTGCCCGGCATCACCCGGTCGAGCCTGCTCACGCTCGCCGCCGAAGAAGGCCTGACCGTGCGCGAAGGCCGCTACAGCCTCGATCAGTGGCAGGCCGACGCCGCTTCGGGCAAGCTTATCGAAACCTTCGCCTGCGGCACCGCGGCGGTGGTCACGCCGGTCGGCAAGGTCGCCAACCACAATGGCGAGTTCACGATCGGTTCGGGTGGCCCCGGCCAGCTGACGCAGAAGCTTCGCGCCAAACTCGTCGGCATCCAGCGCGGCGAAATCGCAGACACCCACAGCTGGGTCACGCGCATCGCCTGATCCAACCGTCAATCTGCGCCCCCGCGAAGGCGGGGGAGCAGGCTGTCTTCATGCGGTTGTCATTCCGCAAACATCATGGCATCGCTCATCCCATGTTAAACGCCCGCTTAGGGCGTCCATGGAGGCACGTCACATGACCATTTCGTTCGAAGGCCGCGTCGCGATCGTCACTGGCGCTGGCGGTGGCCTCGGCCGCGCCTATGCCCTCGAACTCGCCCGCCGCGGCGCGAAAGTGGTGGTCAACGATCTCGGCGGTTCGCGCGATGGCACCGGCCATTCCGATGCCGCGCTCAAGGTTGTCGAAGAGATCGAGGCCATGGGCGGCGAGGCCATGTCGAATGGCGGCTCGGTCAGCGAATACGAGCAGATGGTCGAGATGGTCGCACGCGCCAAGGAGCGCTGGGGCGGCGTCCATGTGCTGATCAACAACGCCGGCATCCTGCGCGACAAGAGCTTCACCAAGATGGACCCGGCCGATTTCGAGATGGTCGTGCGCGTCCACCTGATCGGTTCGGCCTTCGCCACCAAGGCGTGCTGGGACCTGATGCGCGAACAGAACTATGGCCGCATCCTGATGACCGCATCGTCCACCGGCCTGTTCGGCAACTTCGGCCAGGCGAACTACGGCGCGGCCAAGCTCGGTCTGGCTGGCCTCACCAAGACGCTCTACCTTGAAGGCGCAAAGAACAACATCAAGGTCAACACGCTGGCCCCCGTCGCCGCCACGCGCATGACCGAGGACATCTTCCCCGAAGAAGCCTTCAAGCTGTTCGGCCCCGAAAATGTCGTGCCCGCCGCGCTCTTCCTCGTCTCGGATGACGCGCCGACCAACGCCATCGTCGGCGCAGGCGGCGGCGCATACCACGGCGCGTGGGTTACGATGAACAAGGGCGTCCTCCTCGCACCCGGCGAACGCACCGTCGAAGGCTTCGCTGCCAAGTGGGACAAGATCAGCGACCGCACCGGCGACTTCGCACCGCAATCAGGCGCAGAGCAGAGCCAGGTGATCATCGGGCAGTTGCAGGCCGCGATGAAGGGGTGAACGATAAAATCCTCCCCGTTTTTGCGAAGCACAAATGGGGAGGTGTCGGCGGCGTAGCCGATGACGGAGGGGCAGCACCCCCTCCACCACCAGCTTCGCTGGCGGTCCCCCTCCCCATTTGCACCTGCGGTGAAAATCGGGAGGATTTGAGCTAGGCCGACCGCAGCACCACGACGATGCCGCCTTCAGGCTCCAACGAGTTGGCGGACACCCGCACCGCATCGGCCCGCGCGCGCGCCAGGATTTCCGGCGCCACGCCAGCGTCATGCACCACCACATCCGCCTGCCCCAGCAGCCGCGCGGCGCGTAGCGTAAGGTCTTCGGGATCGTTGGATGTCAGCGCGATTTCGAACCGCCCTGACTGCCCTTCCGCGCCCGAAGCAAGCCAGTCCGCTACCTTCGCCTCGCTTCCGGCGCGGAACAGGTCGAGTTCCCCGCCTTCATCCAGCGCGGCATCGAGCGCACGCCTGCGGTCGGCCACCGAGGACCAGCGCTTGCGCATGCCCCCACGCGCATCCTCCAGCGCTCGCGCCAGAGCGCCCAGCCCTTGCGGCAGCAGGCGTTCGAGCCGCAGGCGCAGGATCTTGGCGAGGCCTGCCGAGGCTCCACCGGTGCCCACTGCGATCAGCACCGGGTCGCGGTCGAGGATCGAGGGCGTGGTGAAATCGCAAAGTTCGGGCCGGTCGACCACGTTGACCAGCAAGCCCGCACAGCGCAGGCGGATCGCATCGCCCTCGGCCATCGCTGGATTGTCGTGGGCAATGAAGGCAAGCCGCGCGCCGTCGTCGATCCCGGCGTTGATGTCGCGGTAGATCACCCCGCCCGCGCGCTCAATCAGGCGCTCCTTGGCCGCAGCCGCGTCCCCCTCGCCCAGCAGGATCACCGGCTGGCCCGCGATGCGGTGGAAGAGGGGGAGCGATTGCATGGCTTACTTGAGGAAGTCCGGCACGCGCTCGGCGGCGAGGATCGTGGCGGGATCGATGCGGTCGGCGACCACGGCCCACTTGTCGCCATCGACCATCACTTCGGGCACCAGAGGCCGCGAGTTGTAGGTGTTGGCCATCGTCGCGCCATAGGCCCCGGCGGTGCGGAACACGGCGAGATCGCCGCGGCCAACCTTGTCGATCATGCGCGCCATCGCGAAGGTATCGGAGCTTTCGCAGATCGGGCCGACGATATTGGCGGTGAAGGTCTCGCCCGTGGGTTCGACTGCGGCGAAATCATGCCAGGCATCGTAGAGCGCCGGGCGCGCCAGATCGTTCATCGCGGCATCGACCACGACCCACGGGTTACTCGCGCCTTCCTTCACGCGGATCACTTCGGTCACCAGCACGCCGGTGTTGCCGGTGATCACGCGGCCCGGTTCGAACATCAGCGTCACGCCCCAGTTGCCGGTCACGCGCGCGACCATCGCGGCGTATTCGGCCGGCTGCGGAAACACCTCGCCCGCCTTGTAGGGCACGCCGACGCCGCCGCCCAAGTCCATGTGCGTGACCGAATGGCCGCCTGCGCGAATCTCTTCCATCAGCCCGCCAACCTTGGTGAAGGCGGCTTCGAGCGGCTCCAGCTTTGAAAGCTGGCTGCCGATGTGCAACGTCAACCCACGCATGTTGAGGCCGGGCGTCGTCGCCAAGCGACCGTAGATCGCTGCAGCGCGGTCGAACGGAACGCCGAACTTGTTCTCGGCCTTGCCGGTGGAAATCTTGCCGTGCGTTCCAGCGTCAACGTCAGGATTTACGCGCAGCGCCGCCGAGGCGACCTTGCCCATCGACGCGGCGATCTCGGCAAGTTCCAGCCCTTCTTCCTCGCTCTCGAGGTTGAACTGGCCAATCCCGGCTTCAATTCCGCGGCGCATTTCGGCAGCAGTCTTGCCCACGCCGGAGAACACGATGCCATCGGGCGCCATACCTGCGGCCAAGGCGCGCTCCATCTCGCCGCCCGAGACGACGTCGGCACCATAGCCTTCGGCAGCCAGCACCTTGAGCACGGCAAGGTTGGGGTTGGACTTCACCGCAAAGGCGATCTTGGCATCGCGCAGGATGCCCAATGCGTCGCGGAACACGCGGGCGTGGCGGGTCAGCGTCGCGCGCGAATAGACATAGACAGGCGTGCCGACTTCCGCCGCGATCACCGGCAGGGGCACGTTCTCGGCGTGGAGGACGCCGTCGTTCAGTTCAAAATGGTCCATCGGAAAGTCTCAGTCTTCGGGAGGCAGGTCGAAAGGATCGTCTTCGCGATCCTGCGAGCGGCGACGCGGCTCGACATTGCGCGCAGGGGCTGCCTGC
>JBEQCK010000238.1:0-4603 GCA_041639335.1 Novosphingobium sp.
CTGGTGGCAACGCGCCCCGCGAATCCCGACGCTGGCGCTGTTTGCCGTCGTCGCGCTGGCGCTGATCGGTACGTTCTCGCTGATCATAGCCACGGTCGAAGTTGAACGCACCCAGCGCCAGCAGGCGGCCCGCACCAGCGGCATCATCGCCTCGCTCGACGAGATCGTGCGCGCGACGATGAGCGGCGAGACCGGACAGCGCGGCTACTTCATCACCAGCGACACTCGCTACCTCGAACCTTACCGCGAAGGCCAGGGCCGCTATGCCGCCGGCATGCGGGCCTTGCGCGACCGCATGGGGCCGGACCTGCCGGCAGAACAGGCCAATCTCGTTGCCGAGATCGCGCGACTGGGCGATGCCAAGTGGGCCGAGATGGCGGGCGTGGTCGACCTCGTCGAACAGCGTCGCATTCCCGATGCCCATGCGCGCCTCCTGTCAGACGAAGGACAGCTTGCCATGAACGGGTTGCGCAAGGCCGTGGCCCGGCTGGAGGATATCGAGCGTGTGCGCCTGGATCAGGCGGCGCAGCGCGCGGCGCTGGCCGAGGGGCGCATCCTGCCCTCGCTCGCCGCCCTGTTCGTGGTGATCGTCTGCGCGCTGGCGCTGGGGCTGTGGCAGGCGATTCGCAAGGCCGAGGCCGAGGCCCTGGCCGAAGGCGCCGCCGCCATCGCCGAAGCGCGCGACCGCGCCGACCTGCTCGCCAAGGAGCTCAACCATCGGGTCAAGAACCTGTTCGCGGTGATCCTCGCCATCGTGAAGATGAGCGCGCGCGGCGATACCGCCGCCGCCCCTGCGGTTGATCGCATCGCCAAGCGCATCCACGCGCTCGTCACCGCGCACGAGGTTACGCAAGGGTCGGGCAAGGACCAGACGGTCGACCTGGCCGAGCTGATCGGCAAGGTCATCGCGCCTTATCGCTCATCAAGCGAGCGCTGCGAACTGGACGGTGGCACGGTGAACCTGCCGGGCCGGCATGCGGTGCCGCTTGGCCTTGTCCTGCACGAACTGGCGACCAATGCCGTGAAGTACGGCGCCTGGTCCGCGCCCGGCGGCCTGCTGCGCATTCGCTGGGAGCGCGAGGACACGCGCGCCAGGGTGGTCTGGGAAGAGATTGCCGCCGGGGAAGCGGCGGCGCCGACAGAGCAAGGCCGCGAAGGCTTCGGCTCGGCGCTGATCCGTTCGTCAGAACGCCAGCTGGGCGGTACCATCGTCCGCCGCTTCGCAGAGCGCGGCATCGTCGTGGAGATGGACTTCACGCTGGAAGGCGGAGAGGCCTGAACCTCTCCGCCCGCGTTGCCGTCAGCCGTGCTTGGATTCGCGCAAGGGCGTGACCATGCCCGGCGTGATGAAGCCCAGCGGCCCCGGATTCATCGCGCGCTTCTTGAGCTCGCCCTTCATCCGGCCGTACTCTTCCTCCATCTGCTCGGTAACCGTCGCGCGTGAGGCATCAAGCGCACCCGCGAAGTCCTCAGCCGTGACCTGATCGACATTGCCGCCCGCGCGGCGAATGGCGTTGAGGCCGGCGCGGCGCACCACGTCTTCGAGATCGGCGCCGGTGAAGCGCTCTGTCGCCTGCGCGATCCGCCCAAGGTCCACATCGCCTGCCAGCGGCATGTTGCGGGTGTGGATGCCCAAGATGTGCTCGCGGCCCTCGACGCTCGGCGTGCCAACATAGATCAGCTCGTCGAAGCGGCCGGGACGCAGGAGCGCCGGATCGACCAGGTTGGGCCGGTTGGTCGCGCCGATCAGCACCACCGACTGCAGTTCCTCCAGCCCGTCCATCTCGGCAAGGATGGTGTTGACCACCCGCGCCGTCACGTTCGGTTCGCCCTGCCCGCTGCCGCGCGCGGGGACGAGGCTGTCGATCTCGTCGATGAACACCACGCAGGGCGCGACCTGCCGCGCGCGCGCAAAGAGCCGGGCGATCTGCTGCTCGCTCTCGCCATACCACTTTGACAGCAGGTCGGACGACTTGATCGCGATGAAGTTGGCTTCTGCCTCCTTCGCCACGGCCTTGGCCAGCAGGGTCTTGCCGGTGCCCGGCGGACCATAGAGCAGGAAGCCCTTGGCCGGACGGATGCCGAGACGATGGAAGGCCTCGGGATTCTTGAGCGGCAGTTCCACGCCTTCGCGCAGCTTGTCCTGCGCATCGTCGAGCCCGCCGATGTCGGCCCAGCCGATGGTCGGCGCCTGCACCATGACTTCTCGCATCGCCGAGGGCTGCACGCGCTTGAGGGCTTGGAGGAAGTCGTCGCGCTCAACGCGCAGGTTGTCGAGCACGTCCTGCGGAATCGTCTGCTGCTCGAAATCGAGCTGCGGCATGATGCGGCGCACCGCCTCGATCGCCGCCTCGCGCGACAGGGCGGCAAGGTCGGCGCCGACGAAGCCGTGGGTCGTGCGGGCGAGTTCCTGCAGATCGACATCCTCGGCCAGCGGCATGCCGCGCGTGTGGATGCCGATGATCTCGCGACGGCCCGATTCGTCAGGCACGCCGACCACGATCTCGCGGTCGAACCGACCGGGACGGCGCAGCGCCTCGTCGATCGCATCGGGGCGATTGGTCGCGGCGATCACGACGAGGTTGGACCGGCTGTGCAGCCCGTCCATCAGCGTCAGCAACTGCGCAACCAGCCGCTTCTCCGCCTCGCCGTGGACTTCACTGCGTTTGGGCGCGATCGAGTCGATCTCGTCGATGAAGACGATCGAGGGCGCATTGCGGGTCGCTTCCTCGAACACCTCGCGCAGGCGCTTCTCGCTCTCGCCATAGGCCGAGCCCATGATTTCAGGGCCGTTGATGGTGAAGAACGATGCGTCGCTTTCGTTGGCAACGGCGCGCGCCAGGCGCGTCTTGCCGGTGCCCGGCGGGCCGTGCAGCAACACGCCCTTGGGCGGATCGACGCCAAGACGTGTGAACAGTTCGGGATAGCGCAGCGGCAGTTCCACCATCTCGCGCAGCTGGCGGATGGTATCGCCCATGCCGCCGACGTCGTCGTAGTTGACGTCGGCGCGGCTCGAACGCGGCTCCTCGTATTCAGGCCGCAGTTCGACCTCGGTGTTCTCGTCGATGTGGACCACCCCCTTGGGACTGGTGGAGACCACGGTCAGACGGATCTGCGTCAGCGCGAAGGCCGGGGCATTGAGCATCTGGCGCAGCTGTGGCGGCATGTCGGTGCGGTTGACCTGCTGCTGCCCGGCGGTGGCGACCAGATCGCCGGTGACCAGCGGGCGCCCGGCAAAGTTGCGCTTCAGCGCCACGGCCGGACCCTGCAGACGCAGTTCCTTCTGGGCAGGCGCGAAGACCACGCGCTGCGCCGGGCGGGAATCGATCTTGCGCACTTCAACATGCTCGCCCGAGCCGACATCGGCATTGGCGCGCTGGAGGCCATCGAGGCGGATCAGTTCGAGCCCTTCGTCTTCCGGATAGGGCTGGATCACCCGCGCTGCGGTGGAGCGCTTGCCGACGATCTCGATCACGTCGCCTTCGGTCACGCCCAGTTGCGACATCACGTGCCTGCTGATGCGGGCAATGCCGTGGCCGCTTTCTTCCTGGCGAGCGCCCGCCACCTGCAGGCGCACGGTGCGCGCTTCGGTCCGGGCTTCGGTTGCCGCATCTGCCATGAGCTTTTTGAAATCCCCTTGAGCTATCGACAAGTTCCGATGTGGGAACCGGCGAACAGGATTTCAAACGCGGGAGGGCTGCGAAGGTTGCGAGATGCGTGGAGCCGCCCGGAATGCGGGCAAAAAAAGACCCGGCAGTTGCCCGCCGGGTCGGAAAGTTTTGGGAGAGGATGCCTGAAAGGCAGGATCTGTATGCATTGCACACGGGAATTGTGCAATTGCGAAATGATCTGATCTGGTTGCAGTTTTTGCAATTCACTCAATAAACTGCTGTTTAACGGGGATTTTGCAGTCGTTACATACGCAACGATACCGGATCGTTCCGTTCGCAATTGTTTGCACCCCTGTTTCGCGAATCGCCATTGTGCGGCGCACAAGCGCGATTTGGATACGTTCAGCGCGCGCAGCCGCGCTGAGTGTCGTTGCCGAGTCGCCGGATCACGGTGAGGGGATAGACTGTGTCCGACATGCCGTCGGAGCACGACCCGGCACGGACTTCAAGCACCAGCGCCTTTCCCCCAACCTCGCCGGAAAGAACCGCCTTTCCGGCAATATCCTCGCGCTTCACCGGCACCGTCACGCCTTCGGGCTGCTCGGGCGTCGACCATGAGAGCTTGTCCGCGTCGACCCGCGCAGACCAGAACGGCTCGGTACCAAGAGCGCGGAAAGAGGGCGGGACCGGCACCGGAGCCGCCGCAGCAGCTTCTGTGGCTACGAGCGCAGGCGGCTCTGCAGCGGCCGTGGCTTCAGAATCGGCCGCGACTGCACTTTCACGCGCCGCGCTGGTCGGTCCGCTTGCCGGCTGCGGGGAGCAGCCGCCAAGCGACATAGGGACCAGCAGGGCGAGCGCGGACAGCGAGCGGGTGGTTTTCATTCCCGCACTCTGGCCCGCACTCAGGCCGCGGCGCAACCGCGGCCCAATCGTCAATGCGCCAGCAGCAGCGGTATCTGCGACCGGTCGAGCATTTCGCGCGACACGCCGCC
>JBEQCK010000239.1:0-4577 GCA_041639335.1 Novosphingobium sp.
GCCGGGACAGGCAAAGTCGCTGCTGTTTCCATTGCCTCGATCGGCACACCAGCCGCGATCTTGCCGTGCAGCGGCAGTTCGATCACGTCGTTGGCAGGCGCCGGCGACGCCGCCTTGGCTGCAGTGCGGAGCGGTGTGATCACGGAATTGGTGTTTGCCGCTTCGCGCGCCGCCGCCGGCTTGCTTATTGCACTGTCAGGCTGCTTCAGGACTTCGAGAGCGCGGGCGCGATTGGGCAGGCGGCGGATGAAGCCACGCTCTTCCAAGGCAGAGATCAGGCGATGAACGCCAGACTTCGACTTGAGATCGAGCGCTTCCTTCATTTCCTCGAACGAGGGGGAGATTCCCGAACCCTCCAGGCGAGTCTGGATGAAGGTGAGCAGTTCGTGCTGCTTGCGCGTCAACATCGGCGGCCACTCCGCATTGCGCAGCTTCAAAGCAAAGCCGCTGATCTTTCATGGACCGGGGCGGGATGTTCCACACCGGCGAACGAATGCGGAACGGATAAGCAACCTTCAACGACTCGTCAAGCAATTCCGCCATTTTCGAGCAGGTAGACCGGAACATCCATTCCGGCCGGTCTGGCCTCCGCGCCCGCTTCCCGCACGACCAACGCGTTTGCCCGCGAAAGCGGCGAGAGTGCTCCGGAATCCTGGAGCGGGTCGAGGCTGACGGACACACCGTCCCAAACCGCACGCAAGAACTCCATCCTGCTTCCGCCCCGTGCCAGCGGCTGCGCAAGCCTGGCTGGAATGGCTTTCGGCAAAGGCGCGCTGGCCCCGAGCATCGCCCGCAGCAGGGGGAGCATGAACAGGTAGGCCGTGACGAAGGCGGAGGCAGGATTGCCGGGCAGGCCGAGAATGATCTGTTCCCCGCGCGTTGCCACCAGCAGCGGCTTGCCCGGCTTGATGCCGACCCGCCAGAAGTCGATCGACGCACCCACGGCTTCGAGCGCCGGGCGAACGAGGTCATGATCCCCCACCGACGCCCCGCCGCTGGTGACGATGATGTCGCAAGTGTCGGCTGCATCCAGCACGCGAACCAGTTCATCGAGTTCATCCGACACCGGACCGGCATGGCGGATCTCGACCGGCAGGGAAGCGGCCATCGCGCAGAGCATCGGGCCATTGCTGGCGGGAAGCTGGTGCAGGTCGGGCAGGTGGCCGGGAGGTACGAGCTCGTCGCCGCTGTCGATGACGGTCAGACTGACACGGCGGCGCACGGGGAGATGGCTGTGGCCGCCGGCAATAGCGAGCGCGATCTGCGCAGGGCCGATGCGAGTGCCGGCAGCGATCAGGGTTTCGTGCGCGCTGAAGTCCATGCCGGCGGGACGCACATGGCGCGCAGGTGGCTGCGGCGGCTCGCCGGTCAGGCGCAGCTCGTCGCCATCGCGGGCGCTGTCTTCCTGAAGCAACACCATGTCCGCGCCTGAAGGCAGCATCGCGCCAGTGCTGATGCGGGTGGCTTCACCGGGGCCGACCTCCCCGGTGAAGGGGTGCCCGGCCGCGCTCTCGCCAATCACCCGCCACGGACCCGGAAGATCGGCGCTGCGCATGGCATAGCCGTCCATCGCCGAAAGGGCTGCTGCTGGCTGCGTGCGCCGGGCATGAAGGTCCTCGGCGATATAGTGGCCGAGGCATTCGGTGACCGAGCGATGCTCGACGGCCAGGGTAGGGGCCAGCGAGAGCAACCGCCTCTGTGCTTCGGCAAGCGGAAGGGGCGGCGCTTTCATTCCGGAGCGCGCCAGGTTCCGGACTTGCCGCCGCGCTTCTCGATCAGGCGGACGCTTTCGATCACCATGCCTTTGTCGAGCGCCTTGGCCATGTCATAGACCGTGAGGAGAGCGATGCTGACCGCAGTCATCGCTTCCATTTCAACCCCGGTGCGCCCGGTCAACGAAGCGGTGGCGGTGCATTCGATGCCGCCGCTGACAAGGGCGAAATCGAGGTTGACCGCATCGAGCGCGAGCGGGTGGCAGAGCGGGATCAGGTCACCGGTCTTCTTCGCGGCCATGATCCCGGCGATGCGGGCGGGGCCGAGAACGTCACCCTTTGGGGCATTGCCAGACCTTATCGCCTCGAGCGTGCTGTCAGCCATCCGGATCATGCCCCGCGCAACCGCGACCCGGTGCGTCTCGGCCTTGGCGCCGACGTCGACCATGCGGGCAGTGCCGGACGAATCGAGATGGGTAAGATCGTTCATCGTTGTCCCTGGAATCCTGAATGGGGGTTTACGGGGTTTACACTGTCCAGAGAGAACTGCGGAAAGGGGTTTGTGGCGTAGCTGTGGCGTGGTTTTTCGGGGTGTTCAAGGTGGTTTGCGGGCGAGTGGGACAATGGCGGAATTTGAGCTTGTAGGAAAGCATTTCGATCCAGAGTGGGGGCTTGTTGGGAAATCATTAGGCTTCATCCGCAATAGTCATTGGATGATTACTGCAGTTACCAAGAAGCGCGTGGCCATCATGATTGATGGAGAAAATTTGCCCGCGAGCGTTTTGCCGAAGATCGAGAAAGCTGCAATGGCGCTCGGCGATATTCAGGTGCGCCGGGTCTACGGAAACTTTGCTTCTGGCGCGAATTCCGAATGGATAGTCCATGCTCAAAACCATCCACTAGACGTGAGGCAGGTGACGCCGTCGAAGAATGGCAAGAATGCGACGGACATAACCTTGGCCGTAGAGGCGGTTGAAATCATGCTGCGCCAGGGGTTCGAGTGCTTGTGCATCGCGTCTGGAGACCGCGACTTCCAGCCTCTGGTTAGTTTTATCCGCTCAGAGGGCCGTGAGGTTTACGGTTTCGGCAGTGATGCTGCGGACCAGAAGCTTCGGAATAGTTGCACAAAATATCATGTCGTTCTTGTAGCAAGCAAGTCGTCTGCGAAGTCTTCAAAGGTTGGAACCAAGGTCAAAGCGGCGACCACCAAGCCAGAAGAAGTCAGCAATTTGCCAAGGACAGACGACGCGCACTGGTCCAAAGTCCGTGAAGCGCTGAACGCGATCGCAAAGCAGCGGGAATGGGTCCCATTACCTGAACTCGCGACTGTTCTGGGCCAGGCGAAGCTTCAACCTGCTACCTTCGGATCGAAAAGCTGGTTGCAGGTTTTCAAGAAGGACAGCCGCTTCGTCGTGGAAAAGATTCCGGGTTCAACGCAATCGCACATTCGGATCGTGGCCTGACTTCACTTGCCGCGCTGCCAGCGCTCGCTATTGTCCCAAGTGTCAATAACGGGAGCGGTGGATGCGGAAGCGGTGGGTTTTGGTGGGGGCGGCGTTGCTGGCAGGGGGCACCGGGTTTGCCTCGCTCGACAAGGAAACGCGCGGGATCCTGCTGGCTCTGCCGACCAATGCCGATGTGCTTTCATGGCGGGAAGGGCAGCGTGATGCGGCTTTCCGGGCGATGGACCGGCTGCCGTTTCTGGCCGAAGCCCACACGATCGCGCCTTCGGCCACGCCTTTGCCGCTCCCTGCGGGCAAGCCTCTGACAGTACCGGGGCTCGACAAATTCATGGAACACCAGCGCACGGCGGGGCTGGTCATCGTGCAGGATGGCAAGGTGCGCCTCGAACGCTACGGGCTGGACTTCGATGCGAAGGGCCGCTGGACGAGCTTTTCGGTGGCGAAGTCGTTCACATCGACCCTTGTTGGCGCGGCGTTGCAGGATGGGGCAATCAAGAGCCTCGACGACAAGGTCAGCCAGTATATCCCCGGTCTCAAGGGGAGCGCCTATGACGATGTGAGCGTGCGGCAATTGCTGACGATGTCATCGGGCGTGCGCTGGAACGAGGATTACGAGGACCCGAATTCCGACGTTGCCGAGTTCAACCGCGCCAAGCCGGAGAACGGGCTCGATGCGACCGTCAGTTATATGCGCAAGCTGCCGCGCGCCCATCCGCCCGGCGAGGTGTGGCATTACAACACCGGCGAGACCAACCTGATCGGCGTGCTGGTCAGTTCGACCACCGGCAAGTCGCTCTCAGCCTATCTACAGGAGAAGGTGTGGCAGCCGGCGGGTATGGAGGCCGAGGCGACCTGGCTGCTCGGCAAGACCGGGCTCGAAATCGGCGGGTGCTGCCTGCAGGCGACGACGCGCGACTACGCCCGCTTCGGGATGTTCGTCATGGGCGGTGGCAAGGGGCGCGATGGCAGGCAGATCGTGCCAGCGGACTGGTTTGCGCAGGCCACCACCAAGCAGAAAGACATCGGACGCGCCGGAAAGGGCTACGGGTTCCAGTGGTGGACCAACGACGATGGCACGTTCGCCGCGCAGGGCATTTTCGGGCAGGGCATCTTCATCGATCCCAAGCGCAAGCTGGTGATCGCCACCAACTCCGACTGGCCCCGCGCCAGTGCCGGACCGCAGCCGGAGGAACGCGAGGCCTTCTATCGCAGGGTTCAGGCACTGATCGACGCCGAACAGTGAGCCCGGACGGTTAGCTGGCGATCGGCAACCTGACCGTTCCGTCCTGGTCCCGCTCAAGCGGCGAGTAGGCGACGACCGCGTTTAGCGGTAGATCGCCGTAGATGTGCGGGAACAGCTGGCCGCCGCGCGACGGTTCCCACTTTACCGCAGCACCAAGCG
>JBEQCK010000240.1:0-4539 GCA_041639335.1 Novosphingobium sp.
CGAGCCGTACCTTGGAGGGCTTGTCCAGATCGAAGCACAGCGCGTGGATTGCGTTGCGCACGGCGTGACGGTCAAAGCTGAAGCCCAGCGCCAGCGCGCTCGCCTTCATCCGTTCAAGGTGCAGTTCTAGCAGTTCGATGCCCTTGGCGGGATCGAAGGCCATCGTCTCGATCAGATCGGCGTGCCCGGCAGACAAGCGCAAGAAATTCCCCTTCACCACGCATTCGCGCCATTCGCCGATCATCGCGGAATCGGCAACCACGGCCGAGCCGACGCCCATGACGGCGCGACCATCTGGCGACAGGCGCACCGTGCGGATTGCCACATTGAAGGCCGCATCGCCAGAGGGGTCTATGCGTCCGATCGAGCCACAGTAGAGCCCCCGCGCATCGCGCTCAGCCTGGTGGATGATTTCCATCGCGCGGATCTTGGGCGCGCCGGTGATCGAGCCACAAGGGAAGATCGCGCGCAGCAGGCTGCGGACGTCCTGTCCGGAATCCAACTGGGCCCGAACTGTCGTGACCATCTGGTGAACTGTGGGATAACTCTCGATGGCGAAGGGGGACTCGACGCGCACCGAACCGGGGCGTGATACGCGCGACAGATCGTTGCGCATCAGGTCGACGATCATCAGGTTCTCGGCGCGGTCCTTCACGCTGGCGGAAAGGTCCGCCTTGAAGCGTGCGTCCTCTTCCGGCGTGCTCCCTCGCGGAGCCGTGCCCTTCATCGGGCGGACGCGGGCTTCGCCGTTCGCCACCTTGAAGAACAGTTCGGGTGAGAACGAAAGGTGCCAATGCGCGCCGTCCCAGATCACCCCGCCGTAGCCCGCGCGGGCATCGCGGCGGACGTCGGCATAGATCGCCAGCGGATCACCGTCCCACGTTCCGGCGAGGGGAAAGGTGAGGTTGGCCTGATAGATGTCGCCCGCGCGGATTGCTTCCTGCACGAGATCGAAGGCCTTGGCGTAGCCGCCCGAGGATATCGCCGCGCCCATTGGGCCGAGCCTGCCGGGGCCGGTGGCGGTATCGGCGAGCCAACGCTCCACTTCGGCGCTGGCCATGCGGGTGACTTTGCCGAAGCGGGCGAACCACACCAGCGGGCCTGCCGCACCGGTGCGCTCTGCCGCCAGCGGGGCTAGGCGCGGTTCGAGGGCGAGGCCGGCTTCGTAGGCGAGGTAGCCCGCCCAGTTACCCGGTGTTGCCGCAATCTGCACCAGCGCCGCTTCCACCTCATCAGCCCGGCGTGCGACGACGAGTTCGCGCACGTCCTCATAAAGGCGCGCGTCGCTGGCACCCTCAGTGCGGGCATCGTCGAGCAGGATGAAGGGGGCGCGGGTCATCGGTCTGGAGCGCGCTCTAGCCGTTCCCCGCTCCGGATGCAAAAACCCCTCGCAAGGGAGCATGGCGCGTCCTAGTCTTGGGCCAAACGGATGGGGTGTTTTGCATGGATGACATTTACCTTGGCCTTGGTTCGAACGGCGAGAAGCAGGTGCTGCGCCTTGGCCGCGCCAACCGCCACGGGCTGATCGCTGGCGCGACCGGCACGGGCAAGACGGTGACGCTGCAGGGCATTGCCGAACAGTTCTCCGCGCGCGGCGTACCCGTGTTCATGGCCGACGTGAAAGGCGACCTTGCGGGCATCGCTATGCCCGGCAGCCCGACCTTCAAGCATGCAGCCTCCCTCGAATCGCGGGCCAAGGAACTGGGCATCGAGGACTATGCCTATTCCGACAATCCTGCGGTGTTCTGGGACCTGTATGGCGAGTCCGGGCACCCGATCCGCACGACGATTTCCGAAATGGGGCCGCTGCTGCTCTCGCGCCTGATGGGGCTCAATGAGACGCAGGAAGGCGTGCTCAACATCGCGTTCCGCTATGCCGATGACAACGGGCTGTTGCTGATCGACCTGCCCGATCTGCAATCGGTGCTGATGGCCTGCGCGGAAAACGCCAGTGCGCTGGCCACCAAGTATGGCAATGTTTCCAAGGCCAGCGTCGGCACGATCCAGCGCCAGTTGCTGGCGTTCGAGAGCCAGGGCGCGGATCGCTTCTTCGGCGAACCGGCGTTCGAGGTGAACGATTTCCTCAAGGTGGACGAGCAGGGCCGGGGCATGGTCAACGTGCTTGCCGCCGACAAGCTGATGCAGAGCCCCAAGCTCTACGCCACGTTCCTGCTGTGGCTGCTGTCCGAACTGTTCGAGGCGCTGCCCGAAGTAGGCGATCCGGAAAAGCCGTGCCTGGTGTTCTTCTTCGACGAGGCGCACCTCCTGTTCGACGATGCCCCGCAGGCGCTGATGGAGAAGGTGGAGCAGGTGGTGCGCCTGATCCGCTCGAAGGGCGTCGGCGTCTTTTTCGTCACGCAGAACCCGATCGACATCCCGGAGAAGATCGCAGGCCAGCTTGGCAACCGCGTGCAGCACGCGCTGCGGGCGTTCACCCCGCGTGACCAGAAGGCGATCCGCGCCGCCGCTGAGACCTTCCGCATCAACAAGGACCTCGATGTTGAAACGGTCATCACCGAACTGAAAGTGGGCGAAGCACTGGTCTCGACGCTGGACGACGATGGCGCGCCCTCGGTGGTGCAGCGCACGCTGATCGCCCCGCCACGCTCGCGCCTCGGGCCACTGACCCCGAAGGAGCGCGCGGTGATCCAGTCGGTCAGCCCGTTCGATGGCAAGTACGATACGGCGGTGAACCGCGAATCCGCCGCCGAAGTGCTGGCGCAGAAAGCCGCCGATGCCGCGGCAGCGGCGCAGCAGGTGGAGGAACAGGGCGAGGCAGCCCAACGCGCCGCCCCGCGCCGGACGACATCGATGTGGGAGAAGGCGGGCAAGGCAGCGGCGGGCGCGGTGGCCTCATCCGCAGGCGCAGTGATCGCCGCCAGCATCACCGGCAAGAAATCCCGCGCGGCGCCTGTGGCTTCGGGCGTGACGGCAGTGGTCGGCTCGATTGCCACGTCGATTGGTGGGGAAGCACTGGGCCGCTTTGCGCGGGGGATTTTGGGTGGGTTGTTGCGTTAGGGCTTGGACTGCTTGGGCAATTCCGGTTGGGTCTAGCCGTCAGTTATCCGCCATTTTCGCTGAAGAGCGGACTTTCGGGACACGACGCCATTGCGGACATCCGCCGTGCGACGGTATCTAGCTCTCATGCTGGATGACGAATTAAAAAACTTAGGCTTCAAGGTCGTGAACGGAACCGCGATCGAGATAGACGACGCACTGTTGCCTCTCCTCGAGCGCTCCGACCCCCACCTAATCGCGCCCATTCTGAGGCTTTTGAATGAAACCGGCGATGAGGCGGGCATGTGGTCGATCGTGCATTCAGCAGAGTCATTCACAGACTGCGAATATGTCTCAGGATTCTTGCAAGCCATACCAGAGCTAGGGCAGACCTGTATGTGGTGGGCGGAGATCCTCCTGATGCGCATTCTGAATTCGGACGAATGCCGGTCTGAACTGATGGAGCAGCTTCGCGATGCGCCAGCCACGGCTAAAGAAGGCGTATCTGCAATCTGCGAAAAATTAAGTGAGGATGCGCGGTTCCGTGACAGAACGACTGCCGTTTTGGCTATCACCAACGCATAACGTAGATGGCAGCTATCCACCCCAAATCCGTCATTTAGGCAGCCCAAACCCAATCCAAAAACCCGCCGTCACCCCGGGCTTGACCCGGGGTCCCACTATTGGGTCGCACTTACCCCACGATCACATCGTAAAGGTCGAGCCAGTCAGGGTTACCCTGCTCGATAAGGTCGAACTTGAACGCTCTGCGCCAGTGCTTCAGGCGCTTTTCGTGTGCGATGCAGTCCTCGATGCGGTCGCCGCGCTCGGCCCAGGCCAGTCGTTTCAGACCATAGCGGGCGCAGAAGTCTGAACCCCTGTCGTTGCGGTGCTGGTGGAAGCGTGCGGCAAGGTGCGACGTTACGCCGACGTACACCGCGCCTCGGTAACGGTCGGCCATGATGTAGACCCAGCCGCCGAGCCTTTCCCTGTCCATGGTGCAAGAAAGGGGGAAGCGGGACCCCGGGTCAAGCCCGGGGTGACGGTGATGGTGCTGTTTTGGACGCGGTTGTGACTACCCCTCAGAGGCGGAGAAGTAATCCCGGACGGCTTAAGCGGTTCTGGATTGCTTCGCGCGGGGGGATTTCTAGCGGGAGGCTACGGTAACCAACCTCATCCGCTCACCCTGAGCCTGTCGAAGGGTGCTGGCGCAGCAGTTGCGCCAGGTGCTTCGACAAGCTCAGCATGAGCGGGGTTGGGTGTTAGGCTTCTTACTTCCCCTTCGCGTTCTGCCAGTCGGTCAGGCCCTTGATGAACAGCGGGCGGGTGCGGGCTTTTTCGGTCAGTACGCCGATTACGCGGTCCACCGGGCGCGAGGCTTCGGCGGGGACGGTGGCCTTGAACGCCTTGAGCTTCTCGATCATCCCCGGATCGTTCGACTGCGAGCCGAGGCTGGCGATGAAGGTGACGCGGCTCTGCGCATCGACCAGCGATTCGATCTTCTCGCGGTTGGCGAGAGCGAAGTCGTAGGTCTCGTCCGGG
>JBEQCK010000241.1:0-4518 GCA_041639335.1 Novosphingobium sp.
TCCTTGACCGGCGGCAAACCGGGCTCGCCCGTCACCCGCAAGGCCCCGCCCATCGCCGAGGCAACCAGTTCGCCGCCCTTCCAGGCCGAGCGTGGCCCACCCGAACCGAACGGCGTGACCGACACGTGCACCGCCGTTTCAGGGATGCTGACGCCCTCAAGCCCTTCCAGTCCAAGGTCGTCGATCACGAACGACGCGCCTTCGACCGGTCCGCGCAGTTCCGCGCCGAGAGATGCGAGGAAACGTGCGAGCGCGCGATCCGCCATGCCGCCGAGCACGGCAACGCGATGTCCAGCAAGAGGCTTCATGCGACCACTCCTGCGAGGAAGGCAGAGATTTCGGCATCGATCCCGTCACGGCAGGACCAGTCGCGCCGGGTGGCGACCATGACCGGCA
The DNA here is from genome assembly GCA_041639335.1 of Novosphingobium sp. Classification (GTDB taxonomy): domain Bacteria; phylum Pseudomonadota; class Alphaproteobacteria; order Sphingomonadales; family Sphingomonadaceae; genus Novosphingobium. The sequence goes on from JBEQCK010000241.1 coordinate 397, forward strand.
GCCCTTGCGCTTCGAGCGCGGCGCGCATGGCCGGCAGGTGCCAGACGGTGGTGTCGTCCTCCTCGATCAGCCACAGGATCGCGGCCTTGGCAGATGATGCCACAGCGGCTTCGGTCAGCGCACCGGAGCGGTCGAAGAAGCCTCGTGTATCGACACGGCGTGCGTGGAGCTGGCGCGCGAGTGCGGCGAAAGGCTCGGAACCCTGGTCAACCTCTGGACCCAGATCACCCCACTCCTCGGCAAGCGTGCGGCCGATGGCGGACCATCCGGATTGTTCGACCATACGGTGCATCCGCTCGTCGGGCAGCGGGCTTCCGGCGATCAGGCAGACTTTCGCTCCGGTGGCGCTCGCCACGGTGCCTGCGCGCTGCGCATTTCCTGCGGCAATAGCCGGACCAAGCGCTGTCTCGCCCACGCCAAGCCGCTCCGCCAGCTTGCGCAGCGCCACCTCGTCACGGGCGATGCTGCTAGGCCTCAGGCTCTTGGCAATGTCGAGTACCAGCGGTTCGGGGCCGTTGATCGCCCCGGCTCGACGCAACTCGCACAGGTAGTAGTACAGGCGCTGCGCACTGTCGTCGGCGCGCGAGAACACCACCGCTTCGAGATGATCGAGCGCGCCGTCGGCCCAGTCCTGCAGCACCGAGCGGGTCCACGGCGCGAACTTGCTTTCCAGCCAGCGATCCGCCGCGGGCATGGTACGATCAACATTCCACGTCAGCGGTCCGGCATTGCGGCCGGTTGCCTCCAGAAGGTCATGCGGCAGGTTCGGTCCGGCGTAAGCAAACATGGTCAGTTTCCCAAAATCATTTTGCCAGCAGTTCGGGCAGCCCCAGCGCCAGCGCGGGGAACAGGATCAGGATAAGCAGGTGCAGCAGGTCACTCGCCAGGAACGGCAGCACGCCCTTGAAGATGCGGTTGATGGAAACATCCTTGGCCACGCCCTGGATCACGAACAGGTTCATGCCCAAGGGCGGATGGACGAAGCCGATCTCCATCGCGCGGCACAGGAAGATGCCGAACCAGATGGCCGACATACCCACGCCCTCCACCACCGGCAGCAGGATCGGCGTGGTCAGCAGCATCAGCGCAAGGCCATCGAGCACCGAGCCAAGCAGTAGCAGGATCACCGCGACAAGAATCAGCGTCGGCACCGTGCCCAGCCCAAGGCCGGTCACCCAGGCGCCGATGGCGTCGGTCAGGCCGGTGACCGAAACGAATACCGAGAATACCAGCGCACCGATGATGACCATCAGGATCAGCCCGCTGGTCCGCAGCGTTTCCTCGAATGCCTGCATCAGCATGGCGCGGTTCAGGCGCTTGCGCCAGGCGGCAATGGCCAAGGCACCTGCAGCTCCGATAGAGGCAGCCTCGGACGGGCTGAACCAGCCGAGCGCGATACCGCCGATGACGAGCGCGATCAGCAGGATCATGTCGGCGATCCTGCCGATGGCCTGCCACCGCTCTGCCCACGAGGCGCGTTCGCTGGCAGGGGCAATGTGCGGGCGCAGGCGCACGGCGATCCAGATGACCGCGCAGTAGAGCAGCGCCTGCGTCAGCCCCGGCACGATCGCGGCGGTGAACAGCTTGCCGATGGACTGCTCGGCAATGATCCCGAACACGATCAGCGCGCCCGAGGGCGGGATCATCTGCCCCAACGTACCACCCGCCGCGACGGTGCCAGTGGCCAAGGCATCGGAATAGCCGCGCTTGCGCATTTCCGGCAGGGCAACCAGCCCGATCGTCGCCGCCGTGGCAAGGCTCGACCCGTTGATCGCGCCGAACCCCGCACAGCCGCCGACGGAGGCATAGGCCAGCCCACCGCGCCGATGACCGACCAGCTTCGCCGCCGCATCGAACAGGTCGCGGCTGGCGTTCGAGGAGAAGAACAGGTGCGCCATGAACATGAACAGCGGCAAGGTTCCGAGTTCGTAGCGGGTCAGCGTATCGACCAGCACCACTCCGCCCTTGATCAGCGCAGGTTCGAGGCCGAGTACAAGACACAGCCCGCCAAGGCCGACCAGCCCCAGCGCCACGCCGATGGGCAGGCCCGATAACAGCAGCGCGAACAGGATCAGCGCGCCGATCACGCCAGTCGCAGGAGTGGCGAACATCATCTGCGCCTCCGCAAAGACTGGCCGAGCAGAACGGCAATCGTCGCGGCCAATGCAAGGTTCGCGAACAAGCGCATCCAGCGCCACGATATGCCGAGCAGTTCGCTCTCTTCGTGCCCGCCCCACAGGTCAGACATGAGCCACAGCGACCCTGCAAGGAGGCCAGCGAAGAACACCGCACCAAGCAGCCCGGAGAGCCGCGCCATCGCCGCCTTTCCGGCATCGCCCATGCGGTCGACAAGCAGATGGACTTTCGCATGCGCCTGAGCCGCCGTCGCCACCAGCAAGGCCAGCGATCCGGCGACGAGCACGAAAAGCTGAACCAGTTCGATCGAGCCTCGCAATGGCAGGCCCACGTGCCGCCCGATCACCGCGACGGTATCCGTCGCTGTCGCGCCCAGCAGCGCGATGCCGCCGATCAGGGTAATGGCCTTGCGCATCACGCTCATGCCGTCACCGTGCCGTCAGCGCCGATGGAGATCGGCGGCAGTCCGGCCTTTACGGTGATGGCTTCGATGTAACGGGCGATCTCGGCTTTCCTCTCGCCTTCGGCCAGCACTGGCCTTCCGGGGGCCAGCACGTCCACGGGGGTTATCCCGACTGCGATACTGCCATCCTCATGCACGGTCAGTCGTCCGAGCATGGCGTTGACCGCCTCGGGATGAAACGGCGCCAACGTGTAGGCAGGGTCCGGTTCGAACCCGAACATGGCCTTGCGCCGTTGCGCCCATTCGCGCCGGGCGGGATGGTCCTGTGCCGGGCTCAAGGCGCTGGTGACGACGCAGCCGTTGCCGAGTCCGTGGAATATGGGTTTGCCGCGATGGAACTCGATCCCGCGTACGATATGCGCGTGATGGCCGATGACGACGTCCGCCCCGGCCTCGATGGCCGCGTGGCTGATGGCCCGCTCGTAAGGCGCAAGCCGCGCCGGGGTGTGGACCACCCCCTTGTGCAGCGCGACCATGACCACGTTCGCGCTCTTGCGCACCGCAGCGATGTCCTCACGCATCACTTCGAGCGCCTGATCCGTCACGCGGACAAGATCGGCGGCAGGCGCAATCGGCGCACCATCGGCAGTTTCGATCCGCAGATAGGCACACCCGGCCCTACCTTCGCCAGCCCAGCTCATTTCCGGCCCGACGCAATTGTAGCTGAGCAGGGCGATGCGCATGCCGCAGCACTCCACCATCGCCGGCTTGCGTGCCTCGGCCAGCGACAGCCCTGCACCCGTCCCGACGAGGCCTGTTTCGGCCATGAGCGCCAGCGTATCGGTAATCCCTTCTGCGCCGCAGTCGGTGATGTGATTGCCGGCAAGGCTCAGCATGTGGAACCCCGCCGCAGCAATCGCGGCGACGTTTTCGGGCGGAGCACCCGGCGCGGGGACATCGCCTTGCAACTCCTGTCCCCGCGCGGTGTGCGGCACCTCGAGGTGGCCCACCGCAAGGTCGGCCTCTCTCAATGCCGGGGCAATTCCCGCAAGCCAGTAGGGGGCATCGGGCTCGTCGAGCACGAGGTCCCCCGCCAGCACTATGGTAACCGCCTTCGACACTTGCGACCCTTCGGTTCTCAGAACGACTTGCGCAGGCTTACCGCAAACAGCCGCCCGATGGGATCGCTGGCGGTGGCGTCATAGCCGCCGCTGCCGTTGCCGCTTGGCGCAAGGTTCACGTAAGGCGGATCGGTGTCGAACACGTTGCGCACTTCAAGGCCGAGCGTCATGCCCTTCTCGAAGAACCCGCTCGCCTGCTGGTCGCCGATGCGGAACGTGAGGTTGAGGTCAACCGGGGTGTAGCTCTTCACGTTCTGGCCGCCGAGCGTCAGGTTGTTGAAGTAGCCGCCGACATGGATCGCCTGAACACGCGCGCTGAACGGCCCGTGATCCCAGGTCACGCTCCCGCGCGCCTTGAACTTCAGCGGGTTGAAGATGAAGTCCAGACGGTCGATCAGCGGCGCCTTGGGCGTCAGCGCCACGCGGTACTTGGTGAGGTACGTGCCCGACGCGTTGAACGTC
>JBEQCK010000242.1:0-287 GCA_041639335.1 Novosphingobium sp.
TGCTCTTCCGATCTGAGGAAGAGGCATGGCGCGTCCAGGCGAACAAGCAGCGTGCTGCTGCCCAGGCCGTGATTGCCGCTGCCAAGGCGGACGCGGCCAAGGCCACCGATGCCAGCCTCGCCACTGCCTCGGCTCGCATCGACGAGACCGTGACCGCTGCCGAAGCCCGCATTGCCGCTGCCCGCGCTGCCGCGCTGGGTGAAGTGGAAGGCGTTGCCGCCGAAGCCGCGCAGGACATCGCAAGCCGCCTCGCCGGCCTGTCGATCTCCGCTGCCGAGGCGCAGGCC
>JBEQCK010000242.1:297-4409 GCA_041639335.1 Novosphingobium sp.
TGTAGAGACGACCGCTGTCGTCGAGCACGAAGCTGCTGGCGGCGAACACCACGTCGAACCTTCGGCACTCGGCCTCGGGCCCGGTGCATGGGTCGCCCTGTCGATGGCCATTTTCCTCGCGATCCTGGTCTCGAAGAAGGTCCCCGGCGCGATCGTCGGCGGTCTCGACAAGCAGATCGACGCGATCCGCAAGCAGCTCGACGAAGCCAAGGTGCTCCGCGCCGAAGCCGAAAAGCTGCGCGCCGAGTATGCCGCCAAGATCGCCAACGCCGAGAAGGACGCGGCGGCCATGGTCGAGCATGCCAAGACCGAAGCGGCAGCCATTGTCGCCAAGGCCGAGGCTGACACCGCCGCTGTCATCGTCCGCCGCGAGAAGATGGCGTCGGACAAGATCGCCGCTGCCGAGCGCGCTGCGGTCGACGATTTGCGCGCCAAGGCCGCTGAGGCTGCTACTGCAGCCGCGCGTGACCTTATCGCGAAGAACCACTCCGCAGGCGCCGACAAGGCGCTGGTGGATGGTGCAATCGCCGGGCTGGTGAACTGAACCGCTTCTAGCGCTTCGGGGCTGACAGAACACGAAGACCCCTTCCGGTGCGGACCGGGAGGGGTTTTTGTTTGTCCACCTCTTGCGCTAGGACGGCGGGGACATTTGAACACGAGGCAGACATGGCGCTCTATGACACCATCGGTGTGGATTATGATCGTCTGCGTCGGCCCGATCCCCGGATTGCGCGATTGATACACGCCGCTCTTGGCAGTGCTGAGACAGTCCTGAATGTTGGCGCTGGAACGGGTTCGTATGAGCCCTGCGATCGAACGGTCACCGCCGTCGAACCATCGTTGGAAATGATTGCCAAGCGGTCCTCCAATGCCGCGCCCGCGGTTCAGGCGAGTGCCGAAGCATTGCCCTTTGGCGATGGCGCGTTCGATGCAGCGATGGCTGTGCTGACGGTGCATCATTGGGCCGACAAGGCCAAGGGCTTGCGCGAGATGCGTCGCGTGGCTCGTGGGCCGGTGGTCATACTGACGTACGATCCGGCACATCGGCCATGGCTGACGGATTACTTGCCGCAGTTGGCGGTTCTCGACGATGCGCAGATGCCGCAGATGTCCTTTTATGAGGAACAGCTCGGTCCAGTCAGCATCGCGCCGGTGGCCGTGCCGCATGACTGCGTCGACGGGTTCCTCTACGCTTTCTGGCGGCGCCCGGAGGTCTATCTTGATGCGCGATATCGCAGGGGAAGTTCGTCATTCTGGGCGCTGGGAGATTCGTTGGCGCCGGGCCTGCAGATGCTGGAGGACGATCTGGCTTCAGGTGCCTGGCACATACGCTATGGCGACCTGCCCGCATCCACCACGTATGATGCAGGATATCGGCTCGTGATCAGCGGGCATTAGGGCCGCGTCGAACCCCGGATAACCAAGCGAACCGGCACGCGTCGACCGGATCCTTCGGTGCCGTTGATCTTGGCCAGCAGCTGTTCGACCAGCAGGGTGCCAGCCATCTGGAAATCCGGTTCGATCGAGGTGAGGGGCGGCGTGGACCAGGCGCCGGCGCGGATGCCGTCGAAGCCGATGATGCCGACCTTGTCGGGGATCGAGTAACCGCGGCCGGTCAGTTCCTTGAGCGCGCCCAGTGCCATGTCGTCGCACACGGCGAAGATGGCGTCGAACGGGGTGCCGCTCTCGGCCAAGGCAATCGCGGCGCGGCGGCCCTGCTCTTCGCGGGCGAGGCCGCTCTCGACTTGTTGCAGGACAGGTTCGAGTCCTGCTGAACGCATCGCTTCGGCGTAACCCTCGTAACGCTCCTGGAACTGGCGCTGGGGTGAGGTGGCCGAACCGATACACACGATCTGGCGGTAGCCGCGCACCAAGAGGTGGCGGGTGGCAAGGGTTGCGCCCGAGAGGTTGTCGCTGCGCACCCATGGCATGTCGTTGTCGGGGGAGCCCCAGCAGGTCCAGTGCGTGCCTTCCGGCATGTCACGGAAGTAGTCCCACGCCTTGGTGTTGGTGGTCGTGCCGATCACGATCATGCCGTCGGCCTTGCGGCGCTCTTGGAAGTGGCCCCAGAAGTTCTCGGGCGCATCCTGGAAGGAGACGAGGGTTTCATAGCCCTTGGCCGAGGCTGCGGCGCAGGTTGAGCCGAGCAGTGAAAAGTAGAAGGGGTTGATGTCCTTGCGGTCCTGCGCCTCGCGACAGATCATCACCACGGCCAGCGTGCCGGTGCGGCCACGGCGCAGGCGGGCAGCGTTCTCGTCAACCTGATAGTTCAGGCGGCGGGCGGCTTCCATCACGCGCTGACGGGTGGGCTCGCTGATCGAGGTGTCGCCAGCGAGAGCGCGGCTGACCGTCGACTGGCTGACGCCTGCCGCTTCGGCCACGTCGAACGACGTTACGCGAATGATTTTCCTGTCGCCGGCCATGCAGTCCCCCAAGTCAACTGTCGCTTTAGCAGGATCGGCGTCAGCGGAAAGTGTCCTTGGCCTTGCGCAGGGCGGCAAATGTCTCTTCGGGCGACGTTCCGCCCCAGCGCGCCGCCATGTCGGCATCGTCGGCGCGCAGGAAGGGGTTTGCCGCGAGTTCCGTGGCGAGCGTCGTGGGCACGGTCCAATCGCCGCGCTCGCGCTTTGCATCGACGCCTCGGGCATAGGCGGCGAGGGCTGTGTTGTCCGGATCGGCGAAGAGGGCGAATCGGGCGTTGGACTGGGTGTATTCGTGTGCGCTGTAAAGCGTCGTTTCAGCGGGCAGGGCCTTGAGGCGCAGGAGGCTTGCCCAGAATTGGGGCGGGGTGCCTTCGAACATGCGGCCGCAGCCCAGCGGGAACAGCGCGTCGCCGACGAATGCGACCGATGCTGCGGGCAGGTGATAGGCGCAGTGGCCCATGGTGTGGCCGCCTACGTCGATCACCTCAGCTGTGAAGCTGCCGAGTTGGACCGTATCGCCTTGCGCCACAGTGCGATCAACCGCGGCGATCTTTCCGGCGTCGTCCTCTGGCGCGATGACCTTGCAGCCCGTGGCGGCCTTGATGGCTTCGTTGCCGCCCGCGTGGTCAGGGTGCCAGTGGGTGTTCCAGATCTGGGTGATGCGCCAGCCCTTGGCCTCGGCCTCGCGCAAGTAGGCTTCCGCATCTGGGGTGTCGATGCAGGTCGTCTCGCCGCTGGCGGGGTCGTGGACGAGGAAGCCGTAGTTGTCAGACAGGCAGGGGAACTGGTGGATTTGTAGCGTCATGGCTGAGAGCTTAGCGCTGCGCTCCGGACAAAGCAAAAGCCCGCCCGGATTTCTCCGGACGGGCCTTGCTGTTCAGTGCCACCTTGCGCCCCCGCGAAGGCGGGGGCCTCGGTGTTGGTACGGAACAGTAGCGTAAACCGACTGAGGTCCCCGCCTGCGTGGGGACGCTCGCGTCGCTCGCGCTTACTGCTTTGCCTTCAGAGCGGCGCCGAGGATGTCGCCCAGCGAAGCGCCGGCATCCGACGAGCCGTACTGTTCCACTGCTTCCTTCTCTTCGGCCAGCTGACGGGCCTTGACCGAGAAGTTCGGCTTCTTCGAACGATCGAAGCCGGTGACCATCGCGTCGAGCTTCTGGCCGACCTGGAAGCGGTCCGGACGCTGTTCGTCGCGGTCGCGGCCAAGGTCCGAGCGCTTGATGAAGCCGGTTGCGCCGTCTTCGCCAGCCTGCACTTCGAGGCCGCCATCGCGGACTTCGAGAACGGTGACGGTGACGACTTCGCCGCGACGCAGCGAGCCAGCACCAGCAGCCGAAACGCCACCAGCAGCCGGAGCGCCCTTTTCAAGCTGCTTCATGCCGAGGCTGATGCGTTCCTTCTCGACGTCGACGTCGAGAACCACGGCCGAAACCTGCTCGCCCTTGCGGTGCAGAGCCAGCGCGTCTTCGCCCGAGATGCCCCAAGCGATGTCCGACATGTGGACCATGCCGTCAACGTCGCCATCGAGGCCGATGAACAGGCCGAATTCGGTCGCGTTCTTGACTTCGCCTTCCACGGTCGAACCGACCGGGTGCTTTTCTGCAAAAGCTTCCCAGGGGTTCTGCTGGGCCTGCTTGAGGCCGAGGCTGATGCGGCGCTTGTCGCTGTCGACTTCCAGAACCAGCACGT
>JBEQCK010000243.1:0-4216 GCA_041639335.1 Novosphingobium sp.
CAAGATGCGCCGGTCTGGCGCTTCATCGCCGCGCCCGCCTCGAACGCCCGCAGCCACATGCCCAATGAGCCAGACTTCTCGATCCGGTCCATCAGCCGCGTGCGCACCATGCGCTGCGGAATGCCGTCGAGCTTGGTCGTCACGATGATCTGGTCGGTCCCGGCCTTGAGGTAGGCCGCCTTGGCGCTGTCCGGCACCGGGCTTTCCTGCGTCAACAGGAAGCGCGTGCCCATCGCGATGCCGACCGCGCCATAGGCCAGCGCCGCCACCAGCCCGCGCCCGTCGGCAAAGCCGCCGCTGGCGATCACCGGCACCTTTACCGTATCCAGCACTTGCGGCAGCAGGATCGTCGTCGGCACCGAACCGGTGTGCCCACCGCCCTCGCCGCCCTGGACACTGATCATGTCGACGCCCAGCTCTTCCATCTTCTTCGCGTGCTTCACCGCGCCCACGGTGGGAATGCACAGTATGCCGGCGTCCTTGAACCGCCCGATCATTTTCGCATTTGGACCACGCCCGAAGCTCACCGCGCGCACCTGCTCGGCATTGGCGAGGATCAGATCGACGATCGCTTCCGCCCCGGGCTGGAACGAATGGAAGTTCACCCCGAACGGCTTGTCCGTGCCCTTCCGCACGGCGAGGATCTTGCTCCGGCACTCATCGGGCGTCATCACCGCCGCGCCAAGGAAGCCGAAGGCCCCGGCATTGCAGCTGCCGATGACAAGGCTCGGCTCGGCCACCCAGCCCATCGCGGTCTGGATGATCGGAGCCTTGCAACCAAGGCGCTCGGTCAGGACGGTGTGAAGCGCGCTTGCCATCAACCTTCGCCCGCGTCCTTCTTGCCCGCCGGTGTCTCGCCGGCATTCTTCTTGTTCGCCGCCGCGGCGGAAGTCCCGCTCACACCCGCAATCGAATTGCCGGTAACGATGTCGTTCTGCGCATGGGCGAAGTGGTGCATGTGGTAGACCGCATCCATCGCCGCCCGCTTGCCGCGAAGTTCCTCCACGTGATTGACCGATTGCTTGGTCAACCAGTTGCCAAGGCGGCCCTGCTTCGCCAGCTTGTTCGCCCAAGCCGCGGTTGCCTCGCGCAGTTCGGCACGCGGGACCACCTTGTTGACCATGCCGAAGCTGTAGGCCCGAGCCGCTGGCATCCGCTCGCCCAGCAACAGGAACTCCTTGGCCACGCGCGGCGGCAGTTCATAGGCATGGGCGAAGTATTCGACGCCGGGAATGCCCATCAGCGGATTGACCGGGTCCTGGAAGAACGCGTCTTCCGAAGCGACGATCAGGTCGCACACCCAGGCCAGCATCAGCCCGCCCGCCACGCAGGCGCCCTGCACCATCGCGATGGTCGGCTTGGAAATGTCGCGCCAGCGGCGGCACATGCCAAGGTACTGTTCCTGCTCACGGGTATAGAGCAGTTCCGCGCCCGGCTTGTTGGTATGCGGCGGGAACATAAGCCGCTTGTCGAACTCGTGATGCAGATCGCGCCCCGGGGTGCCGATGTCGTGGCCCGCCGAGAAGTGCTTGCCCTCGCCCGCCAGCACGATCGCGCGGACGTTGTCGTCCTGCACCGCGCGGTTGAAGGCATCGTCGAGCGCGTAGGTCATCTGCCCGTTCTGGGCATTGTTGAACTGCGGCCGGTTCATCGTGATCCAGGCCACGCTGCCCTCCACTTCGTAACGGACGGGTTCCTCCGTCTCGTAGACGATGTCGACTTTCTTCGGCTCGACGAGGTCGGTCATGCTGTCATCTCCCTCAGGCAGCGGCGCGTGCCGCAGGCGGGTTGTCCTTGATCACGCCGGCGCGGACATTGTGTGGATCGAGGCTGGCAATCACCGCCAGTTCCTCGGCCGTCGGCAACCGCGTCACTTCGACGTTTTCCGCCTGGCAAAGCTCGAACCCGGTCGCCGCCTGCACTTCCTCGAATGTCACGCCCGGATGCAGCGAGATGACACGGATCGCGTTCTCGGGTCCCCCGAAGTCCATCACGCACAGGTTCGTCACGATCCGGCGCAGGTTCACGCCCGAAAAGTTGCCGCCCGCCACCCGCTTGGCCGGATTGTACCCGACGCCCGAGATCATATCGACTTGGCTCACGAACACGCGCGGCCCGTGTGCCGGGAAGAAGAACGAATTGGGGTGATAGATCGTGTTGCCCGGAAAGCCGCGCACGCCCAGCATCTGGGTCTTGGGCTTGTCGTAGGTCCCGCCCATGTAGGACAGGTTGATCTGGCCGAAACGATCAAGCTGCGTCGGGGTAACCATGGCGTGCCTGCGGCCCGACCACACCGCGCTGTCGAAGAAGCGCGAGAACGGCAGATATCCCGCGGGCTTGCGGTCGTCGTACTTGCGCGGGCCCAGCGGCACCGGCTGCTCGACCAGATAGGCCTCGCCGTCGGTCATCATCAGCTCGGGCGTATGGGTCAGCTTGGCGAGGCCAGCCGCCACGCGCGGCACGGGGCCCACGCCGGTCGCCACGATTTCGCCATTGCCCCGGAACGCTTCCGAACAGGCGACGATGCACAAGTCTACAAGAGTGATGTCGCTCATCAGAAAATCGGCAGCGAAAGAGCCGCTACCGCCTCCTTTCCGCCAATGGATTCAAGATATTCGGCTTCCGAAGCGCCGACGAAGCGGTCTGCCACCTCTGACCACTCGCCGGGATCGCGGGCGGCATCGGCGTAGGCCTTGAACGCCTTCATGTCCCAGCCATAGTGCGGGGGCATCGAGCTGGGATGCGCGCCGCAAGGCATTTCGACCACGCCCGAAACGAAGCAGCGCTCGAACAGGTTGTCCTGCGCGCCTTCGGGGTAATGGTCCTCCATCCGGTCGACCAGTTCCTCGCAAGAAACGTAGGTCTTGGCCGCCGCCTTGGCGAACCACTCGTCGTAATAGACGTCTGGCCCGAACACCTGCACGTTGCCCCGCCAGTCGCTGCGGTTGACGTGGATCAGCGCGGCATCGAGCTTGAGCGCGGGCATCGCGATCAGCGTCTCGCCATCATCATAGGGCGACTGCACGGTCTTGAGGCCGCCGAGTTCGGCAAGATCGGTGCCGAGGCCAACCCGCGTCGGCAGGAACGGCAGGCCGAACGCAGCCGCCTTCAGACCCCACTGGAACATGCCTTCGTCCAGCTCCAGCACCTGCAGTGCGCCGCTCTCACGGGCTTTGCGGAACCACGGTTCAAGGGGAATCGCATCGAGGCTGACGAATGCGAAGACCAGCTTCCTGACCTTGCCCGCCGCGCACAGCATGCCAACGTCCGCGCCGCCATAGGCGACCACGGTCAGGTCCTTGAGATCGGAACGCATGATCTCGCGCACCAGCGCCATCGGCTTGCGCCGCGGCCCCCAGCCGCCGATGCCGATGGTCATGCCATCGGAAAGCTGCGCGACGATCTCCGCCGCGCTCATACGCTTATCAAGGCTCACGCCTGTTCTCCTGCCTGTTCTTCCAGCGCCTTCTGCCATGCCCAGACATGGCCCCATTCGCTGGGGATCAGGTGCGCGGTCGGCGTCCAGTTCGCAGGGTCGATCACCAGCGGATCGGTGCCGATCTCGATGTCAAAGCCAGAGGGCGTCTGCATGTAGAAGCCAAAGGTCTGGTCATTGACGTGCCGTCCGATCGAGGCGCTCTCGGGCACCTTGTTGAGGCGCATCCGGTCATGGCATTTGCCCACGTCGCTCTGCGTCTTCATCTCCAGCATCAGGTGGATGCAGGCCGAGGGCGGCACCGGCATTTCGGCGATGGCGACAGAGTGGTGGCGACCATTGTCGGCGTGCATGAACGCAAAGCCCATGCCCGGATCATTCGGATCGTCCGAGAAGCGGAAGCGCGGAATGTCGGTGTCGCGAAAGCCGATGGCCTTGTAGAAGGCGTGCGCTTCTTCGAAGTTCGGCGTGGCGAACACGGCATGGCCCATGCCCATGTCCCCGGTCACGAACCCGCTCACGCCCACTGGCGAAACAAACGCCACGTTATCGCGCGTGTCGCCGTGGAAGAACTCAAGCCCGTTGCCCGAAGGATCGCTGGTCGCAAAGAACGCAGCCACGCCGCGCGCCCTGGCACCTTGAGCATCGCCATCGACGATTTCGCGCCCCAGCCCGGCAATCGTCTCGCGCAGCGCTGCAAGTTCCGCCGCATCGCCCACTTCATAGGCCGCGGCGACCAGACGATCACTTTCGCCGCGCTCCACCCAGAAACGGAAGGGG
>JBEQCK010000244.1:0-4232 GCA_041639335.1 Novosphingobium sp.
GCTGGTCGATCCGCGCCCTTATGCCGAACTGCTGCGCCAGTGGTCGACGTTCCATCCGGAGTTCGACTACCTGCCGCGCAAGTTCAAGATCGCGATCATCGGTTCGGAAACCGACCGCGCGGCAATGAAGCTGCACGATATCGGCATCCAGCTGGTGCAGAACGATGCCGGCGAGATCGGCTGCCGCTTCTACGTTGGTGGTGGCATGGGCCGTACGCCGATGATCGCTCCGGTGATCGGCGATTTCGTGCCGCCGCTGCAGATGATCTCGTACCTCGAAGCGTGCCTTCGCGTGTACAACCGCTATGGCCGTCGCGACAACAAGTACAAGGCGCGCATCAAGATCCTCGTCCACGAGATCGGTGCCGACGAATATCGTCGCCAGGTCGAGGAAGAGTTCAAGCACATCCTGACGCTGGGCCTCGAGCCGCCGGCAGCGGAGCTTGAGCGCATCAAGGGCTTCTTCGAACAGCCGGGCTTTGACGCCAGTGCTTCAGACGAGCTGGATCTGTCCGATCCCGATTTTGCGCTGTGGGTGGATCAGAACGTCCATGCCCACAAGCAGCCGGGCTATGCCATCGTCAACATCAGCCTGAAGCCGGTTGGCGGCATTCCGGGCGATGCCACGGCCGACCAGATCCGCTTGATGGCTGATCTTGCGCTCGAGCATTCGTTCGACGAACTGCGCGTGACCCACGCCCAGAACATCGTGCTGCCGCATGTGAAGAAGGCCGATCTCTACGGCCTGTGGCAGAAGCTGGACGAAGCGGGCCTTGCCTCTGCCAACCTCGACCTGATCGGCGACATCATCGCCTGCCCGGGCCTCGATTATTGCGCGCTGGCCAATGCGCGTTCGATCCCGGTGGCGCAAAAGATCTCCGAGCGCTTTGCCGACCTCGCCCGCCAGCGCGAACTGGGCGAGCTGAAGCTGAAGATCTCGGGCTGCATCAATGCCTGCGGGCATCACCACGCGGGGCACATCGGCATCCTCGGCGTCGACCGCAAGGGCGTGGAGAACTACCAGCTCCTGCTCGGCGGTTGCGAAGGCGCGGATACCTCGCTCGGCACGATCACCGGCCCCGGCTTCAACGAGGACGGCATCGTGGACGCTGTCGAGAAGGCGACCGACGTCTATCTCGCCCAGCGCAGCGAGGGAGAGCGTTTCGTCGATACTTTCCGCCGCATCGGCATGGCTCCGTTCAAGGAGGCGATTTATGGTTGAACAGAACCTTCGCTATCGCAGCGATGAGCCCGTGGGCGATCCGGCGGTGACCGTCGACGCCTTTGCCGACCAGAGCAACGCCACGGCTGTGCGGATCGAGCCGGGCGACGATGCCCGCGCGCTGCTGCCGCATCTTGATCGGCTCGCGCTCGTGGAAGTGAACTTCCCGGCCTATACCGACGGGCGCGGCTATTCGGCGGCACGTATCCTGCGCGAGCATGGCTATGCCGGCGAACTGCGTGCGGTGGGCGATGTGCTGCTCGACCAGCTGTCGCACATGCGCCGCTGCGGGTTCGACAGCTTTGCGCCGAACCAGGCCATCAGCGTGGAAGCCGCCGAAAAGGCCTTCGCGACCTGGCCTGACGTCTACCAGAAGACCGTCGACGGACGCCCGGCAATCTGGGCGAAGCGTCACCCCGCCTGAGCTGCGGGAGAAGGATTGGAGCAATGGACAGCACCGTAAATCGCAAGATCGACCTGATCGATGTGCGCCCGCGCTTTACCGAGACGGACGCGATCCGCCTGAACAACCTGTTCCGGGGCACCGACACGCACGAGATGCTGCGTTCGGTAATCCGCGACGGGCTGGCGGGCGATCTTGCGGTGGTTTCGAGCTTTGGCGCGGAAAGTGCTGTCCTGCTTCACCTTATCGCCGAGGTCGATCCTTCGGTGCCGGTGCTGTTCCTTGAAACCGGCAAGCACTTCCCCGAGACTGTCGCTTACCGTGACGAGCTGATCGGGTTCCTGGGGATGACCAATCTCCAGATCATCGAGCCCGATCCGGAAGTGATCGCCAAGAAGGACGAGAACGGGCTGCGCTGGTCGTGGGACCCCGATGGCTGCTGCGAGATCCGCAAGGTCGAGCCGCTGGCCAAGGCGCTGCTGCACTTCGATGCCTCGCTGACCGGGCGCAAGGGCTTCCAGTCGAAGACCCGCGCCGGGCTGCCGCGTTTCGAGATCGACCACTCGGATGCGCAGGGCCGGCTGAAGATCAACCCGCTGGCGTCGTGGGACAAGGCGGCACTGGAAAGCTACTTCACCCAGCACGGCCTGCCGGCGCATCCGCTGGTGGCGCAGGGCTATCCCTCGATCGGTTGCGCTCCCTGCACCAGCAAGGTCGCGCCCGGCGAAGATCCGCGGTCGGGCCGGTGGAAGGGCTGGGACAAGACCGAGTGCGGCATCCACTCGCCCACCGATGCGGGCAAGCCAGCCGACGAACTGCCTCCGGGTTACGATCCGATCTTCTGATCGACATTTGCCAGTCGCGACAGTGCTCTGCTAGGTCCCTTCGCCGGGACATGGGGGAGTGATCGGTTGGCACTGGATGCGCGCAGGATCGGGTTCTGGGCAGGCCCTCTGGGGTTTGCGGTAACGCAGCTGGCGGCAGCGCCGGCAGGCATGCCCGATGCGGCCTGGAGCGCGGCGGGCCTTGTCTGGTGGATGGCGGCCTGGTGGATGACCGAGGCGATGCCGCTTTCGGCAACGGCCTTCCTGCCCTTTCTCGTGCTGCCACTGACCGGTGTGGCCGATGCCAACAAGACGGCGGGCGCCTATTACTCGCCGATCATGTTCCTGTTCGTGGGCGGCGCGTTTCTGGCGCTGGCGATCGAGCGGACCGGGCTGCACCGGCGGCTGGCGCTGTTCATCATGGGTCTGGCGGGTGCGAAACCGGGGCAATTGCTGCTGGGCGTGATGACGGCGACCGCCGTGCTCTCGAGCTTTATCTCCAACACATCGACTGCCCTCATCATGATGCCGATGGCGATCGCCATGCTGCGTGCGGGCGGCGTGCGCGAAGGCGAGACCGGCGGCATGGCCGGGGCCCTGCCGATGGGAATCGCCTTTGCCGCATCGATCGGCGGGTTGGCCACGCTGATCGGAACGCCGACCAATGCGATAGCAGCTGGGCTGATCGAGAAGGCGCTGGGGACCCGGGTCACCTTCCTGCAGTGGGCGATGTACGGCGTACCGATCGCGGTTGCCGCCGTGCCGACCGCGGCGTGGATCATCGCGCGGGTGCAGAAGCTGAAGGACGATGCGTTCGATCCTGCTGCAGCGCGCGACGCCATCGGCCATGCTGTGCAATGGAGCGTGGCCGAGCGGCGGTTGTTGCCGGTGGTGCTGCTGGCCTTCCTGGCGTGGGTATTCCAGCCCCTGATCGAAGGCGTGTTTCCCAAGGGAGGCTTCACCGATGGCACCGTGGCGGCGGTCGCGGGGCTTGTCCTGTTCTTCCTGCCCGACGGCACCGGCCGCCCGATGCTGACCTGGCCGGAAGCCAATCGCGCGCCGTGGGACGTGGTGCTGATGTTCGGCGGCGGTCTTGCCATGGCCATGGGCATGACCGAGAGCGGGCTGACGAAGTGGATGGGCGAAATGCTGCTGCCGCTTGCCCACGTGCCGCTGCCGGTGGTGGCGCTGGTGCTGGTGGCCTTCGTGATCGTGGTGACCGAGTTCGCCAGCAATATTGCGGCGGCGAGCGGGATCATGCCGGTGGTGGCAGCGCTGGTCGCAGCGCTGGGGGCAGACCCGATCCTGCTGGCCCTTCCGGCTGCCTTTGCCGCGACCTGGGGCTTCATGCTGCCGGCGGGGACCGGCCCCAACGCGCTGGCCTGGGCTACCGGACACTGTTCGATGCGCGCGATGGTCAAGGCCGGCTTTGCGCTCGACGTGGTCGGCGTGTTCCTGCTGGTCGGCGTGGTCTGGAGCGTCGCAGCCTTTTCATGAATATGTTACGTAGTTTTGCTTGATTTGGGCTTCACGATTAGGTGCAAAATGGTCTAACATCGGGAAAAGAGGCCTCCCGCTGACTCCCTGTGAAGCAGTTCACAGCAGACGGCGCAGAATGAGGCGAAAGAGTGGTCGCACGTTCTTTCGTCTGAATTCGAGTGGGAGATTCGCCATGCGCCGCATTTTGACTACACTGCTGGCGGGCAGCGCCGGGGCGGCAAGCCTCGCCGCGCTTCTGCTGGTGCCGACCGGCGTGGCGGAAAGTGCCGACCACCTAGATCCG
>JBEQCK010000245.1:0-4197 GCA_041639335.1 Novosphingobium sp.
GCCTGCAACGATGCCACTGTGAAGGGTGGCACCTATTACCCGCTGACCGTGAAGAAGCATCTGCGCGCGCAGGAAATCGCGCAGGCGAACCGGCTGCCGTGCATCTATCTGGTCGATAGCGGCGGCGCGAACCTGCCGCATCAGGCGGAGGTCTTCCCCGACCGCGATCATTTCGGCCGCATCTTCTATAATCAGGCGCAGATGAGCGGCCTGGGTATCCCCCAGATCGCTTGCGTCATGGGAAGCTGCACAGCGGGCGGCGCCTATGTGCCGGCCATGTCCGACGAGACCGTGATCGTGCGCGAACAGGGCACGATCTTCCTTGCGGGACCGCCGCTGGTGAAAGCGGCAACGGGCGAGGAGATCACGGCCGAGGCATTGGGCGGCGGTGACCTGCACGCGCGCAAGTCGGGCGTTGTCGATCATCTTGCCGACAATGACGAGCATGCACTGACGATCGTGCGCGATATCGTCTCGCACATCGGCCCCGCTGGGGGTGCGAGCGTGGCAAGGCGCGAGCCGGTGCCGCCGAAGTACGATCCGGAAGAGCTGTACTCGATCATCCCCGATGATGTGCGCGCGCCCTATGATGTGCACGAAGTGATCGCGCGGATCGTCGATGCATCCGAATTCCACGAATTCAAGGCGCTCTATGGCACCACGCTGGTCTGCGGCTTTGCCCATATCCAGGGGCTGCCGGTGGCGATCCTCGCCAACAACGGCGTGCTGTTTTCCGAAAGCGCACAGAAGGGCGCGCACTTCATCGAACTCGCCTGCCAGCGCCGCATCCCGTTACTGTTCCTGCAGAACATTTCGGGCTTCATGGTCGGCGGCAAGTACGAGGCCGAGGGCATCGCCAAGCATGGCGCCAAGCTGGTGACGGCAGTGGCGACGGCACAGGTGCCCAAGATCACCGTGCTGATCGGCGGCAGCTTTGGCGCAGGCAATTACGGCATGTGCGGCCGCGCCTATTCCCCGCGTTTCCTGTTCACTTGGCCCAATGCGCGCATCAGCGTGATGGGCGGCGAGCAGGCCGCGAGCGTGCTCGCCACCGTCCACCGCGATGCCGACAAGTGGTCGGCGGACGAGGCCGAGGCCTTCAAGGCCCCGATCCGCCAGAAGTACGAGGACGAAGGCAACCCCTACTACGCCACGGCCCGCCTGTGGGACGACGGCGTGATCGACCCCGTGCAGACGCGCGACGTGTTGGGGCTGGCGCTGGAGGCGTGCCTTGAAGGCCCGATCGCGGAGGCACCCCGGTTCGGGGTGTTCCGGATGTGATGGGAGAGAATGGAATGATCAAATCCCTCCTCATCGCCAATCGTGGCGAGATTGCCTGTCGTGTCATCCGCACTGCGCGTCGGCTCGGCATTCGTACGGTGGCGGTCTATTCGGACGCCGATGCAAAGGCGCTGCATGTCCGTTCTGCTGACGAGGCCGTGCACATCGGGCCTTCGCCAGCGCGCGAGAGCTATCTTGTGGGCGAGAAGATCATCGCGGCGGCACTCGCGACCGGCGCCGAGGCGATCCATCCGGGCTATGGCTTCCTTTCGGAGAACGCCGAGTTCGCGCAGGCAGTGCTGGATGCGGGGCTGGTCTGGGTCGGGCCGAAGCCTGCCTCGATCACGGCGATGGGCCTCAAGGACGCGGCCAAGGCGCGGATGATCGCGGCGGGCGTGCCGGTGACGCCGGGATATCTCGGAGAGGACCAGAGCCCTGAGCGTCTTCAGGCGGAAGCCGACGCGATCGGCTATCCGGTGCTGATCAAGGCCGTGGCCGGCGGTGGCGGCAAGGGCATGCGGCGCGTCGAGCGTGCCGAGGACTTCGCCGAAGCGCTGGCATCGTGTCGTCGCGAGGCGGCGTCATCGTTCGGCGATGATCGCGTGCTGATCGAGAAGTACATTCTCTCGCCCCGCCACATCGAAGTACAGGTCTTTGGCGAT
This sequence comes from Novosphingobium sp., assembly GCA_041639335.1. Lineage (GTDB taxonomy): Bacteria > Pseudomonadota > Alphaproteobacteria > Sphingomonadales > Sphingomonadaceae > Novosphingobium. Next base: position 1,944 of record JBEQCK010000245.1, read on the forward strand.
GCCCACGGCAATGTCGTCCACCTGTTCGAGCGGGACTGCTCGCTGCAGCGGCGGCACCAGAAGGTGATCGAGGAAGCCCCTGCCCCCGGCATGGATGAGGCGACGCGTGAAGCAGTCTGCGCCGCTGCCGTGCGTGCGGCCAAGGCCGTGGACTACGAAGGCGCAGGTACCATCGAATTCATCGCCGATGGCTCCGAAGGCCTGCGCGCCGACCGCATCTGGTTCATGGAAATGAATACCCGCCTGCAGGTAGAGCACCCGGTGACCGAGGAGATTACCGGGGTCGATCTGGTCGAATGGCAATTGCGCGTTGCCTCGGGCGAGCCGCTGCCGAAGCGACAGGACGAATTGAGCATCAATGGCTGGGCCATGGAAGCGCGGCTCTATGCGGAGGATGCCTCGAAAGGCTTTCTGCCCAGCATCGGGCGCGTGGACGACTTCCACTTCCCGCAATACCGGGCGCGCATCGATACCGGAGTTGAAGCCGGGGCAGAAATCTCGCCCTTCTACGATCCCATGATCGCCAAGGTGATCGTGCATCGGGAGACGCGCGCGGAGGCGATAGCGGGCTTGCGCGAAACGCTCGACGAAGGCGTGGTTGGCCCGCTGATCACCAACAGCGGGTTCCTGTGGCGCCTGCTGGGGCACACCGCCTTTGAAGCCGGGGTGGTCGATACCGGGCTGATCGAACGCAACCTCGAAAGCCTGACCACCCGCCCGCAACCGACGCCCGAAGCGCTCGGGCTTGCGGCGATGCGGCTGGTCGGCACGCCGGGCGACAGCCCTTGGACCAGTCATTCGGGCTTCCGCATGAACGCCGCCCCACGGCGCGATGTACATCTGGCAGACCAGTTCGGGCGGGCGTTCACTGTCGAAATGCCGGAGGAGCCAGCGGTCGATTACTGGCCGGGGGAAACAGTCACCAGCATCGACGAAGGTGGCGAGCGTTTCCTGGTGCAACTGGCCAGGGCTGAAGGTGGAGCCGGCGGCGCCGCATTGGATGGCGCGATCATCGCCCCCATGCCGGGCAAGGTCATTTCGGTGGACGTCACGCCCGGTGAAACCGTGACCAAGGGCCAGAAGCTCATGGTGCTTGAAGCGATGAAGATGGAGCATGCGCTGACCGCGCCGTTCGATGGCGTCGTCGAAGAGCTTAACGCCGTGGCCGGAGCGCAGGTTCAGGTCGAGGCACTGCTGGCGCAGATCAAGAAGGCGGAAGGCTGATGGCGGGCAAGTACTTCGACGAATGGCGAATCGGCGACCGAATCGAGCACGAGATTCGCAGGACCGTGACCGAGACCGACAACCTGTTGTTTTCGACCATGACTCACAACCCGCAGCCACTCCACATCGATGTGGAGGCAGCCAGGGCCAGCGAGTTCGGCCAGATTCTTGTGAATGGTACTTTCACTTTCGCACTAATGGTTGGCCTTTCGGTTGGCGACACGACGCTCGGCACGCTCGTGGCCAATCTTGGCTACGACAAACTGGTCATGCCGGCGCCGGTGTTCATCGGCGATACAATGCGCGCAACCAGTGAAGTTGTTGATTTGCGGGAAAGTAAATCGCGCCCCGAGGCGGGCATCGTCACGTTCAGGCATGAACTTACGAACCAGCGCGGCGAGGTCGTCTGCCGCTGCCTGCGCTCCGCACTGCTCAAGAAACGGCTGTGATCTGCAGAGCCATTTGGTCATTTTGGAGCCAATAATCGTGGTAAATATCGATTTAATTAAGAACATTTCATTTCGGTAAACCGACTGCCCCCAAATCATGAACAAGGGCAGCGTCTTTCGGGACCGATGAAAACTGCCTGGACCAAACTTCGGGGGCATTCAGAAATGTTGGACGGAAAGAAGTGGCTTCTTGCCACGGGGATTGCTGCGGGCTTGATTCTGCCGACTGCAGCCAAGGCTGGGACACGCGCCAGCCCGCCAATCGTACCAGTCGCTACACCCGGAAAGGGCAATCCGGAGCCGGGGCCGAAGAACGGCTTTCCTCCCAGCCCGGGCCTCGAGATCGCCAAGATCAAGGCCAACGAAAACGCCGCCTTCAAGCGCAAGAGCGGCGGCACCTGAGCTTATTGACGCATTCGTCGCAACGCCCCGTCAGTTCTGCTGAGGGGGCGTTGTCGCAGTTGGGCACTGGGCCGGACACCGGGTTATACCAAGCTGCACAGACTCTGCCCCATGAGGACGGAGTTTTGGCGGTTCTCGGCAAGGAGCGTCCGAAGGGGTGATGCGGGGTCATCATACCG
>JBEQCK010000246.1:0-4177 GCA_041639335.1 Novosphingobium sp.
GACGCTCTTCCGATCTGGATGCGCAGCCAGCGTTGCGCCAGTCTGTCCGCCAAGGCCGGTCACGACGTTGAGCACACCGGCGGGCACGCCAGCCTCGACCATCAGCTCGCCAAGGCGGATTGCGGTGAGCGAGGTATCCTCGGCCGGCTTGAGCACGACCGTGCAGCCCGCTGCCAGGGCGGGCGCGAGCTTCATCGCGGTCAGCACCAAAGGGGAATTCCACGGCACGATGGCCGCTACCACGCCGACGGGCTCCCGCACTGTCCACGTGCGCATCTGCCGGCCGGCGGGCTGATAATTGATCGAGCTTTCAAGGCTGTGGCCTTCGATTGCCATGGCCTGCCCGGCGAAGAAGCGGAACTGGTTGACCGCCCCCGGGATCTCTGCCCACCGTCCCACGAACAGCGGCTTGCCCTGGTCGAGTGTCTCAAGCTCCGCAAGGTCGTCGATATGGGCCTCGATCAGGTCTGCAACCTTCCACAGGATGCGGGCCCGTTCCACCGGAACCGTTGCCTTCCACACGGCCAAGGCGGCGCGAGCCGCTTCCACGGCGGCATCGACATCAGCCGGGCTGGCCGCAGCGATGCGCCCGGTCTCGGCACCGGTCGCCGGATCGAGCGTGGCAAAATCGGCGCCACCTTCGGCCTTGCGCCATTCTCCACCAATCAGCAGTCCTTCACCACGCGCACGGCGCGCAAGAAATTCGACGTTGCCGGGGCGAAGATTCGCGAGATCGAAAGCCATGACTCTGGGATGCTCCTTTTGGATGCGATCTGACTGCCCCGTGGGCCCCGCATCAGCCATAGCGCCATACGCCAAAAGCCGCTTGGCGGATAAGATTGTCCGAAAACCCCGGGAGTGGAAATGAGGAGAATAGCATGGAGCATGATGGGAACGCTTATGCCAATGGCTTAAGCGTTATCGCCGGAAGGACAGCCGAAGCATGATCTTGCAGCATTCTTTGCTTAAGTCGATAACCGGAACGAGCCGGCGTTCGGCCTTTGCGCTCGCCATGCTGGCCGGCCTGGTCGCGCCGCAGGTGGCGCTCGCGCAACCTTCCCCGACTCCGACGCAACCTGCTGCTGCCAAGCCCTACCTGACCGTTGACCAGCTCCGCCGGATCTATGCCGACAAGAACAGCCGCTTCTTCACGGTGGGTGGGCTGAAAATCCACTACAAGGACGAAGGTCCACGCAAGGGCCCTGCGCTCCTGCTGGTCCATGGCTCGGAAAGCTCGCTGCGCACATGGGACGTCATCACCAAGCGGCTCAAGACCCGCTATCGCATCATTCGCCTCGACCTGCCGGGCTATGGTCTGTCCGATGGCCCCACTGACGAGTCTCTCAAGACTCTCGTTCCCACCGATGTTCCGATTGCCCTGCTCGACCACCTGCAGGTTCGCAAGGTGACGTTTGCCGGCGTTTCCAGCGGCGGCACCATGGGCATGTACATGGCCGCGCGCCGGCCGGACATGATCGAACGCCTGATCCTTTCGAATACCCCTTCGGACCCGGTAGACACGAGCCATCTCAAGCTCAGCGCAGGGCTCAAGGCGGCGATGGATCGCGCCCAGCAAACGGGCTTTCGCGATCAGGACTTCTGGAGCAACTTCCTGACCTTCTTCGCAGGCGATCCCGCACGCATTTCGGCGCAAACGCAGAAGGAATACTACGATTTCTACCGCCGCGTACCGGAAAAGAACCTGATCGGCCTGATCGCGCGCATCGGCGATGGCAAGCAGGCAACCATCGAGATGGCAAAGGTGCGCAAGCCGGTCCTGCTGGTATGGGGAACGGCTGATCCTTTGCTGCCGGAATCCGCCTTGAACGCGATCGGTCGGTATCTCTCCAACGCCCAGATTTCACGGGTGTCGATGCCGGATGTCGGTCACTACCCTCCGCTGGAGGTTCCCGAACGCATTGCCCAGTTGATTGCTGCCTATATCGAGGCCGCGACGCCGAATCTCCCTGCTGATTCCCCCGCCGTGCCCTGATCGCGCCTGTTCGCGCTTCGGTTAAATCGGCCCGCAGCTGCCAAAGCTGCGGTGCCCCCACATAGTGCATGGATATGACCAAGCCCCGCACCCTCTACGACAAGCTCTGGGACAGCCACGTCGTCGCCGAACTGCCCGGTGGCGCGTCGCTGCTCTACATCGACCGCCAGATCCTGCACGAAGTCAGCAGCCCGCAGGCCTTCGTCGCCATGCGAGAGGCCGGGCGAAAGCTTCGACGCCCTGAGACTCACCTGGCCGTGGCTGACCACGCAGTGCCCACTCGCGCGCGACAGGGCGAGATCGCCGATCCGCTGGCACGCAGCCAGGTTGCCGAACTTGAAGCCAACGTCCGTGAGTTCGGCATTCCCTATGCGCCGCTCGATGGGGCTGAACAAGGCATCGTCCACGTGATCGGGCCAGAGACGGGCTTCACCCTGCCGGGCACAACGATCGTGTGCGGTGACAGCCACACCACCACCCACGGTGCGTTCGGTGCACTGGCGTTCGGCATTGGCGCGAGCGAGCAAGGCACCGTCATGGCGGCGCAGGTTCTTCCGCAAACCCGGGCGCGGACGATGAAGGTCGAACTTGTCGGACGCCTTGGCCCGGGGGTCGATGCCAAGGACGTGGCGCTGGCCCTGATCGCGAAGATCGGCGCGCACGGCGCAGTCGGCTATGCGGTGGAGTACACCGGCGCTGCCGTATCAGCGATGTCGATGGCGCAGCGCATGACGCTGTGCAACATGGCCATCGAAGCCGGCAGCCGTATCGGCCTCGTCGCTCCGGACGAGACGACATTTGCCTTCATCAAGGGCCGCCGTCTGGCCCCTGTCGGAGCGATGTGGGAGCTTGCCCTCGAATCGTGGCGCACGCTGCCAGCGGACGATGGCGCAATCTATGACAAGGTCGTCACTCTCGATCTTGATGACATTGCCCCGCAGGTAAGCTGGGGCACCAGCCCCAACCAGACCCTGCCGATCGGTTCGGCCGTGCCGGACCCTGCGAGTATTGCCGATCCCATAGAGCGCCGCGAAACCGAAAAGGCGCTGGCCTACATGGGCCTCGTTCCGGGACAGAGCCTTGCCGATATCGCCATCGATCACGTTTTCATCGGATCATGCACCAATGGCCGGATCGAGGACCTGCGCGCAGCGGCGGCCATTGCTGGCGGACGCAAGGTCGCGCCGGGCGTCAAGGCCATCGTGGTTCCCGGCAGCGCCGCCACTAGGGCCCAGGCCGAGGCCGAAGGGCTTGACCGCGTCTTCCTCGAGGCCGGATTCGAATGGCGCTTTGCCGGGTGCTCGATGTGCGTGGCGATGAACGACGATCGCCTTTCTGCCGGTCAACGCTGCGCCAGCACGTCAAACCGCAACTTCGAAGGACGGCAAGGTCCCGGTGGTCGCACCCACTTGGTCAGCCCGGCCATGGCCGCAGCCGCTGCCGTGACGGGTCATCTTGTCGATTCAAGGAGCCTTGCCTGATGCCTGCCCAGCCGTTTACCACCGTATCGGGCCGCGCCGCAGCCATGCGCGAGGACAATATCGATACCGATATCATCTTCCCCGCGCGTTTCCTGCTGATCACGGCGAAGGCGGGGCTCGGTGAGTATGCCTTCCATGACCGCCGCTTTGCCAGCGACGGCAACAAGGTCGAAGGTTATGTCCTCAACGATCCGCGCTTTGCCGATGCCCCGGTGATCATTGCAGGCGCGAACTTCGGCTCGGGCTCAAGCCGCGAACAGGCAGTCTGGGCGCTCCTCGGGCTCGGCGTACGGGCCGTGATCTCTTCCAGCTTCGGCGAGATTTTCCAGTCCAACTGCATGCGCAACGGCATCGTGCCGATCGTCCTGCCTGAAGATCAGGTTGCTGCGCTGATGGATCTGGCAGAAGCAGGCGCCACGTTCTCGGTGGATCTTGAGCGACAGGAGCTTGGCGCGGAAGGCCTTGCGCCGATCTCGTTCTCGATTCCGCCCGAACGCCGTCTTGCCCTTTTGAATGGCTGGGACGAAACCGATCAGATCGTTAATCAGTACAGTGGCGAGATCGAGGCTTTCGAAGTCCGTCAGCGCCAGAGCCAGCCATGGCTCTACACCAGGGAGTTTGCCGCGTGAGCACCGAAGAAGACCTGCTGGCCAACTACAAGAAGGCCTATGACAACCGGGTTGGTTTCGGGACCAGGCCGGCA
>JBEQCK010000247.1:0-4092 GCA_041639335.1 Novosphingobium sp.
ACCGTATCGACATAGGGCCTGCAGATACGTTCGGAGGCAATACGAAGAATCGTGAAGGTCAGTACCAGCGAGAGGACGGCGACGACTGAAACGAGAGCAAGACTGTGCTCCGGAAGCAGCATCAGGACCGGAATGTCGAACAGGTTCAGAGCCGATGCACCGACCAGCGCCAGCATCAGCACGCGCATCTTCTCGCGGATCGGCGCCTGTGTTTCGAACCAGTCCAGCATTCAGCGGCACTCCCTTCTTCCTTCGGCGCCCGGGTTGCTGCGGTCGGCGCTGAATTGCGAGCAATGTCGCGCACCGTGTTACCGTTTGACCGTGAACACGCGACCACATGCCCGCCTGTTGCAATTCCTGATGTCCATTGGTGCAGGTTTTGGCGCGGTCGAGCGATCCGCGCAGCATCCTTCCAAGGTACAATTGGCCTCGTCCCGGCTTGGGCGCACACTGCTGCCAGATCTCGATAACAGGATTTCGGAGGACCGAGGATGTTGCAGCAGGCCCTTAGCCAGTTCACTGGCGTTTCACTCATTCGTGACAAGTTCGACAACTTCATCGGCGGCAAATGGGTTGCCCCGGTCAAGGGTGCGTACTTCGACAATATCTCGCCGGTGACGGGCCAGGTGGTGTGCCAGGTGGCGCGCGGAACGGCCGAGGACATCGAACTGGCACTCGATGCCGCCCATGCCGCCAAGGATGCGTGGGGGCGGATGTCGACCACCGAACGGTCAAACATCCTGCTCAAGGTCGCCGACAAGATGGAGGCCAACCTCGATCTTCTGGCGATGGCTGAGACCATCGACAACGGCAAGCCGATCCGCGAGACGACCGCCGCCGACATCCCGCTCGCCATCGACCACTTCCGCTACTTCGCCGCCTGCGTCCGCGCGCAGGAAGGCTCGATTGCCGAAATCGACCACGACACCGTCGCCTATCACTTCCACGAACCGCTGGGCGTGGTCGGCCAGATCATCCCGTGGAACTTCCCGATCCTGATGGCGGCATGGAAGCTTGCCCCGGCGCTGGCCGCAGGCAATTGCGTGGTCCTGAAGCCTGCCGAACAGACCCCGATGTCGATCCTCGTGCTCGCCGAACTGATCGCAGATATCCTGCCCGCCGGCACGCTCAACATCGTCAATGGCTTCGGCATCGAGGCGGGCAAGCCGCTCGCCACCAACAAGCGCATCTCCAAGATCGCGTTCACCGGCGAGACCACCACCGGCCGCCTGATCATGCAGTATGCGTCCGAAAACCTCATCCCCTGCACGCTGGAGCTGGGCGGCAAGAGCCCGAACATCTTCTTTGCCGACGTGATGGACCACGACGACGACTTCCTCGACAAGGCATTGGAAGGCTTCACCATGTTCGCGCTCAACCAGGGCGAGGTCTGCACCTGCCCGAGCCGCGCACTGGTGCACGAATCGATCTATGACCGCTTCATGGAAAAGGCGATTGCCCGCGTCGAGGCGATCAAGCTCGGCAGCCCGCTCGATGGCTCGACCATGATCGGCGCCCAGGCTTCGAATGACCAGATGGAGAAGATCCTCTCCTATATCCAGATCGGCCGTGATGAAGGCGCCAAGGTCCTGACCGGCGGCGAACGCGCGATGCACGAAGGCGATCTGGCGCAGGGATACTACGTCAAGCCGACCGTGCTCGAAGGCCACAACAAGATGCGCGTGTTCCAGGAGGAGATCTTCGGCCCGGTCCTCGCCGTGACCACGTTCTCGACCGACGAGGAAGCGCTCGAGATCGCCAACGACACGCTCTACGGCCTCGGCGCAGGTGTGTGGACGCGCGACGGAACCCGCGCCTACCGCTTTGGCCGCGGCATCCAGGCCGGTCGCGTGTGGACCAACTGCTACCACGCCTACCCCGCCCACGCGGCCTTCGGCGGCTACAAGCAGTCGGGCATCGGGCGCGAGACGCACAAGATGATGCTCGATCACTACCAGCAGACCAAGAACCTGCTGGTCAGCTACAGCCCCAAGAAGCTCGGCTTCTTCTGAGGTGATTGAACCGGCCTGACAGCTGGAAGGGGGACGGCGCGGCAGGGGAGGAAGGTCCCCGTCGCGCCGTCACCATTTGTGATCTGCCGATTGCCAAGGCCCCGCAAGAGGGCAAAGGTGAAGCGATAAACAAGAGAGGATGAACCGATGGCCCAAGTCGTCGTCAACGTGATGTACAACGCCCCTGCCGATCCGGAGGCGTTCGAATCCTATTACCACGAAACCCACATGCCGATCGCGGACCAGATTCCCGGGCTGGAAAAGGCCGTCCTGCTCAAGGGCCTGCCCGGTCCAGATGGCAGCGCGCCCGCCTATTACCGCCTGACCCAGCTGTGGTTTGCCGATGCCGACGCCATGGCTGCGGGGATGTCCTCGCCCCAGGCCCAGGCCGCCAGCGCCGATATCGCCAACTTCGCGACCGGCGGCGCCAGCATCATGATCAGCCACGTCGGATGAACAACCTGCCGCCCCGCGTTCTCAACACGCCCGCGGCCGGGGACTGGATTTCCCGGCTGACCGCCATCCACGGCACGCTGATGTTCCACCAGTCGGGCGGATGCTGTGATGGCTCCGCCCCGATGTGCTTCGTGGCCGGGGAATTCCGCGTCGGCGGGCAGGACGTGCTGCTCGGCCACGTGGCCGAGGACACGCCGGTATGGATCGGGGCGGCGCAGTTCGAATACTGGCGCCACACTCAGGTCACCATTGATGTCGTCCCGGGGCGCGGCTCGGGGATGAGCCTCGAGGCGCCCGAAGGCGTGCGCTTCATCGTGCGCAGCCGGGTGTTCACCGACGAGGAAAGCGCCGCGCTCGAGGCCGCAGGCGAGCCGCTACGCGGTGACAGCGTGGCGCTTGGCGTAGCGACCGCTTCGCCCTAAGCTGCGCGGCAGGCAGGAGAACCCGCAAGAGGTCAGGCCATGGAGGATGCGGTGATGGAGATGGCGACAGCAGTGGACGAGGCGCGCATGATCGCGTGCACTTCCCGCGCCGCCGATCCCCGCGCTGCGGTGGCCGAGCTTGCAGAATGCATCGAAGGTCGCAAGCTGGCTGGCGCGCTGCTGTTCTGCTCCAATGCCTATCCCCGCGACGCGCTCCAGGCCGAACTGGCCAAGGCCATGCCTGATGTGCGCCTCTTTGGCTGCACCAGTGCCGGCGAATTGAATGATCAGGGATACGATACGCACTCGGTCGTGCTGATCGGCTTCCCCGAAGGCCCGTTCTCGATGGCCTCGCTGCGCTTCGACGATCTTGACCATTTCGATCCGCAGGCCGCGCAAGCCTCGATCCGCCAGCTGGTGGCTCACTCGCGCCGCGAACATGGCGAGGGCCTCCACCATGTCGCACTGTTCTTCGTCGATGGCCTGTCCCACCGCGAGGAACTGCTGACGATGACCGCGCAGCACGCGCTCGGCGATATCCAGCTGATCGGCGGGTCGAGCGGCGACGGACTGTCGTTCCGCGATACCGCGATCTTCCACGAAGGGGCGTTCCACAAGGATGCCGCGGTGATCGTCCTGCTCACCAGCTGCCGCCCGCTGCACGTCTTCTGCAAGAGCTTCTATCGCCCCGGCCCGGCCAAGATGGTTATCACCGAGGCCGATGCGGAATCCCGCGTCGTGACTGAAATCAACGCTGCCCCCGCCGCCGAGGAATATCGCCGCCTCGCTGGAAGCCCGCCGTGCGAACTCAACGCCCAGTTCTTCGCCGCCTATCCGCCGATCGTGCGCACCGGCGGCCAGTTCCACGTCCGTTCGATCCAGACGGCCAACGACGATGGCTCGCTGACGTTCTATTGCGCCATCGACACCGGCGTTGTCCTGTCGATCGGCGAACCGGTTGATCGCATTGCCGAAATGAACGCCCTGTTCGACGAGATCGGCCGCAAGGTCGGCGAGATCGACCATGTCGTGGGCTTCGACTGCGTGCTCAACCGCCTCGATGCCGAGGACCGCCAGCAGGCCGGCGTCGTCTCGCGCATGTACGTTGCCAACCGCGTCTTCGGCTTCAACACCTATGGCGAGCAGTTCCGCGCCGCGCACATGAACCAGACCTTCACCGGTCTTGCCGTCGGCCGATGAGC
>JBEQCK010000248.1:0-4046 GCA_041639335.1 Novosphingobium sp.
CGATCTTGCATGGCCGCCACGAATGCCGCGCGAAGGGCAACTTCGGTCTTGCCGAAGCCGACGTCACCGCAGACAAGGCGGTCCATAGGCTTGCCTTCGGCCATGTCGCCGAGGACATCGCCAATTGCACGTTCCTGATCCTCGGTTTCGTCCCACGGGAAGCGGTCTACGAAGGGGCCGTAGCTGGCGGGATCGACCGGCAGGACCGTGCCCTGACGCAGGGCGCGTTGGGCGGCCGTGGCCATGAGGTGGCCCGCCATTTCCAGGATGCGTTCGCGCATCCGTGCCTTGCGACGCTGCCACGCCTCGCCGCCGAGCTTGTCGAGTGCGACGCCGTCGGCATCGGAGCCATAGCGCGAGAGGACGTCGAGGTTTTCGACCGGGATGTAGAGCTTGTCGCCGCCGGAGTATTCCAGCTGGACGCAATCGTGCGGGCTGTCGCCGACGCCGATGGCTTCGAGGCCGAGGTAGCGGCCGATGCCGTGGTCCATGTGGACGACAAGGTCGCCGGGCGTGAGCGCGGAGAGTTCGGCAAGGAAGGCGTCAGCGTCCTTGCGCTTCTTCTTGCGGCGGACGAGGCGGTCGCCAAGGATGTCCTGCTCGGTCAGCAGTTCCAGCTCGTCGCTGGCGAAGCCCTGCTCGAGCGGGAGGACCACGGCAGCAGGCTTGCCCGTGGCGGCAAGGCCGAGCGCTTCCTGCCAGGATTCGGCCATCTGCGGCGTGAACTTGCCGGCTTCGGCCAGTAGTGAGGCGAGGCGCGAGCGGGAGCCCGCAGTATAGGCCGCGATGATCGGCTTCTTGCCGCGCGTGCCCAGCGCCGCAATGTACTTGGCGGCCGCTTCGTAGATGTTGGTGCCGCCTGAGGTGGCGGCAGCGCGTTCCGGCGTGAAATCGTGGCTCGAGCTGAAGCCGAAGTCCACGACCTGCTTCGATTCCGGTTCGGCAAAGATCGTGGTGCGGTGCACCGGCCAACCGGCAAGCGCGCGGTCCAGTTCATCGCGCGAAAGATAGAGCGCGGTTTCGCCAAGAGGACGGTAGCTGCCCGGCGCCTTGGACGAGGAATCGAGGCGCGACTGGTGATAATCGGCAATGTCGGCAATGCGCTGTTCGGCCGCCTTGATCGCGGTCGTGTCGATCAGGACGAGGTCGTCTTCGGCGAGATGGTCGAACAGGGTGACCAGTCGGTCTTCGAACAGCGGGAGCCAATGCTCCATGCCGGCGAGGCGGCGGCCATCGGTGATGGCCTGATAGAGCGGATCGCCGGTGGCGTTCGCGCCGAACAGTTCGCGGTAGCGGCTGCGGAAGCGCTTGATGCTGTCGTCGTCAAGCAAGGCTTCGCTGGCCGGCAGCAGGAGATGCGTTTCGACTGGCTGCACCGAGCGCTGCGTGTTCGGATCGAACAGGCGCAGGGTTTCCAGTTCGTCGCCGAAGAAGTCCAGCCGGAGGCCGTGGTCGAGGCCTGAAGGATAGATATCGAAGACCGAGCCGCGCACGGCGTATTCGCCAGCATCGACAACAGTATCGGTGCGCGAATAGCCCTGGCGCTGGAGGAGTGCGATCAGGCTCTCGCGGCCGATTTCGGTGCCCGGCGAAAGCAGGCGGGTGGATTCGCGGATGCGGAACGGCGTGAGGACGCGCTGGAGCGCAGCGTTGATCGTCGTAACCAGCAGTTGCGGGCCGCTGCGCTTGCGCTGCAGCCGCTGTAGCGCGGCGAGGCGGCGGGAACTGACGGACAGCGCCGGGGAAGCACGGTCAAACGGCAGGCAGTCCCATGCCGGAAAGTCGATGACCTCAAGGTCCGGTGCGAAGAATGCGGCGCTTTCGACGATAGCGCGCATCGCGGCTTCGTCCGGCGCGATGAAAACGGCGCGGCCTTTGGTGGCGCGGGCAAGATCGGCCAGAACGAGGGGCTGCGCGCCGCGCGCGACTGAGGACAGCGTGAGCGGCGTTTTGGCGCCAAGGATTCGGGTCAGGTCGGACATGGCAGGCTTAACGCGCGAGAGGCGAAATCAGCGCGGGATCTCGACGTAGTCCAGCTTGCGCATGGCGTCCATCATCGCACCGGCGTACTTTTCGGGCACGGGCTGCGTGCCGAGGGCCCAAGCCATGATCTCGACGTCGTCTTCCTCGATCAGGTCTTCGAACCAGGCGACCTGCTCGGCCGTCCAGTCGGCGTGGTAGCGGTCAAAGTAGCAGCCGATCATGTAGTCCGCTTCGCGCGTGCCGCGGTGCCAGGCGCGGAAGTGCAGGCGGCGAAGGCTTTCGGGGGCGATGGCAGCAGGCTCGGTCATGCTTTGCCGTTAGGCCGATCAGCCCGGCGAAACAAGGGTGCAAGCCCCATGCAAAAGGGCATCCCGACGCCGTCCTTCCCCGCGCCGGAATGCCCCATCGCTTGACCGCGCGAATTACTTGCCCCGCAGCGCGGCGATGATCTCGGTGGGCTGGCGACCGACCATGTCCTTGGCCAGTTCCTTGATGATTGCGTTCTGGGTGCCCTTGCCGATCTGGTGACGCAGTTCGCCCAGGGCACGCGGCGGGGCGATCAGCACGAGCTGGGCGATCTTGTGGCCCTGCACCTGCCGGTTGAGCCAATCGGCCACGGCGGCACAGTGGGCGGTTTCGTCCTGCTGGTGCGGCGATGCGTGGCTGCCGCCGCTGGAGTGATTGTGCTCCACGAGCGCGGGCGTTCCCATGGCCGCAAGTTCCGGGGCGGCTTCAGTCCCGGCGTTGCGGTAGAGTTCCCAGGCCTTGCCATCGACGACGGCAATGACGGCTCCATGAGGGATCAGCATCGGTTTGCTCCTGCTTTCGTTGTCTTCGAAAGCGACTCAAGCACCAGCGCCGGTTCTCAACCATGCGCTGGGTCAAAAATGGCCGTGAATTTCGCCTTGGGCGGCATTGGCGAAACATGGTCTTGCAGCCTATGTCGGGCTGGCAATGCGTCCTGACCTGCTCAATCCCCTGTTCGCGGAAAGCTCCAGTCTCAAAGGCGTGGGGCCTGGCCTTGCGCGCCCGCTCGAGAAGCTGGGGCTGACGCGCGTCAAGGACATCGCGTACCACCTGCCCGATCGCTGGGTGCTGCGGCGGGCTGTCGCCAATCTCGACGAGGCGGGGCTGGGGGAGCAGATCGTGCTGCCGCTGACGGTGCGGGACTACCGGCAGTCGGCCGGGCGCGGGCCGTTCAGGGTCATGGCCGAGGATGGCGTGGGCAACTATGTCGCGCTTACCTACTTCGGGCGAGCGGCCTATACCGCCAAGAAGCAGCTGCCGTTGGGTGAGAAGCGCTGGGTGGCGGGCCGGCTCGACCAGTTCGGGCAGACGTGGCAGATCGTCCATCCCGATCATGTCAGCGAGGACAGCGCCGGCATGCTCGGTCAGCTGAACGAGCCGGTCTATCCGCTTTCGGAAGGGCTGACGCAGGGGCGGGTTCAGGCCTTGGTCGCGCAGTCTCTGGCGCACCTGCCCAAGCTTCCGGAATGGATCGAGCCGGGCCTGATGGCGCGGATGGACTGGCCATCGTGGGATGCAGCGCTTCCGGCTGCACACAAGGCCGAGGACAAGCTGGCGAAGGACCGGCTCGCCTATGACGAACTGCTGGCCAACAGCCTTGCCCTGATGCTGGTGCGGGAGAGCAACCGCGCCAAAAAGGGCACGCCGTTGCATGGCGACGGGCGCTTGCGCGCGAAGCTCAAGTTGCCGTTCGAACTGACCGGCGCGCAGAAGCGTTCGATTGCCGAGATCGAAAGCGACATGGCGCAAGGCGCGCCGATGCTGCGGTTGCTGCAGGGTGATGTCGGGTCGGGAAAGACAGCAGTGGCGCTCAACGCCATGCTGATCGCGGTGGAGGCGGGCGGGCAGGCGGCGCTGCTGGCGCCGACCGAGATCCTTGCGCGCCAGCATGCCGAGACGCTGACGCGGATGGCAGCGGGCACAGGCGTGAACATTGCGCTGTTGACCGGACGCGACAAGGGCAAGGCGCGCGAATCGATCCTGATGGGGCTGCTCGATGGCTCGATCGACGTTTGCGTCGGCACGCACGCGATCTT
>JBEQCK010000249.1:0-3968 GCA_041639335.1 Novosphingobium sp.
GCTGGTCGAAGGCGCTCCGAAGGCGATCAAGGAAGGCGTGTCGAAGGCTGAAGCCGAAGACATCAAGAAGAAGATCGAAGAAGCCGGCGGCACCGTCGAAGTCAAGTAATCTTCTTCTTCCGAACTTTCGGAAAAGATACAGGGAAAGGCGGGGCTTCGGCTCCGCCTTTTTCGTTTGAACAAACCGCAATGCTGCGACATTCTCCAGGGTCAGGGGGGATCAAATGTCAGCAGATATTGCGCGGTATCGGCGCTTCGCCGCGTTGAGGGTGGAGCAGCTGGAGCAGGAAGACCTGAGCCTGCGCCGTCAATTGTTCTGGGTTCGCGCAGGAAGCTGGCCACTTCAGGTCATCAGCATCGTCCTGCCGGTAGCGGCCGGATCCATCGCCCTGGGCGACCACCTGTCAGGCTTCGTCTCGCCGCTCAGCTTCATTGGCGCTGCTGCCGTGGCACTGCATCGCGGCCTCAACTGCGAGGCGTACCAGAGCGCGCTCAAGCGCACGACGCAGGCCGTGCGCAGCATTGTCGAAGACTATGAGTGCATCGGCGCGCTGGCCGACGAAAAGGTCGCCGACGCCTTGCGCAAGGCCGAAGCGCGGCTGCACGAGTTGCGGGCAACGAGCAACGACGTCCCGCCCCGACGGCGCAAGAACCTGCTTCGCCTGGCAGACATGGAGTCACCGGCGCCGGCCTGACGTCAGGCTGGATCGGTTGCCACGGGCACTCTCACGATCACCAGCAACCCGCCGCTTTCGCTTCTGGCAAAGGACAGCTTCCCACCGAAGCGCTGCAGCAGCCGGTCGGCGGTGGGAATGCCGAGGCCAAAGCCGGCAGTGTCGCGCGCGCGGGCATCGTCGATCCGGTAGAACGGCGCGAGGATGCGCTCGAACTGGTCCTCGGAGATGCCCGGCCCCTGGTCGGCAATCAGCACGTGCCAGCGTCCATCCGCATCCGGTTCGACACAGACCTTCGCCTTGCCGCCATAATGCACCGCGTTCTCGATCAGCGGGTGGAGCGCCATCAGCAGAGGCTCGCGCCACGAGCAGATCGTCGCCCCCGGGGTAACCTCGACCGTAGCTTTCCCTTCGAAGCTTCCAAGGACAAGATCCGTCACTGCCAGCCCAAGGTCCATCATGGCCGGTTCGGGCGCCAGGTGCTGGGCGCGGAGGTAGCGCTGGAGCGACATCAGCATCGCTTCCATCTCACCCGTGGCGTCGCGGACAAGGCCGGCAATCTCCGCATCGTCGATCAGATCGGCGGCAATGGTCACGCGCGATAGCGGCGTGCGCATGTCATGGCTGATTGCCTCGAACGAGCGCGCCTGATCCTCGAGCATCGCCGCGATCCGCTCCTGCATGGCGTTCATCGACCGGGCGAGGCTGCGCAGATCGTCCGGCCCGCTTTCACGCACCGGCACGACCTGACCCTTGCCGATCGCATCGGCGGCGTCGGTCAGCTCCCGCAAGGGGCGGGTGATGATGCGCAACGACCACAGCGACAGGGCAAATCCGACAACCGCAGTAACAAGCGTGAGGACCGTGGCGCGCAGCGCGATGGGCCAGCCCGAGGTCACGTCGCGCGAGCGGAAGTTCAGCCAGTGGCCATCGGACAAGCGCATCGCGCCAACCAGGTTACCGTAGCCCAGGCGCGATGGCTCAAGACCGAGCATCAGTTGCTGTTCTGCCAGCATCGGCTCCCAACGCAGGATGTAGCCGCGGATCTGGGCCACGGCTTCGTCATCCCGGTCGGGTATCGCATGGGGCGTGTTGCCAAGAGCCACCTCGAGGTGACTGGTGCTCATCGTCGAACCGACCGCCTCGGGGTGGAGTTCATGCAGGCGATTGCTGACCACCAGCAGTTCCGCCACACGCCGCGCGTGGTCCTCGCGCAGGGTTTCCTTGTCGATCACGTCGTAGAAGGCGAGGCTGGCAATCGCCTGCACCGCCGCCAGCAGGAGCAGAAGCGTCGCGGCGCGAACCGCCAGTCGGGACAAGTTGGGCCCGTGCGGCGGGTGCGCCTCGATGAAGGCGCGCAGGCGGCCTACGCCACCTGCCGATCGCATCTCCGGACCACGCCCCACGCGCCGCCGGCTTGCCAGATGGCCGAACCCTTGCATCCTCGAAACGCTGTCACCCGGGACGCGACGGGTCAACCATTGCCGCGTGGCGGACATGATTTGTGACACGCAATGACGGGAATCCGCTGTTTTTCAGAAGCTTGTCTACCTGCGGCAATCAGCTTCGCTGTCCTGCGCAGGCCATGCGGAGGCATCATGCGGCAGCTTTGCGACTCGCCATCGAAGCGCTTTCCTTCCCGCGCCAGCCCGCCTACACCCCGCGTCCCATGTTCGAACAACCGCCCCACAAATGGATTGACGAGCTGCGCGCGATGCTGCGCCTGGCCGCGCCGCTTGTCGGGGCGAACCTGCTGCAGATGGCGGTATTTGCCGTCGACGTCGTGTTCGTCGCGCGTCTTGGTCCCGAGGCGCTGGCCGCATCCTCGCTCTCGGTCTCGCTGTTCGGGTTGCTGATCTGGAGCCTGTCCGGCCTGGTCGGCGCGGCCTCGCCCTTGATCGCGGCTGAACTCGGGCGCCGGCGTCACGCGGTGCGCGAGGTGCGCCGCACAGTTCGCATGGCAGCGTGGGCCGGTCTGCTGGCAGCGTTCGTCGCCATTGGGGTATGCATGCTGGGCGGGCCGCTGATGCGCGTGACCGGGCAGGACCCCGGCGTGATCGCCCGCGCAGTTCCTTTCCTTGAAGTCCTGATGTGGGCCGCGATCCCGGCTGTGCTTGCCGCGCTCCTGCGCACGGTGGTGGCAACGCTCGGGCGTCCCGGCATCGGCACGGCGATTACCGGCATGGCCGTGGCGATCAATGCGCTGGGCAACTGGGTTTTCGTGTTCGGCCACCTCGGCGCACCGGAACTGGGACTGCTCGGTTCGGCCATTTCGAGCGTGATGACAAGCGTTGCGATGCTGCTGGCGTTCATGCTGGTCATCCGCTTCGACCGGCGGCTGCACCGCTACCGGCTGCTTGGCCGATGGTGGAGGCCAGAGTGGCAGCGCCTGGGCGACGTGCTCAAGATCGGCCTGCCCATCTGCGGCACGATCATCGCCGAGGCCGGCATGTTCAACGGCGCCGCCTTCCTGATGGGCAGGATCGGCGAAATCGAACTTGCCGCCCATACGCTCGCCCTGCAGTTCGCGGCGATCGCCTTCCAGGTGCCCTTTGGTGTGGGGCAAGCCGCCACGATCCGCGTCGGCCTCGCTTATGGCGCGCGAGACAATGCCGCGATCGCGCTGGCCGGAAAGGTCGCAACGCAGCTCGGCATCGGCTTCATGGCGGTTTCGGCCGGAATCATGCTGCTGTTCCCGCTGCAGTTGCTCAGGCTCTACATCGATCCGGCAGCACCCGAGAACGTGCGCGTGGTCGGCCTTGCCCTGCAATACATGATGGTGGCCGCTGCATTTCAGCTGTTCGACGGTGCACAGGCCGTGGGCGCAAGCCAGCTGCGCGGGCTGCAGGACACCCGGGTTCCGATGCTCATCGCGATTTTCGGCTATTGGGTTCCGGGCGTCGGCACGGCACTCGCCCTCGGCCTGTTCACCGGAAATGGTGGCCTCGGCGTGTGGTTCGGCCTGCTCGTCGGCCTGATCTTCGTGGCCGGGCTGATGCACTGGCGCTGGCGCAATCGGGCAAAGCTGGGGCTTCTGCCGGCCTGAAGTCGCGCTTCGTCGATTTGTTCATCGGCGTGAAAAGAATCTGCGCCACACCCATTGACGCCCCTTCCACCGGCACCCATATGCCGCCCGCTGGCACTCTCGCCTTGAGAGTGCCAAGCCTCATTTTTTAACTTGGAAGAGGGAGCAACCCATGACTTTCCGTCCGCTGCACGATCGCGTGCTCGTACGCCGCGTCGAAGCCGAGGAAAAGACTGCCGGCGGGATCATCATCCCCGACAGCGCCAAGG
>JBEQCK010000250.1:0-3946 GCA_041639335.1 Novosphingobium sp.
GCTCCCGGCTTGCCGAAAGCAGCTTCTTGATATTGTCCGCCGCTTCGGACGAGCGCTGCGCCAGCGCCCGCACCTCGTTGGCCACGACCGCAAAGCCGCGCCCCATCTCGCCCACGCGCGCCGCCTCGACGCCCGCATTCAGCGCCAGCAGGTTGGTCTGGAAGGCGATGCCGTCGATGATCTCGGCGATCTGGACCACCTCCTGCGCGCTCTGCTGGGCATCGTCCATCGCGCTTATCGCCTCGCGCACCGCCTCGCGGCCCTGCGTCG
This sequence comes from Novosphingobium sp., assembly GCA_041639335.1. Lineage (GTDB taxonomy): Bacteria > Pseudomonadota > Alphaproteobacteria > Sphingomonadales > Sphingomonadaceae > Novosphingobium. Next base: position 271 of record JBEQCK010000250.1, read on the forward strand.
CCTCGCTCTCGGTCTCTTGCGCCGATACCCTGAGGTCGGCCATGGACCGCGAAGTCTTGTTGAGGCCCCCGCTCAGCTCGTCGATGGCGCGCGCGCAATCCTGCACGTTGTTGGCCTGCCGTTCGGTGCGCGATGCCAGGTTCTCGGTCGCCGCGCGGATTTCATCGGTCGAAGTGGCAATGTGGTCGCTGCTGTCGGCGACGAGGCCGATCGTCGCGGAAAGCCGCTCCAGCGCCCGGTTGAAATCGTCCTCGACCTGGCGGAAGCTTTCCGGAAGATCGCTCATCCGGGTCGAAAGGTCCCCATCGGCCAGCGCGCGCAGCGATACGCCCATCTTGCCCAGCACGATGTCGCGCGTGGTCTTCTCGGCCATCTCGAAATAGGTCGAAAGGGCGATGTCCATGTCGATCATCGAAACCTTGACCAGCGCCACCAGATCCTGCGCCATGCGCCGCCGTGCCGGGGAGAACCGCCCTGCCCCGCGCAGCACCATCGCCTCGATCATGTGCTCGAGGATCAGCGCATAGCCGCCGATGTACCACTTCGGCTCGAGCCCGATCCGGGCATGGGTATTGCCGATGGTCAGCGCGCGCTCGTGATAGGCCTGGTCAAGCCCGTCCTCGAACACCTTGATCCAGTGGTCGGCTTGCGCATTGCGGGCATGGCGCACGCGGTCTGACGAGGAGAAGAACTTGCCCAGCGCGGGGGTGCCGCCAAGCTTGTCGTAGAACTTCTCCAGCCCGCCATCCACCGTGCGCGCCACGAAGCGCGCCAGCCGATTGAAGCTGCCTTCGTTCCTGCCCAGTTCGTAGAAGCCGATGCGTTCCTGCAGATCCCGTGCGACGACCATGTCCATTCCTTTCCGGTGCTGGCTGCAGGCTAGTTAACCGGACTGAAATGGTCGGAAATGGCAGATTATGGGAATCCGTCTATGCACCAAGGGACAGGGTCTGGTCAGCGATTCAGCTGACCGCAGCCCCCTTCGCCTTCAGCTCCGCCGCAGCCCGGAACACCGCGTGGTCGAAATAGAAGGGCTTGATTTCGCAGCACTTTCCATCGCGGAAGCGGAACATTTCGCACAGCTCTGCCGGCGGCAGCGAGGGATCGGCGAACTGGAAGGACAGGATCGTCACCGCGTGATCCTTGCCCACTGTGGTCTCGACACGGTTAAGACCAGCAACATCCACCAGCCCCATGACCTTGATATACAGCTCCTTGAGCGCGTTCTTGCCGCGATAGATGCCTTCCATCGGCAGGCCCGGCGCCTCGCTCACGATGAAATCGTCAGTCAGCATCGCGGCCGCCTTGTCCCAATCGCCCACGCCGGTCGCGGCATAGAGGTCGTCCACGAACTGGATCATGTCCTGCGCAGTCATCGTCATGATTTTATCCTCTCGATCTGGCCGCGAAGATCACCCATGCCGATCTTCGCGGAAACCTAGCGATATGGCTAGCGATGCGTTTGCCCGAGGCGCCGCTAAGGTCGGTCCATGGAGAGGACACGCCAGATCACGCTCGCCCGCCGCCCCGTCGGCATCCCGGTCCCAGAGGACTTCGCGCTGGTCGAGGTCGCTCGGCCCGTGCCCGGCCCCGGGGAAATCCTCGTGCGCATGCGCGTCGGCTCGTGCGACCCTGCCATCCGCGGCTTCCTCGATGATCGCCCCAGCTATCTGCCGCCCGTGGCGCTTGGCGCACCGATCAACGGCATGTCGCTGGGCGAGGTCGTGGAATCGAACAACCCCGATTGGCCGGTCGGCACCCTGCTGCGCACTTTCGCGGTCTGGTCGGAATACTACGTCGTCGGCGCCGATGCGCTCGGCATCGAAAAGGTCGAACAGGCCCCCGGCGTGCCGCTGCAGCATTATATGGGCGCGCTCGGTCCTGTCGGCCTCACCGCATGGGTCGGCCTGTTCGAGATCGGCAAGGCCAAGGCCGGCGAAACCGTGGTGGTCAGCGCCGCCGCCGGCGCCACCGGCAGCACCGTGGTCCAGCTCGCCAAGGCCGCCGGTTGCCGCGTCATCGGCCTTGCCGGTGGCCCGGCCAAGGCGCAGATCGTCAAGGATCTCGGCGCGGACGTTGCCATCGATTACCGCGCGGCGGGCGATCTGGCGCAAGCGATCAAGGCCGCAGCGCCCGACGGCGTCGATGTCTATTTCGACAATGTCGGCGGCGAAACGCTCGACGCCATCCTGCCGCTGATGCGCCTGCACGGCCGCATCGCCGTCTGCGGCATGATCGCGCAATACAACGATGCCGATAACCCCCACGGCAACCGCAACTTGTGGCAGCTGGTGGTCAACCGCCTGACCATGCGCGGCTTCATCACCTACGATCACCCCGAGGTCCTCGGCGAAGCGCAGGCCATGCTCGATCGCCTCTTCGCCGAGGGCAAGCTCAAGCCGCTCGAAAACGTGCGTTCGGGCATCGAGAAGTTGCCGGAAGCCTTCATCGAACTGATGAGCGGCACGACCACCGGCAAGACGCTGGTACTGGTATGACGGGGGTGCTGGCCGGAAAGGTCGCCTTCGTCACCGGCGGCGCATCGGGCCTCGGCGAAGCCATCGCCCGCGCCTATGCCGGCGAAGGCGCATCGGTCATCATCGCCGACATCGACGTTGCCGGTGGCGAAGCCGTCGCAGCCGAACTCGGCGCGCGCTTCGTGCCGCTCGACGTGACGCAGGAAGCCTCGTGGGCGCAAGCCCTCGCCCCGTTCGATCGCATCGACGTGCTGGTCAACAACGCCGGCATCACCACGCTCGGCTCGATCGAGGAAATCACGCTCGACCAGTTCCGCCACGAACTGGATATCGACGTGCTCGGCGTGTTCATGGGCACGCAGGCCGTGCTGCCGAAGATGAAGGCCCATGGCGGCTCTATCATCAACATGTCCTCGCTCTCGGGCGTGAAGGCCTCGTCCAACCTTGTCGCCTACAACGCGGCCAAGGCGGCGGTGACGCTGATGACCAAGTCCTGCGCCCTGCACTTTGCCGAAAAGGGCTATGGCATCCGCTGCAACTCGATCCACCCTGGCGCGATCCACACGCCGATCATCGACAAGGTCCTGGCGCAGTCCGACGATCCGCAAGCGCTTTACCAGAGCTTCGTCGATGTCCACCCGGTCAAGCGCCTCGGCAAGCCGGAGGAAATCGCCGCGATGGCCGTGTTCCTCGCCAGCGATGCCAGCGCCTTTGCCACCGGCGCCGAATTCCGCGTCGATGGCGGCGCCTCGATCTGATGGGCGGGCTGCCGATCCGCCAAGTGGCGTTCTTCGTGGAAGACGTCCGCGCCGCAGCGCGCGCGCATCACGATGCCTTCGGATCAGGCCCGTTCTTCGTGGCTGACAACATTCCCCTCGCCCGCGCCGTGCATCGCGGGGTCGATCGGGTGCTCGATCACAGCTCTGCCTATGGCCAGTGGGGCGATGTGATGGTGGAGTTCGTCGCCCAGAACAATCCCGGCCCCTCCCCGTTCCGCGATCTCTACCCGGAAGGCTCGGGCCGCTGGGGCATGCACCACGTCGCGGTGTTCGTCGACGATGTCGATGCCGAGCTTGCCCGCTTTGCCGCGCGCGGTGCGCCATGCGCCCTGCGCGCCGAGATGACCGACGGCTTCGTCTTCGCCTTTGCCGACACCACGGCGACGATGGGCCTGTTCACCGAACTTTATGCCCCAGATC
>JBEQCK010000251.1:0-3943 GCA_041639335.1 Novosphingobium sp.
GTGCCGCGCACATGAACCAGACCTTCACCGGTCTCGCCGTCGGCCGATGAGCAGCGCCAATCTCACCGGCATTCTCGCCCCCGCCATGGTCAACGGCGAGGACGAGATCACCGCCCTGCGCGCCCGCGTGCGCCAGCTCGAGAAGATCAACGCCGCGCTGATGGACCGGGTCGAACGCTCGGTTGACATGGAGGGCGGCGCCTTCTCGATGTTTGAAACCGCGATTGCGCTCGAATCCGTGGTGCGCGATCGCACCAGCGCGCTCGAAGCCGCCATGGCCGAACTCGCCGCCGCCAATGAGGACGCCACCGCCGCCCGCGTCCTGCTGCGCGATGCCATCGAATCCCTCAGCGATGGCTTTGCCCTGTTCGACGCGGACGACCGCCTGATCCTGTGCAACCGCGCCTTTCTCAAGATCTTCCCCGCCGTCGAACCGATTTCCGGAGACAGCCCGGAATTTGCCGAAATGGCCAGCCGCGTTGCGCTGACGGGCTCGACGCTCGGCGCGGCAACCGGTCCTGATCGTTGGCTCAGCGACCGGGTCGATTGGCACCGCCGCGCCGAAGGGGCGCACGTTCAGGCGCTGGGCGACGGGCGCTGGATCCAGATCAACGAGCTGCGCACCAGCGACGGCGGCATCGTCGGCATCTATACCGACATTACCTCGGTCAAGGCCGAGGACGCCCGCCAGCGCGCCCTCGAACTCGCTGAACGCAACCTCGCATTGCAGGCGACGCTGGACACCCTGTCCGAAGGCGTCTGCCTGTTCGATGCGCAACGCCGGATGCAGGCGTGGAACGAGGGGCTGGTGCGCGTGCTCGGCCTTTCCGGCAATGACTTGCTGCGCCATGTCGAAAGCCATGCCCAGCTGGTGCAGTGGTGCAGCTGGCGTCTTGGCCTCGAATGCGCCGACAGCCTTGCCTGGCGCGAAGGTGACACGCGGCAGCTGTCCGCCGATTGCCTGATGGATGGGCGGCACTTCGTGATCCGCTCGGTCCCACTCGGCAACGGGGGCATGGTCTTTACGTTTGACGACGTGACCGACCACGTCAGCCTGCAACGCTCATTGACAGAAACCGCCGAACTGCTGGAACGCCGGGTGCAGGAGCGCACCGCCGAACTGGTCGAGGTCAATCGCCAGTTGGTCGAAGCCAAGAACGAGGCCGAGACCGCAAACCGCTCGAAAACCAGCTTCCTCGCCGCTGCCAGCCATGACCTGCTCCAGCCTCTGAACGCCGCGCGCCTGTTCGTCTCGGCAATGGACGGCCTCAAGCTGCCGGAGCGCCCGCGCGCGCTGGTCAGCCAGGCGTCAACCGCGCTGGATTCGGTCGAGGATCTGCTCGAAGCCCTGTTCGAAATCTCGCGGCTCGATGCCGGTGCCATCCAGCCCGAGATCGGCGATCACTCGCTCGGCGCGATCCTTCATGCCCTGCGCGTGGAGTTTGCCCCGCTCGCCGCTGCGGGCAAGCTCGAATTCGACGTGGTCGAAACCCCGGCCTGGGTGCGCTCCGACGCGCGCCTCTTGCGCCGCGTGCTCCAGAACTTCGTGTCGAACGCGATCCGCTACACCGAGGCCGGCCGCGTCGCCGTTGAAGTTGACGAGATCCAGGGCATGGTCCGCGTCACCGTGCGCGATACCGGCCCCGGCATCGCCGCTGCCGACCGCGAGGAGATATTTGGCGAGTTCCGCCGCGTCGGCAAGACCCAGAAGATTCCCGGCAAGGGCCTTGGCCTTGCCATCGTCCGCCGCGTCTCGACCATGCTCGATCACCCGATCGGCCTCGATTCCGTCCTTGGCCTCGGCTCGGCCTTCTCGATCCTGCTGCCCCGCGTGGAGCCGGTCGCCGCGCCCAAGCCGATCGAGAAGCCCCCGGTAGTGCCGACCGGAAACGGCGGTCTCGTGCTTGTGATCGATAATGACCCGGCCATCCTTTCCGGCATGGAAGCCCTGCTCGAAAACTGGGGCCTCGAAGTTGTCACTGCCCGCGACCCTGCGGAGCCGTGCGTCGCCGCCGCCCTCGCGCGCAAACCGGCGATGGCTATCGTTGATTACCAGCTGGATGATGGCCTGACCGGCGAGGAAGCCATCGCCGCCCTGCGCGCCCGCGCAGACCATGATCTCCCCGCGATGGTCATCACCGCCGACCGCAGCGAGGAAACCAAGGCCCGCCTCGCCGCACTATCGCTCCCGATCCTCAACAAGCCGGTAAAGCCCGCCCAACTGCGCGCCCTGCTCCGGCAGCGGGACGTTCTTTAACCCGCCCGCCGCGCCTTCATCCACGCCTTTGCCTGGCTCTGCACCTGCAAAAGCGAGGAGAACACCGACTTGCCCGGATCAGGCTTGCCCGTCCGCCCGATCGCATCGATTTGCGCATAGTACCACATCTGTATGCCAAAGCCCGCAATGGTGCGCACCGTGTCGAACCTCTCCAGCCAGCGCAGGGCAGGGGGCAGAAGGCGCAGCGTGTTCTCGAACCGCGGCAGGTCGGCCCGGTCGGCCAGCAGATCGCGGCAGGCATCAGGCGCCCCGCATAACGGCCGCCCGATACCGATCAGGTCCGCCGCGCCCGTTTCCAGCGCATGCTGCATCGCCGCGCGGCTGCGGAACCCACCGGTGACCATCAGCGGCATCTTCGTCAGGCTCGCTTTCATCGCCTTGGCAAAGTCCACGAAATACGCCTCGCGCGCCGCCGTCGAAGCTGGGACGTCCGGCCGCTCGAAGGGATCAAGCCCCTCCATGTCCATCATCGCCGGTTGCTCATACGATCCGCCCGAAACCTCCAGCAGGTCAACGCCCGCCTCCTCCAGCCAGCGCGCCACCTGCAGACTCTCCTCGAAGGCAAAGCCGCCGCGCTGGAAGTCCGCCGAATTGAGCTTCACCGAAATACCGAACGCAGGCCCTACGGCCTCGCGCACCGCGCGCACCGTCTCCATCAGGAACCGCGCCCGGTTTTCCAGCGATCCGCCCCACCGGTCCGTGCGCTGGTTGCTGCGGGGGCTGAGAAACTGCGAAAGCAGGTAACCATGCGCGGCGTGGATCTGCACCCCGCCAAAGCCTGCCTCCTGCGCAGCCCTCGCGCAGGTTGCGAACCGCCCGATCAACTCCAGAATCTCCGCTTCCTCAAGCGGCACCGGCTCGCCGAACTGCCCGCCCGGGAGCCCCAGCTTCACCGCCGATGGCGCCTTGGGGTGCGGGTTCACCACGCTCTGCGTCTGCCGTCCGGCGTGGCTGATCTGCATCCACAACTGGTTGCCGGCGCGCGTCCCCGCCTTGGCCCACGGGGCCAGCGCCGCCTTCATCGTCGCATCGGGCGCGCGATCCACGATCACATTGCCGGGCCGCTCAAGATGGTCGCCATCGATCTGCACATTGCCGGTAATCAGCAGCCCCGCGCCGCCATCTGCCCAGACGCCATAGAGCCGGTAAAGCTCAGGCGTCGGCTTGCCCGAAGGATCGGCCAGCCCCTCGGTCATCGCACCTTTGGCAAGGCGGTTCGGTATCACGATGCCGCACGGCAGCGTCAATGGTGTCTCGATCAGCATGGCATTCTCCCCCGCGCCAGTCTGCCAGACCGGGCGCGGAGCGCAATTGCCGGAACGTGACCGTTTATCCCTTGAACCCGACCTTGCCGGCCATGATCACCGCCTGCGTGCGCGAGAACACGTTCATCTTCTGCAGGATCGCGGAAACGTGGGCCTTCACCGTCGTCATCGAGACGTCGAGTTCATAGGCGATCTGCTTGTTCAGCCGCCCGGCGACGAGGTGCCCCAGCACCACGCGCTGCTGCGGGGTCAGGCTGTCGATCCGGCTGCGGATCGCGTCCTCCTCGGCAGCGGCGGAATCATCGCCTTCCAGTTCCGGCATGTAGATTTCGCCCGAAAGCACCTGGTTCAGCGCGTCGAGAATCGCTGCGCGCTTCAGGCTCTTGGGCACGAAGCCCGC
>JBEQCK010000252.1:0-3915 GCA_041639335.1 Novosphingobium sp.
TTCAGCGTGTTCGCAACGGAGTAACCCGCATGAGCCGAGCCATGAACACCACGCTGAACGAAGCCCGCGTCCGCGCACTTTGTGAAAAGTCCGGCGTCGCAATCAGTGCGCTTGAAGTCCTGCCTTCGGGCGGCACACGACTGGTCTGTACGCGCGAGGAAGGCGCAGACGAAATGCGGATTGCGCTGAAGGGGAGCATGATTGAAGGCCGCGTTCCGCGGTTCGCGTTCCAGCGCAGCCAGAATTCACAATATGGCTGATCCGAAGACCAGCGAGTCCCGCAGTTCAGGGTAAGGGCTAGGCCGCATCGCGCAGTGGCGGTGGGGTCTCGCCGGCCATCAGGATGCAGTTCCGGCCCGATTGCTTTGCCGCATAAAGGGCTTCATCAGCTGCTCGCAGGGCATCGCTGCGGGTCTTGTAGGCGAACACGTCGGCGACGCCTCCCGAGAATGTCACCCTGCCGAACGGCATGTCGGTCGCCCGGTTGACGAGGCGTCTTTCGGAAATTGTCTCGCGGGCGTGGTCGAGCCGATCCCAGGCTTTTTGCGGCGTCAGGGCGCGGAACAGGACGGCAAACTCCTCGCCGCCATGGCGCGCCACGTGGCAGCGCGCGTCCGAAATCTGGCTGAGGGTTTCGGCCACGATCTTGAGCACGCGGTCACCGGCGGCGTGGCCGTGGCTGTCGTTGATGCGCTTGAAGTGGTCGATGTCGCAGAAGGCGACGCAGAGCGGTTCGCCTGCTTCCTTGGCCGCGGCGTATTCCCTTTCAAACAGCACTTCGAACGCGCGGCGGTTGGGCAGGCCGGTGAGGTGGTCCTCGTCGGCCACGCGGCGGGCCTCGTCCAGATTGCTCTGCAGCTCCATTGCGCGTCGTTCGGATTCGCTGAGGTTATGCTCGATCTCGCGCGTACGCTGCATCATCGCCTTGGCGAGTGCCGCGAGCTCGGTGATCACCGCACCGGCGCGACCGACCTGTTCGAGATCGTCGACGTGCTGCTGCAAGGCAGCGCCATACTCGGTGGTCGCGGATCTGGCATGCGTTGTGGCGCTGGTGAACTCCTCAAGCGTGCCTTCGAGGCGCGCCATGAGGGCAGCAAGCAGTTCTGACGAGCTCTCGCCTTCTTCTTCGCGCAGGACCTGTTCGAGCCACACGATGGAGATTGCCTGCCCAGCCTCGGTGCATTCGAGGATCATCTGGGCAAGTTTGGGCTTGGCTCCAGTAACGCAGTCGTAGGCGATTTCCAGCGTCCACGGCATGACTTCGAGATCGTGATCGATCAGAAAGTCGGCCACTTTCGCCAGAAGCCGGCGCTTGGCCGGGAGCCAGATTTCCCTGGCTGTCACGTCGCGCACGAAGCTCGTTACGTCCGGCGAATCCTCCTGAAACTCCGTATCGTCGGCAAGGCCAAGCCATCTGAGCAGGCGCGACCGGGACCCGCGCGAGGAAGGATCATTCGTCATGACTCCCAGAACGGCCAACGCCGCGTGAGATTAACCACGCGGCGCCGCAGAATTCCGGGAATACGTGTTCGTCCTGAGGCTGATTTCAGCGCACGCGAGGACCGCCGAAAGGCATCGGCGGCGGAGGCCGGCGATGGCCGCGCGGAAGCTGCGCCTGATACGCGCGGCCGCAATGCTCGACGCAATAGGGGAAGCCGGGATTCACCTTGTCGCCGCAGAAGTGGAAGTCCGGCTCACCGGGATGGCCCATCGGCCAGCGGCAGATGCGATCGTTGAGATCGAGCAGGCTGGTCTTGTCCGCGATTTCCGGGCTGGGTCGTGCCGGAACCAGGCGACGCGGCGGAGCGGGCGGAATGGGTGCCTGCTGATCGCCGGGACCCTGACGCAGGAAGCCACCGGGGCCGACCGAGACGATTCGCGGCTGCGGCGCAGCGGGTGCGGCATCGCTGGCAGGCTTTGCTTCAGGAGCCGGTGCGGGAGCAACGCGCGGTGCCGGTGCCGGGGCTGGCGGTGCTGCTGCCACGACCGGGCGCGGCGCGGCGACCTTGGGTTCCGGAGCCGGAGCGGCGGGCTTGGCAACCTTGGGCGCTGCCGGAGAAGCCGACGTATCGGTCTTGTCGTTGGCCTTGACCGGGGAAGGGCGCGCCTTGAGGCCGAGGCGATGCGCCTTGCCGATCACCGCATTGCGGCTGACACCACCGAGTTCATCGGCGATCTGGCTGGCAGTTGACCCGCCCTCCCACATCTTGGTCAGCTTTTCGATCCGCTCTTCGGTCCAGCTCATGCCTTCACGTTTCCTTCCGTGCCGGAATGCTCCGGCCGTTAAAATCTGCCCGGTCGGCAAGTTCCGACACGTGCTTGCCATCGGCGTGCCAGCGCGATACCGCGATGGCCATGGCCAATCAACCGCTACCCCGTGAAGGGGCGACAACCCGCAACGCCGGAACCTTTGCCCCGCCCGGACAACCGGTGTTCCGCGGCTTCAACAGGCTGGGGCTGTGGACTCTCTATATGAAGGAGGTCCGCCGTTTCTTCAAGGTCCAGACCCAGACGATCTGGGCTCCGGCGGTCACCACGCTGCTTTATCTGATGATATTCACGCTGGCGCTCGGCGGCGGGGCCAATGGCGGACGCATGGTGCTGGGCGTGAACTTTGCCAGCTTCGTCGCGCCGGGGCTGATCGCGATGGGCATGATCAACAATGCCTTTGCCAACTCCAGCTTCAGCCTTCTGGGTGGCAAGATCCAGGGCACCATCGTTGACTACCTGATGCCGCCGATCTCTACCGGCGAGCTAATGGCGGCACTGGTGGGCGCCGCGGTAACGCGCGCAGTTCTGGTGGGGCTCGCCGTGGCCGGGGCAATGCTGCTGTGGCCGGGCGTGTCGCTCAAGATCGCGCATCCCTGGGCGGTCGTCTGGTTCGGGCTGATGGGCTCGGTTCTGCTCGCCATCGTCGGTGTGCTGACGTCGATCTGGGCCGAGAAGTTCGACCATAACGCAGCCGTCACCAACTTCGTCATCACGCCTCTGTCGATGCTGTCGGGCACGTTCTACGTGATCGACAACCTTGCCCCGGCGTTCCAGGCAGTAAGCCGGCTGAACCCGATCTTCTACGTGATCTCGGGCTTCCGCTTCGGCTTTCTCGGGCAAAGCGACATCGGCGATACGAACATGGCAGTGCTGCACGGCGCAATCGGCCTTGGCGTGGTGAACGTCGCGCTGGCCGCGTTGCTCTACGGGCTGCTCAAGTCCGGCTGGAAGCTCAAGAACTGACGAGCGCACCTCGCGCTACAAGGGAGAGCCGGGTCTCCCCTGCGTGTCAGTCTTGTGCGTCAGTGCGACAGGCTGCGCCTCAGCCGATAGCGGCCGTTGCGGAAACCTTCGAACATCTCGTCCAGCGACGGGTGGTCGACCGGCCCGGCCTCGGCGTCAGACTGCAGGTTCTGCTGGCTGACATAGGCGACGTAGCTGTTCTCGTCATTCTCGGCGAGAAGGTGATAGAACGGCTGGTCACGCGGGGGACGGATGTCCTCGGGGATCGACTGGTACCATTCCTCGCTGTTGGCGAAGACCGGGTCGATATCGAAAACGACGCCGCGGAAGCCGAACATGCGATGGCGCACGACATCGCCGATCGAAAAGCGCGCCGATGAGACGGGGGGAGCCGATATATCGCGTCCGGCTTGTGGCGAAAAGAAACTCGCACGATCCATGCCTCGGGATATAGGGTTTCGCCGCGGTGCAAACAAGCCGCTTGCCAATAAAGGTTCGTCGCGAAGGCCTCCTGTGGAAAAAGCTTTCCGCTTTCCACTTGGCAAGCCGGTTTGCATGCGCTAACGGCGCGCTTCCTCGACCGGGAACGCCCCTTGCGGCACCCAGATTGGCACCATGGAGAGGTGGCAGAGTGGTCGAATGCGCCGCACTCGAAATGCGGTGTACGGGCAACCGTACCGT
>JBEQCK010000253.1:0-3910 GCA_041639335.1 Novosphingobium sp.
CTCTGGGATGCCACATGCGGCGACCATCCATGTGCAGTTCCGGCTCCGACCAGAAGCCCCAGTTGTGCTTGCTCTTCTGCTTGATCAGCGTGCCCACGCCGGCCGGCATCCGCACCAGCACCGAAGTGTTGGGCCCGCCCGCCTCGAGCAGCAGGACGCGCGTCTGCGGGTCTTCGGAAAGGCGCGCAGCGAGCACCGATCCCGCGCTGCCCGCACCGATCACGATATAGTCGAAAGCGCCTTCGGCCATCATCCACCTGTCCCGATTCCGCGTTGCTCGCAGTTACTGACACAGGGGTAATTAAGCGTGCGATTAATTGCAAGGCGTCAGAAGGCTGTCGCACCGCCATCGACAACCATGGCATGTCCCGTGACGAAGCTGGCCGCCGGGGAGCACAGCCACACCACCGCTTCGGCAATTTCGTTCGCTTGGCCCATGCGGCCCATCGGCGTCATCCCGTCGATCAGCGCCTTCATTTCCGGGTTCTGCACCAGCGGCGCGGTCATCGGCGTTTCGATCACGCCGGGACACACGGCATTGACACGGATGCCGGCCTTGGCCCAGCGCAGCGCGCCGTGGCGGGCGAGGCCGACCACGCCATGCTTCGCAGCGGTGTACGCCGGCTGTCCACCGTTGCCGACAAGGCCGTTGATCGAGGCGGTGTTGACGATCGCTCCGCCGCCGCGCTCGAGCATCACCGCCGCTTCCTCGCGCATGCAGCGCATCACGCCCGACAGGTTGATCGCGATGTCGCGCTCCCAGATCGCGTCGTCGTACTGGTCGTCGGTGATGCGGTTGATCCCGGCATTGTTGAACGCGCAGTAGAGCCCGCCGAACTTTTCGACAGTGGCCGCGACCATCGCCTTGACCTCGTCAGCCTTGCTCACGTCGCAGCGCACGAACGCGGCCTTGCCACCGGCAGCCTCGATCAGGGCGACGGTTTCGGCCCCGCCTGCCTCGTTCACATCGCTGACCATGACGCTGGCGCCGGACCGCGCGAAGGCTTCTGCCGCCGCACGGCCAATACCGCCGCCCGCGCCGGTCACGAGTGCTACCTTGCCTTCCAGGCCGTAGTTGATTGCCATCTCTGGATTTCCTTTTCTAAGGTTCAGGCTGCCGGCGCTTCGGCCAGCGCGATCACGGTGACGCTGCCGTCCTCGTCGACCTGCTCGGTCAGCATCGAGGTCACGCGGCTGACCGTCTCGACGATCCACCAGCGCCCGTCACGCTTTTCGTAAACGTCGTCGTATTCCACCGCGAGGCGCACGACCTGGCGCGGCCCGGTGAGGATCGTGCGGAAGTTGAGCGACCACTGCCCGGTTGCCCGCGTGGCGCTTTCAAGGTCGATCTGCCAGTTGGTGGCGTGGTGGATGTCATAGACGCCGCCGTTGCAGGCCATCTGCTGGTAGATGGCGACAAAGGCTTCGCGGTCGTCAAACTCGGGGAAGTTCTGGTAGGCGATGCGGATCTTGCCGGGCGCAAAGCAATCGCGCAGGTCTTCGACCTGCTTGAGATCGCAGGCCCGCAGGTAGCGCGCCTTCAGCGCCCGGATCGCTTCCTTGTCCTCAAGCGCGCCCAGCCGCGCGGCGAGGTCTTCAAGGCTGATCGTCATCGCGGCTCTCCCAGGCACATCTTGCATGATTCGCTTTTGCAAAAGCTATAGAGATACGCATTCCTTTGTGAAGATGCGTTTTTACATGACAAACGCGTAATAACGGAAAAGCCCCGCCCCTGCCAGTGCAGAAGCGGGGCTACCCGAAGACGGTTGCCGGAAGACCGGCGCCCATTCTCCCCAAAGATCAGAACTTCACGCCAACCGTCACGCCATACGTGCGCGGATCGGCGTAGTAGCCGCCACCATAACCAAGCTGGCCGAAGTCGATGGCGCGGACGAGGTTGTTCTCGTCAGTCAGGTTCTTGACCCAGAACCGCACTGCCGCCTCGCTCCCGGCAAGCGGAATGCGATCGATCGCCACCTGCGCATCGACGATGTTGCGATTGTCGCCCTTCAGCACCTCGTTGTACGGCGAGGACAGCACGTTCGAGAAGCTGTACTTGCCATCTTCGTAGGCATAGCTGACGCGGCCGGTCAGGCGCATGCCGTTGTCGCCCAGCGGGAACTGCGCGTTCATCGCGACATTGGCCGTGAACGGCGAGGTATAGCCCGGCGTCGCATACTGCGCGATGTTGACCAGCGGCTGGCCTGCGGCGACCGGAAGCCCGGCGAGGAACTCCTTGTACTTGATGTCGACATAACCGGCGTTCGCCTCGAAGGTGAAGTTGTCGGTCAGCACGGCCATCAGCTCGGCCTCGATGCCGGTGTAGGTCACCTTGCCGGCGTTCGTCACCTTGGTGGCGAAAGTGCCCGGCGCAAGGTTGGTGATCGGCACGGCAATCGCCAGATCCTTGTATTCGTTATAGTACCCGGCGAGGTTGAAGCGCACCTTGCGGTCGAACAGTTCCGACTTCAGGCCGACTTCGTAGCTGGTCACATTCTCCGGCTTGAACGAGGGCAGGACGCCGGCAACCGCCGGATCCTGCGCGTTGAAGCCGCCCGAACGATACCCCGTGGCGATGCGGGCATAGAGGTTGACCTGATCGGACAGGTCATAGCCCAGCATCAGGTTCCAGGTGAACTTGCTGTAGCTGGCCCGGCCCTGCTCCGGCGTTGCCAGCGGTGCCGTGCCGTTCTGGCGGCGCACCATCGACTTGGTATCCCAGGTATAGCGACCGCCCGCCGTCAGGCGCAGGCCGCTGTCCTTGCCGCCGGGGTAGAACGTTGCCTGCCCGTAGACCGCGGTGCTTTCCGCCGTGGCGGTGTAATCCAGCACCGACAACGTTTGCACCAGGCGATAGCGGGCCGGATTGGCTGCGACGAACGAGGGACCAAGCGGGCCGAAGTTGCCGAGGAAGATCGAGTTGGTATCGAGCACGAAGCCGCTGTTCTGCGGGTTGTACTCCGAACCCTTCTCCCAGAAGTAGAACCCGCCGAGCACCCAGTCGAGCATGTCGCTCTCGTTGCCGATTTCCACTTCCTGGCTGAACTGCTTGTGACGGCGCTTGTTGTTGGTGTCGAACAGGTTCTGTTGCACGGTCGGCACCGGCGATGCGGCAATGAACGGACGGAACGCTGCCGGGATCGAAGGAATGAACTGCAGCAGCCCCACCGGCATGCCATTGAACAGCGTGGCATTGGTAAAGCGCGGCGCGGTGAATGCGCCGATGCCGTCAAGGTCGGTCACGCTGTCGTTGTTCCAGAAGCGATAGCCGGTGGTCGACTTCAGATGGAATACGCCGAAGTCGTTCTGCACTTGCACGTTGTGGCCCCACGCCTTGTCGGTCGAACGGCTGTTGATGTCGTTGCACACCGTACGGCGCCAGTCGCGCGTGGGGGTGGCAAGCGCGGCGCAGCGTGGATCGAGGAAGTTCACGGTGTTGAGGAACGGCGCGACCGGCGCCTGCTGGGTCACCACCACCGGTACGCCGCCTACCACTTCGGCAGGGCGCAACGCGCCGCTGGCGGCATTGGTCAGCTGGAAGTTGATGGGCGAAGCATCGATCTTGCTCCAGTCGAAGATGTACTGGATCGAACCCGTGCCACCGATCTCGGCCTTGGCGGCCACGCGGAAGGAATCGCCCTTTCGCGCGCCGGGATCGCGGGCGTCGTCGGGCTCGTTGAGGTTGTCGACGGTGCCGTTGCGCTGGCGGTGGCTGTAGGTGAAGCTGGTCGAGATGCCGGCGATCTCGCCCGGATCGAGCGTGATCTTGCCGTTGAAGGCATTGTAGTTGCCGTAACCGGCTTCGGCATTCAGCTTGAACGTCTTGGAAGGCGCGCGCGAGATGAAGGCGATGCCGCCGCCAGTGGTATTGCGGCCGAACAGCGTGCCCTGGGGCCCACGCAGCACTTCG
>JBEQCK010000254.1:0-3902 GCA_041639335.1 Novosphingobium sp.
AGAGGACGCCCCGTCCGGAGCAATCCGGGCGGGGTGTTTCTTTGCTGGCTTGTTAACCGAGTTTTCGCGCATTGGACCTAAGGCCGGGAGCGGAGACCCGGAACCTTGAACGTCGCGACATTCACCACGGCAAGCCTGCCCATGCCGCTTACACAACCGGGCGCGGCGGTCGCGTCGGTGCGGGCATGGCGCGAGTGGACCGAGGCAGGACGGCGCGCGCAGTGGCAGGCCCTGGCGGATAGCGCCTCAACACCCAACCCGTTCTTCGAACCGTGGTATCTGATCCCCTCATTGGAGGCGTTCGACACCGGCGGCAGCAGGCGGCTGCTTACAGTCCAGTCCGGTAGCGAACTGATCGGATTGATGCCGCTTGGCAAACCGCGCCGCTATGGCCGCTGGCCGCTTCCGCACCTCACGATATGGCTCCATCCCAACGCATTTCTGGGCGCCCCCCTAGTGCGGGCAGGATGCGAGGCTCTGTTCTGGCAGGCACTGCTGCAATGGGCTGACAAGCACGCGGCGAGCGAAAAGGCGCTGTTCCTTCACCTTGCCTCCATGCCGCTGGAGCAACCGCTCACCGAAGCTCTGTTCGATCTTGCCGAGGCACAGGGCCGAAAGGCCTCGCTGGTCATGCGCGAGCAACGAGCGCTGCTGCATTCCCCTCTCAACCCGCAACTGTATCTGGAGCGGGCGCTGACCGGAAAGAAGCGCAAGGAGCTGCGTCGCCAGCATGCTCGGCTGGCCGAGCAAGGCGAGCTGGACGTGCAGCGCCATCAGGATGGCAAAGAACTGGACGCCTGGATTGCAGCCTTTCTGGAACTTGAGAAGCGCGGCTGGAAGGGCGTCAGCAACAGCGCCATGGGCTGCGCGCCGGAAACCGAGACCTTGTTCCGCAAGGCTCTCGAAGGCGCGGCGGCAATCGGTCGGCTCGAACGACTGTCACTGACCCTCGATGGCCGCCCCATCGCCATGCTCGCGAACTTCCTGACGCCGCCGGGCAGCTTCTCCTACAAGACGGCCTTCGACGAGAAATTCGCGCGCTTCTCTCCCGGCGTCCTGTTGCAACGGGAGAATCTCGCACTCCTCTCGCGACCGGACATCACCTGGTGCGACAGTTGCGCCGCACCCGATCATCCGATGATCGACAGCCTCTGGACCGAACGCCGCCCGATCGGCCGGATTTCGGTAGCAATCGGCGGTAGCGTCCGGCGCAAGCTCTTCGAAACTCTCCTGTCGCTCGAATTGGGGCGCAATCCTGTCGGACTTGGCCGATGAACGAACAGACTACCTTTGCAGCTGGATCTGCGCCTCTCGATGCATTCGACGAGACGTCCCGCGCCGCTTTTGCCGCGTCCTACCCCGAAGTGCCGCACAAGCTGGTACACCGGCTGGGCATGCACCCGCTGATGCATCTCGACTCTCTGGCCATCCTGGGCGAGGCCCTGCCGGAACGCTCGGTCGAGTACAATCGCGCGGCTTTGCCATTGGGCCTCAACGGCGAAAAGGCGCCTGCCAACGGCATCGGTATTGGCGAGACGATCCGCAACATTGCATCCACCGGCAGCTGGGCTGCCCTCAAGAACATCGAGCAGAACCCCGCATATGCGGAACTGCTCGACAGCCTGCTCGACGAATTGCGCCCGGTGATCGAGCAGCGCACCGGCGCAATGCTCAAACCGCAAGGCTTCATTTTCGTCACCAGCCCGGGCGGCGTGACACCCTATCACTTCGACCCCGAGCACAACATCCTCCTGCAGGTAATGGGTTCGAAGGTCATGACGATGTTTCCCGCAGGCGATGCCCGCTTTGCCCCGGACGAAACCCACGAAACCTATCACACCGGCGGCGGGCGCGAACTGTTCTGGCGCGACGAGCTGCTCGGCAGCGGCAAGGACTGGCCGCTGTCCCCGGGCGAAGCGCTCTACGTGCCGGTCATGTCCCCCCATTTTGTCCGCAACGGCCCGCAGCCGTCGGTGTCCCTGTCGATCACCTGGCGATCCGAATGGAGCTTTGCCGAAGCAGACGCGCGCGCCTTCAACGGGTTGTTGCGCAAGTTCGGCATGAAGCCGCGCCCACCCGGGCGCTGGCCGGAAGGCAACCGTGCCAAGGCGCTGTGCTGGCGGCTCTACGCCAAGGCGCGTGGCCTGCGCTGAATTGATCCCGTTGACGTAAACGGCAGCCACGTCCATCGCGCTGGCATGACCGACTCTGACAAACCGACTCCGCAGGAACTGGTCGAAAGGCTGCTCGACCTTCTCGACGTGAAGGACCACGGCGGCGACCGCTTCGAAGGTCGTCGCAAGATCGGCGGCGTCGGCCGCGTGTTCGGCGGTCAGGTGATCGGGCAGGCCTTGGCGAGTGCGGAACGCACCGTGCCTGCCGACCGGCCCGTCCATTCGCTTCACGCCTATTTTCTGCGCGGCGGAAACGAGGATCACGAGATCGACTTCAAGGTCGAGCGCGATCTGGATGGGGGCAGCTTTTCCAATCGCCGCGTCGTGGCCAGCCAG
This sequence comes from Novosphingobium sp., assembly GCA_041639335.1. GTDB lineage: Bacteria > Pseudomonadota > Alphaproteobacteria > Sphingomonadales > Sphingomonadaceae > Novosphingobium. The sequence continues at coordinate 2,511 of JBEQCK010000254.1, forward strand.
TTGGGCAAGCCGATTCTCAACATGGTCGCTTCGTTCCACAGGCGCGAAGACGGGCGGCACCATGCAGAACCGATGCCCCAGGTTGTCGGGCCGGACGACCTTGCCAGCGAGAGCGAGTTGCGCCTGCGCTATGCCGCGAAGATGCCTGAGAAGCAGCGCCAGCAAATGCTGCAGCCACGGCCGATAGAGCTACGCCCCATCGAGGCCCGGCACTGGATGAACAATGGCCCGCAGGAACCACGTGCGCATACCTGGTTCCGCTCGGTGGGAGCCCTGCCCGATGATCCCCGCATCCACCGTGCGGTCCTGGCCTATGCCAGCGACATGACCTTGCTTGGTACTTCCACTCTTCCGCACGACATCAGCTGGTCGAAAGGCAACCTGATGGGGGCAAGCCTCGATCATGCGATCTGGTTCCACGACGATTTCCGCGCCGACGAATGGCTGCTCTATGCCTGCGACAGCCCTTGGGCGGGCCGCGCGCGCGGTTTCAATCGCGGGCGAATCTATACGCAGGACGGCCGGCTTGTGGCCAGCGTGGCGCAGGAAGGCCTGATCCGGCCGATCGAGCCAAAAAAGTCTTCCGACTGATCAAGGTTTCGAACAGACGGGTCCGGCGATGCGGGGCTTGTCGATCATCGCGAAGACCACCCGTCCCAGCGATGTCACGCCCGGCTGACCGGCAAGCTCCCTCGCCACCTTCTCGAAACGGTGGCAGTTGGCAGCGTCGGTCGCGCCGCCGCCATAGCGGTTGCCCAGTTGCGTGGAATAGCTTTCGTACGCGCGCTTCTGCGGCGCAAAGAATGCACGCATACGCCGATCCGCTGCCGCAAAGATCGGGCGATGCGTGCCCATCATGGCTTCCATGACCGGGCCGATGTCAGTCCCGATTGCCTTGCAGCGCAGGGTGACCGCCATCATCATCGTCTCGAATTCGTGAACGCGCGCTGCGGTGATCGTCTCTCGGTCAAGGCACGTTTCGGCGCGAGCCGGGTTCGCTGCCAGCAGCACGCCTGCCACCACCAGTTCCACTGCGCGCCTCATTTCGTTGCCGTCGCAATCTGGCAAGTCGTAACCGGCAGGGCCATGATCTGGTCGAACTGGCGAACCACCGCCGCCTGCCGCGCATAAGTGCCGGCGGCGACCTGCTGCTGATAGGAGCTGGCCTCGGCAGCCAAGGCGTTCATCGGCGAGGGATCGCGGGAGAGCTGGTAGCTGTCATAGGCCTGCTGCAGCTTCTGCATATGGGCAATTGCCGCATCGTTGTTGGCGCGAGCAAGATCGAGGTACGGCTTGTAGCGAGTCTCGTAGAACGCATTGCGTTGTTCGGCCGAGCAGAACGAGGTCGGCAATGGCAGGTCGGCAATGTCGGCCAGAACCGGCCGCTGGAGA
>JBEQCK010000255.1:0-3875 GCA_041639335.1 Novosphingobium sp.
GATGTTCTGGGTGCCCGAGGGCTTTGCCCACGGGTTCCTGACGCTCGAGGACGATACCGATTTCCTCTACAAGTGCACCGCACCATATGCCCCGCAGAGCGAGCATACGCTGGCTTGGGACGATCCGGCGGTGGGGATCGAATGGCCGGTCGCGGGTCTCGATCCGATCATCTCCGACAAGGACGCGCGCGGGCTTTGCCTCGCCGATGTGCCGGTGTTCGCATGAGAGTGCTGATTACCGGCGCGAACGGGCAGCTTGGCGGGGCGCTGCAACGCACGGCACCGGCCTGGGCCGATATCAATGCGATTGACGTCGAGGATGTCGATCTGACCGATGCCGCGATGCTGACAGCGCGGCTCGTGGTCGAGGCCCCTGATCTCATTCTGAACGCAGCTGCCTATACCGCGGTCGACAAGGCCGAAAGCGATGAGGCGCTGGCCCGGGCGATCAATGCCGATGCTGTCGCCGTGATGGTGGAAGCGATGGCCGGGACGGGCGGCAAGGTCGTTCACGTGTCGACCGATTACGTCTTCGACGGGACCGCCTCGGAGCCCTATGCACCCGATGCGCCGCGCAATCCGCAATCGGTCTATGGCCGCACCAAGGCCGAGGGCGAGGACAAGCTGCGTCCCGAGGACCTGCTGGTCCGCACCGCCTGGGTCTACGAAGCCGGCGGCGCGAATTTCGTGCGGACGATGATCCGATTGATGAACGAGCGTGACGAGCTGCGGGTGGTGGCCGATCAGGTCGGCTCGCCGACGTGGGCAACCGGCCTTGCACGCACCATCTGGGCGCTGGTTGAGAAAGGCGCGAGCGGCACGTTCCATCACAGCGATGGCGGCGCGATCAGCTGGCACGCGTTTGCGGTAGCCATTGCCGAGGAAGCGCATGCGGCGGGGCTGCTCGCACGCATCCCGGTAATCACGCCGATTACCACTGCCGACTATCCGACGCCGGCGCGCCGCCCGGCGTTCTCGCTGCTGGATTGCAGCAAAACCCGCGCGCTGCTTGAAGAAGCGCCGGTGCCCTGGCGCACCAACCTGCGCCTGATGCTCGAAGAGGAAGCGAAACTTGGCTAATGTGCTCGTCACCGGAGGGGCCGGCTTCATCGGCGGCAACTTCGTGCATTACTGGAACGCAAAGCATCCGAGTGACACGGTCATCGTGCTCGATGCGCTGACCTATGCGGGTAACCGCTCGACGCTTGAAGGCACGCGGGCCGAACTGGTCGAGGGCGACATCCGCGACACCGCGCTGGTCGAGCAGCTGCTGCGCGAACATGAGATCACCACCCTGGTGCACTTTGCGGCCGAGAGCCACGTCGACCGCTCGATCAGCGGACCGGATGCCTTTATCGATACCAACATCCTCGGCACCAACAGCCTGCTGAAGGCCGCCCGCAGTGTCTGGCTGTCGGGCAGCGGTGTGCCGCACCGCTTCCATCACATCTCCACCGACGAGGTGTTTGGCTCGCTGGGGCCAACGGACCCGGCATTCAGCGAGACCACGCCCTATGCGCCCAACTCGCCCTATTCGGCGTCGAAGGCGGCATCGGACCACCTCGTGCGAGCCTATCACCACACCTTCGGGCTGGAAGTGACGACGAGCAATTGCTCGAACAATTACGGTCCCTACCAATATCCCGAAAAGCTCATCCCGCTGTTCCTGCTGAACGCGCTGCACGACCGCGCCTTGCCGATCTACGGCGACGGCATGAACGTGCGCGACTGGTTGCATGTGGAGGACCACTGCCGCGGGATCGAGGCCTGTCTCGCCAACGGCAAGCCGGGCGAGACCTACAATATCGGAGGCGGCGCGGAGCTGCCCAACATGACGGTCATCGACACGATCTGCGCCGAGGTCGACCGCGCCTTCGCCGAGATCGAGGGCCTTGCCGAACGTTACCCCGACGCCCCTGCAGCCAAGGGCGCGCCGACCAGCAGCCTGAAGACCTTCGTCACCGACAGGGCGGGGCACGACCGCCGCTACGCGATCGACGAAACCAAGGCGCGCAATGAACTCGGCTATGCGCCTGACCATGGCTTCGAGCATGGCCTCAGACAGACCCTGCGCTGGTACCTCGATAACGAAGCGTGGTGGCAGCCGCTGTTGCAGCCGAAGTCGGGCAACGGAGGATATTTGACAGGCGGGGCCAACGGGGATCGATAGCAACTGAACAGCCGGGGCTTTAGCCAATCGAGGCGGGCTCCGAGAGCGTGGCCTACGACGTCGCTTTGCGTCGCCCGCTTTTCTGGTGATCTCCTCATCGGAAGGCCAATGGGCCTTTCACGAGATCCTGCCCGACTTTCGGTTGCCACCGCAGGGCCCTACAGGCCGCCTTCCCATTCTGGAAAGCAGGGGACCTCCAGCGGCTCGCGCTCGCAGTGCCGACATCAAAATGGGTCGCGGCCGGTCGGCAACTGATGTCCCCGTCAATTGCGCGGGCACCTCGTTTCCGGAAGTTCCTGCGAAGGCATCCCTACTATCCGTAAAGGTCTTCTTCTTCCCGCGGGAACCGTGGAACGGAGCGTGGGGAAGGGATTCAGAGCCGTCCCCGAGTAAGAACCATCTCCGCCTTAGAGCGTTGAGAGAACCGACTAATCGGAAGCATCTGACAACGAAGATGACAGGCCTCGCTCCAGAGCCCTAGCGACTGACGTCTACCTACACGGCGCTTGCTTGGCCGATAGCTAAAGGTTAACACTTAGTTAGATTCGGATCGAACACGGTTCGGACGAAGATGATCAGATTAACTCCGAGGGGGGAAGAAGTATGAAGAGTTTGCGACTGATGCTGGTCACGGCTGGAATGGCCTCAAGTCTGATCGCCATGACGGCACCTGCAAATGCGTCCACGGTTATCGACTCGGTCAACCAAACCGCCAATTTCGCACCAGGCTCAACGTGGAATGCAAATAATGTGGGGTGGTTTTACACGCCAACGAGCTCTTACCAGCTGACTGGGCTTGCGACGCGGTTCAGAACGTCTGATGGCCGCACTGTGACTGCGTCGTTCTATAGCGGCGCACCCGGTAGTCTTTTCCTTCTGGGCAGTGGCACTCTCACAGCCGGCACCGCCTTTAATAATGCTCTGTTTGCCGCGCCTGTGTCGTTGACATCGGGCACGCAGTATTTCTTTGCCTTCAGCAACGTGTCCGGCCTCGGGGTCAATGTGACCCGTGACGCTGGCGCCACTAACCTTGCTGGTGGATTGCGGTTCGACTTCGGCGCTGCTCCGGGGGCGTTTGGGAGTGGACCTGAAACCGGCTTCACTGCGCAGCCGATCGTACAATTCCTTGGTACGCCCAGTGCGGTCCCCGAGCCTTCGACGTGGTTGATGCTGATACTCGGCCTTGCCGGGATTGGCGCATCGATGCGCAACGCCAGGCGTCGGCAAAATATTGCTGTGTCTTACACCTGACCGACCAGGTTCGCCGCGTAGAGAGAGGCGCCGCTGTTTGATCAGCGGCGCCTCTTTTTATTCCGTCATCAGGTCTGATAATGCGCGGGGAAGCGCGCAATCTCGCCAGGATGCCATCTGGTTCATTGAGGCAATTGCGCGTCATTGACTGCAGCCTAACCTGTGGACAGGCAAAAACGCTACTTCAGCAGATCCAGCGCAATCGCGCGCACCTCGGCGCCCATGTCGGGGCGCGACAGGGCGATCGCCAGCGTCGCCTCCACGAAGCCCACCTTGCTGCCGCAGTCGTAGCGGTTGCCGTCGAAGGTCACGGCGTGGAACGGCTGTTGGCCGATCATCTTCGCCATCGCGTCGGTCAGCTGGATTTCGCCGCCAGCGCCCTTGCCCTGATTCTCCAGCACCCGCATCACCTCCGGCTGGAGGATGTAGCGGCCCGAGACGATCTTGTTGGACG
>JBEQCK010000256.1:0-3828 GCA_041639335.1 Novosphingobium sp.
GAATGGACGGGGACCGAAACGATTTGAAGCTGGCTCGCGCCAAGACGTTCACGCTGCTCGCGCTTGCGACCTCGTGTGCTGCCCTCTCCGCTGTCCCGGCCCATGCCAACAGCGCCGCGGTCGACTACTTCCGTGGCCGCGCCGATCGCACTGCCGTCCCCTCGCTGTTGAGCGCTGACGACCGCTCCTATTACAAGAGCCTGTTCTCCGCGATCGAGCGGGAGGATTGGACGCAAGTCCAGTCCCTGTTCGCCCAGCGCACGGATGGGCCGTTGCACACCGTCGCCCGCGCGCAGTACATGCTCGCGGCAACTTCGCCCAAGGCTGAGCTCGCCCCGATCACCGAAGTGCTGACCAAAGCACCCGACCTGCCGTGGGCCGAACAGCTCGGCCGCCTTGCGCTGAAGCGCGGCGCCACCGAAATCCCTGCCCTGCCGCAGGCGCAGCGCCTCGTCAGCCTGCCCAACATCTCGAAGCGCATCAAACCGCGCCCGATCGATGACGGGACGATGCCAGCCAGCGTCGCCGCTGCCATTCAGGACCGCATCAAGTTCGATGATCCGGTCGGTGCGCGCGTGCTGCTCGATGGCGTCGATGCCACGCTCTCGCCCGATGCCCGTGCCGAATGGCGCCAGAAGATCGGCTGGGCCTTCTATATCGAGAACGACGACGCCACCGCGCGCGCCCTCTCGCTGACAGCCGCCGAAGGCTCGGGGCCGTGGATCTCGGAAGCCTATTGGACCGCTGGCCTCGCCAGCTGGCGTCTTGGCGATTGCCTTGCTGCCGCCGATTCGTTCGAGAAGACTGCAGGCTCGGCCCATAACGACGAGCTGGCCTCGGCCGCGCACTACTGGGCCAGCCGCGCCTGGCTGCGCTGCCGCAAACCGGAAAAGGTCTCGGCCTCGCTGCGCAACGCTGCCCGTTTCCGCGAAACGCTCTACGGCATGATGGCGTCCGAAGCGCTGGGCATGCGCGAAAGCACGCCGCCGGTCGCGCCGGACTTCTCTCAGAACGACTGGCAGCAGCTCCGCGACGTCCCCAACATCCGCACCGCCGTCCAGCTTGCCGAAATCGGTGAAGACGGCCTCGCCGACGAAATCCTGCGCCACCAGGCCCGCATCGGTGCGCCCGGACAATACGCCCCGCTCTCGCGCCTTGCCCGCGACCTGGGCCTTCCCTCCACGCAGCTGTGGATGGCCTACAATGCTCCGGCAGGCGCGCGACCTGATGAATCCGCGCGCTTCCCTGCGCCGAAGTGGACACCGGCCACGGGCTGGAAGGTCGACCCCGCACTGCTCTTTGCCCATTCGCTGCAGGAATCGAACTTCCGCATCGCCGTCACCAGCCCGGCTGGCGCCAAGGGCCTGATGCAGGTCCGCCCGGGCACGGCCAAGGACATGGCCCGCGTCGAACCGCTCATGGCCGGGCGTGATCGCCAGCTCGATCTGCCTGACGTCAACCTTGCCTTCGGACAGCAGTACCTTCAGCAGCTGCGCGATTCCGACGCGACGCAGGGCCTCCTGCCCAAGGTCATGGCCGCCTACAACGCTGGCCCCCTGCCGATCAGCCGCTGGAACACCGAAATTCGTGGCGGCAGCGATCCCCTCCTGTGGATGGAATCGATCCCCTATTGGGAAACCCGCGGCTACGTCTCGATCGTCATGCGCAATTACTGGATGTACGAAAAGCAGGCCGGCGGCCCCTCGGAAAGCCGCATGGGCCTTGTCCAGGGCATGTGGCCGAAATTCCCCGGTCTGGATGGTGCTGGTAACGTAAGGCCGGAAAGCATAAGGATCGCATCGCGTGGCAATTGATACTTCGCGCGAATTCAAGCCGATCAACATTGCCCTGCTGACCGTCTCCGACACCCGCGGCCCGGCCGAGGATACCTCGGGCGACATCCTGGCCGAGCGCATCAAGGCCAAGGGCCACAAGCTCGCCGCCCGCGCCATGGAAAAGGACGATGCCGACCGCATCGCCAGCCGCCTCAACAACTGGATCGACGATCGCTCGGTTGACGCCGTCGTCATCACCGGCGGCACTGGCTTGACGGGGCGTGATGTCACTCCCGAAGCGCTTGACCGGGTCAAGACGCGCGACATTCCGGGTTTTGGCGAACTGTTCCGCTGGCTTTCCTACAAGACCATCGGCACCAGCACGATCCAGTCGCGCGCCTGCGCCGTTGTCGCACGCGGCACCTACATCTTCGCTCTTCCCGGCTCCAACGGCGCGGTGAAGGATGGCTGGGACGGCATTCTCGACGAACAGCTCGACAGCCGCAACCGCCCCTGCAACTTCGTTGAACTCATGCCGAGATTGCTGGAAAAATAAGTCTTTCCAAGCGCTATTGCATTTTTGTTCCACTTATGTTCCAATCTCGTCATGGCAGTCCATGGCAGAGGAGCGCAATCGGCGAATGTTCCCACCCGCTTCGGCCTCGCCACGCGCGAGACTGATGGCGACTGGCTCGACGCGCGCGAGGACATCGACGGTCCCGGCCCCAAGCTGCGCACCACCGTCACCGAGGAACACCCCCGCTCGATCCTCACCTTCAACCGCTCGCCCGACATTCCCTTCGACCGTTCGGTGAACGCCTACAGGGGCTGCGAGCACGGCTGCGTCTACTGCTACGCCCGCCCCACCCACGCCTGGCACGACCTCTCGCCCGGCCTCGACTTCGAGACGAAGCTGTTCGCCAAGCCCGATGCCGCCAGGCTCCTGCGCGAAACCCTGGCGAAACCCGGCTACACGCCCGCGCCGATCGCCATGGGCACGAACACCGACCCCTATCAGCCGATCGAGAGCCGCTATCGCATCACGCGCCAAGTGCTCGAACTCTGCCTCGAATTGCGCCACCCGGTCACCATAACCACCAAGTCGGCCCGCGTGCTTGACGATCTCGATCTTCTCGCCGAACTCGCGCGTCAAAATCTCACCGCTGTCGGCATTTCGGTCACCAGCCTTGATCCGCGCCTGTCCGGCCTGCTCGAACCGCGGGCCAGTTCCCCGGCCAAGCGTCTGCAAGCACTGGAAAAACTTGTTGCAGCAAGCGTGCCGACCCATGTTTCGGTCGCGCCGGTCATCCCGTCGATCACCGACCAGTTCATGGAAGGAATCCTCGAAGCCGCTGCCGAGCGTGGCGTGCGCTCGGCCAGCTGGATCATGCTGCGCCTGCCGCACGAGGTAGCCCCACTGTTCCGCGAATGGCTCGACACGCATTTCCCCGACCGCGCGTCGAAAGTCATGGGGATCGTCCAGTCCGTTCGCGGCGGCAAGGACAACGACGCGCAGTTCTTCACCCGGATGAAGCCCAACGGCGTCTGGGCCGACCTCCTCCGCACCCGCTTCCGCGTTGCCTGCCGCAAACACGGCATCGGCAAGGCCCACATCGATCTCGACTGCGCGCAGTTCAGAAAGCCGAGCCCCAACGGCCAACTCGATCTGTTTTGACCTTGCCCCGCATCAGAATCCCCCGTCGCCCCGGGCTTGACCCGGGGCCCCGCTTTCTTTTCCGCCACCCCGCGACAAGGAAGCGGGATCCCGGGTCAAGCCCGGGATGACGATTGCGAGTGGCGCTGACAGACCTTGACAAAACGAACCATATAGGTTATACGCCCCACCACAGGTCAGGAGAGGGCACAAGGCCAACCCGCTCCTCTCCCTTCGGAAGCCGACGCTGTGTGCTGAGGCCTCCGGCGCGATCGGTGCGGCAGGTGCGTGCGGGTTCAACGAGGGGCGTAAAGCCCAAGACCCACCGGGCAACAACTGTCGTTACCCAAGGACAGACAGGACAACCCAGGGCTGATAGCACGGCGCGCAAGCCCTGAG
>JBEQCK010000257.1:0-3801 GCA_041639335.1 Novosphingobium sp.
CCATCCCAGCGATGACCAGGCGAGGGAACTCGGTGAAAGTGATCGCGGCAAGGAGGAGTGCTGGCTGATCCTCGATGCAGAGCCGGGCGCGAAGCTGGGTATCGGCTTTGGCGAGGCGCTCGTCGGGCAAGCGCTGCGCGCCGCTGCGCTCGATGGCAGCATCGAGGGCCTGATGGACTGGTATCCGGTCAAGCGGGGGGACTTCTTCTATATCCCGGCCGGCACTGTCCACGCGATCGGCGCGGGCGTGAGCCTGATCGAGATCCAGCAGAACAGCGACATTACCTATCGCCTCTATGACTACGGCCGCCCGCGCGAGTTGCACCTCGATCAGAGCGTGGCGGTGGCCAAGGGCGGGCCGCACGATCCATCGCTGCGCCGCCACGATGCGCTGTCTACCTCGGGCCAACTGGCCGACGGCAAGTACTTCACCGCCGACTGCGTGATCGGTCAGCCCGCTGCGGAAGTGCAACGGGCATACGATGGCCGATGCCTCGTCATCCCGATCGATGCCGCTGTCGCGGTAGCGTGTGAGGCGGTGGACGTTGGCCAATGCGCGCTCGCCGCCACTGCCACCGACGTGACCTTCTCCGCTTCCGGCACCTGCCTGCTCGTGCGGCCTGCCTAGCTTTCTCGCCTTGGCAGCAAAAAGGGCAGCACATTCATGTAATGTTATGTTGTAACATGCGCAGGGCGCTTGTATGGAGCCGCCAACGCCGCACGGCCAGCAGGCCGGCGGCAGGTCGCATACAGCAAGGACATTCCATGCGTCTTACCGCTCTCCTTCTCCTCGGTGCCGCCCCCGTTGCCACGCCGGTCATGGCCCAGCAGGCCCCCGCACCCGCTGCTGATGACCAGGGTGACAGCCACGCGCAGACGCCGAAGCAGATCGTCGTCACTGCCGCGTTCAATCGTGACCGGGCCGACATCATCTCGGGCGTATCGGTTCTGCAGGGGCAGGAACTGGCGCAGTCGATCCGCCCGACCATCGGCGAAACGCTTGATCGCACGCCCGGTGTCTCGGCCACATCGTTCGGTCCCAACGCTTCGCGCCCGGTGCTGCGCGGGCTTCAGGGCGAGCGCGTGCGCATCCTGACCGACGGCATTGGCGCGTTCGACGTCTCGAACACCAGCGCCGATCATGCCGTGGTAATCGACCCGCTGCTGGCCGAGCGCATCGAAGTGTTGCGCGGCCCGGCAACGCTGCTGTTCGGCTCGTCGGCAATCGGCGGCGTCGTCAACGTGATCGACAAGCGCATTCCGCGTGTCGTCCCTGACGAGATCGCGCACGTCGATGCCATGGCAACCTATGGCTCGGCCGCGAACGAGCGCTCGATCGGCGCTGCGGTGGACGTGCCGGTGGGCAAGCAGTTCGTCGTCCATGCCGACGGCAGCTACCTCAAGACCGGAAACTTGCGCGTCGGCGACTATGTGCTCGCGACCTCGGCCCGCGCCGTGGCGCTCGCCAATGCCGGGACAGAGACCGAGGACCAGCTGGACGAAGGCATCGACTTCGCCCGCAACGCCTCACTCAAGGGCCGCCTGCCGAACTCTGCCGCCGAGACCTGGACGGCGGGCGTCGGCGCGGCGCTGATCACCGACACCGGCAACCTCGGCATTTCCTACAGCCATTATGACAGCCTCTACGGCATCCCCACCCGCTACGCGATCCGTCCGGGCGAGGAGCAGGAATCGCCGCGCCTCGACGTGGCGCAGGACCGCGTGGATCTGCGCGCCGAGGTCGAGACCGGTGGCGGCTTCCTCAAGTCGATCAAGGCCCGCGCCGGGTTCGCCTCCTACCGTCACTTCGAACTCGAACCCGATGGCGGCATTGGCACCGCGTTCTACAACAAGGGCCTCGAAGGCCGCGTGGAACTGGTCCAGGCTGATCGCGGCGCATGGAAGGGCGCCAGCGGCGTCCAGTACTTCGCCCGCGATTTCAACGTGATCGGCGATGAAGCCTTCCTGCCCAAGAACTCCACCCAGCAGCTCGGCCTGTTCACGCTGCAGCAACTGGACCTCGGCGCTTTGAAGCTCGAAGGCGGCGCGCGCTATGAACACACCGTGCTCGAAGGCAAGCCGCTGCCCGACCAATCGCAGTTCTTCAACGGCAAGCGCTCGTTCGACACCTTCTCGGGGTCGGCCGGCGCGTCGCTGGGCTTCGCCGACGGCTGGCGCTTCGGCGTAAACCTCAGCCGCACCGTGCGCGCGCCCTCGGCGGAGGAGCTTTTCGCCAACGGCCCGCATGCCGGCACGCAGGCTTTCGAAGTCGGCAACCCGGACTTCAAGACCGAACGCGCGTGGGGCCTCGAAGGCGTGCTGCGCGGATCTGGGCCGGGCTACACGCTCGAAGCCTCGGTCTATCACAACTGGTTCACCAACTTCATCTACGAGAGCCTGACCGGCGCGGTTGAGGACGGCTTGCCGGTCTATCAGTTCAGCCAGGCCAAGGCGCGCTACTATGGCTTCGAACTGCAGGGCACGGTGACGCTGGCGAAGCTGGGCGGGTTCGATGTGGTGGCCGATGGCGTGGCCGATTACGTCAACGCCCGGATCGACGGTTTCGGCCCCGCACCGCGCATTCCCCCCTTGCGCCTGCTCGGCGGGCTCGGCCTGAAGGGCGAAAAGCTGGATCTGCGCGGCGAAGTTGAGTGGAGCGACAGTCAGCCGCGCCTCGCCAACTTCGAGACGCCGACCGCCAGCTTCACCATGGTCAACGCCGAAGTGAACTTCCGTCCGTGGGGCAACGAGCGCCCGCTCTCCTTCGCGCTTTCGGCCAACAACATCTTTGACGTCGATGCGCGCCGCCACGCCTCGTTCCTCAAGGACTTCGCCCCGCTGGCAGGACGCGACATCCGTATCAGCGCGAGGGTCAGCTTCTGAACTTAACGGTTCATCGCAGATAAAGCCGTGGCCCAGCAGTTTTGCCCTTCAGGGAAAACGGTGAGGTCACGGCATGAAGCGGATCGGAATCGCAGGCGCTGCTGCGTTGGTCATACTCGGGGCAGGGCTGGCCGAGGCGCGCCCCGGCGAGCGCCTTCGCGAACGCATCGCCAAGCGCATGGAACAGCGCGCCGAGGGCTCGGCCAAACGCGAACGCGCGCCCGGTGCGCAGACGTTCTCCTATGGCACCGACCCGCTGCAGGTCATGGACTTCTGGGCGCCTGCGACCATCGACATCGCGCCCAAGCCGAAGGTCCCGCTGGTGCTCTATGTCCACGGCGGCGGGTGGAAGCGCGGGAGCAAGGACACCGCGATGGGCAACGCCCTGCCCGGCCACTTGCGCGATCAGGGCTATGCCTTTGCCTCGATCAACTACCGCCTCGTGCCCGCAGCCACGGTCGAGCAGCAGGCCAGCGACGTGGCGCAGGCGCTGGCGTATCTGCTGGCGCGGGCGGACAAGCTGAACATTGATCGCAGCAAGGTCGTCATCACCGGCCACAGCGCGGGCGCACACCTCGTCGCGCTGGTCGGCACCGACGAGCAATACCTGCGCAAGGCGGGCCTGTCCTTCGCCGATATCGACGGCGTAATGCCCAACGACGGCGCGGCCTATGACGTGCCCAGGCAGATGCAGCAGGCGGGCAACTTCATGGCCGACACCTACAAACAGGCCTTCGGCACCGACCCCGCCCGCCAAAAGGCGCTATCCCCGGTGTTCCACGCCGCCGCCCCCAACGCCCCGCGCTTCCTGCTTCTCCACGTCCAGCGCAAGGACGGCATGGCGCAGGCGCAGGAACTCGGCGCGGCGCTGAAGCAGGCAGGCGTACAAGTGGAATACGGCAGCTTCCCCGGCACCGG
>JBEQCK010000258.1:0-3797 GCA_041639335.1 Novosphingobium sp.
CAAGGCGGTGCGCTGCGGCATGGATGTGGGCGAACAGTCCGGCCCTTATTGGATGGCGAAGTACGAGGATGTGTTCCACCTGCCGATCGCGGAGGCCCGCAAGGCACTGGGCATCGTCGGCGCGGTGGACCTCGACAGCCGCGAGGCATCGCTGCTCTGGGCTGAATACAGCTGAGGTCAAAACGACCAAGGGGCCGGAGCTTTCGCCCCGGCCCCTCTCCCTGTTGTACCTTGGGCTGAAGTCCCTGGTTCAGAAGTTGACGCCAAGCTCCACGCCATACGTGCGGCCGCGCTCGTATGTGCCGGTGAACAACAGCACCGGCGCGCCGAAGCTGATGAAGCGCTTGTTGAAGATGTTGTCGCCGAACACCGAGAGCGAGACACGCGCCCCGCCCAGCGGCACGTCGGCAACGCCAAGGCGCCCGTTCACCAGCCAGAACGCGGGCTGCTTGTTGCGGTCTTCCAGCACTTCCTGCCCGGCCAGATTGCGCAAGGGCGTGGAGGTGAGGAAATAGGTGCTGCGGTAGCGGCCCTCGATCAGTGCGGTGATGTGGCCGCCATTGGCAGTGAAGTCCGCCGAGTTCCAGCTTGCCGCTGCCCGTCCCGTCCAGTTCGAGAAGTAGGTCGGCCGGGCGAAGGCGGCAACATCCTGTCCATTGAGGATGAAGGTGTCATAATCGAAATCGGTGTAGGACACGCTGCCGGAAAGGGTCAGCCCCGCCACCGGCACGACATCGAGCTCGGCCTCGAAGCCCTTGATCTGGGCCTTGCCCGCGTTATCGAAGAACTGCCGCCCGTTGATGAAGTTCTGGGTCTGCAGGTCATTGTAATCGTTGTAGTATCCGGCGATGTTGAGGCGGACCTTGTTGTCGAGGAACTGGGTCTTGGCGCCAACTTCATAGCTGGTCATGTTCTCGGGCCGATAGGGGATGCCCGAAAGGATGCCGCCCGAAACATACCCCGTGGCGATCTTGGCAAAGATCATGGTCTGGTCGTTGGGCCGCCAGGTGGCGATGCCGGTGTAGGTCAGCTTCTTGTAGGTCTGCTTGTAGGTGCCGACGCCGAGCGAGCCACCCTGCGCCCCGGAAATGGCCGAGATCTGCAACTCGCGGTCGTCGATCGTGCCGCGCAGGCCGCCGGTCAGCTCGAACTGGTCGGAGAGTTTCCAGGTTAGCTGGGCATAGCCCGCCATGGAATCGTTCACGCCGACGGTGCGGGTCAACCCGCTGCCGAAGATGGCATCGAGCGGGCTTGGCACGATCGTGGCCGAAGGGGTGGGCGAAAGGATGCCGAGCACTTCGGTGCCGGGCGAGCGTTCGTTGAAATAGAACAGACCGGCGGTGAGCTGGTAGTTGTCGCCCGAAAGCTGGAACTGCAGTTCCTGGCTGAACTGCTCCTGATTGGTGGCGCGGGCCGAAAGCAGCGGAAAGAAGTAGTCGTTCGGGCCGGGCGCATTGGCCGGGTTGAACAGGATCGCCTGGATCTGCTGCGGGGTAAGTCCCGGCGTGAGGAACGCGCCCAGTTGCTGGAAGGTGAAGCGCATGCCACCTGCCGAACCAAGGTCGAAGATCACCGGGTCCTGCCGGAACTTGCGATAGGCGCTGATCGACTTGACGGTGAAATTGTCACTGGCTTCGAGCGACAGGGTCAGGCTGTGCCCCTGCGTTACGATGTGCTCTTCGCTGGTCGCGGCGGCGACCGAGGAAAGCGGCCCGTTCAGCCCTTCGTTTGTGGTGCCACCGAAGAACGGCTGCAACGCGACGATCGGCCCGAGCAACTGGCCCGAGGCATCGGGTATGACGCCGAGGCTTTGCATTGCGCGTCCCGAGGCGCGAGTGTCGGTATAATCGAAGCGGTAGTCGGCGGTCAGCGCGCCGAACTCGCCGCGAATGGCAACCTGTCCGCCATCGACGTTGCGATGGCCAAGCTTCCTCACGAAGCGCTGCGTACCGAATTCAGGAGCGCGCAGGGCGATATTGAGGCCCTTGCCTCCCATGGTGTTGGTCACGTCGCCGTTGATCTGGTCATGCAGATAGGACAGGCGGATCGAGAACGGGCCAATCTGCGGCAGATCGAGCGAGATCTTGCCTCGGAAGGCATCGTAATTGCCATAGGAACCAGTGGCGCGAACGCCCCATTCCCCCTTGGGCGCGGCGGTCGTGATGCTGATCGCGCCCGATGTGGCATTGCGGCCGAACAGGGTGCCCTGCGGCCCGCGTAGCACTTCGACGCGCTGGATGTCGGAAAAGTCGAGCAGCGATCCGACCGCGCGGCCTATGTAGACGCCATCGACATACATGCCGACCTTGGGGTCGACCGAGTTGGACGAGGTGCCGGAGGCGACGCCGCGGATGATGATCGTGGGGTTGGACTGCTGCCCTTGCGCGTTGAACTGAAGGCTGGGCGCGAGGCCTGCAAGGTTGCGCACGCTGGTCACGCGCAGGGCTTCGAGCTGCTCGGTGCCAATCGCGGTGACGGCCACGGGAACCTTCTGCAGGCTTTCTTCGCGGCGCTGGGCGGTGACGATGATTTCCTGGACCGAGGCCGATTGGCCGGTGGATTCGCCTGAGGCCTGTGGCTCTTCGGCTGCGCCTTCGGTGGCTTGGGCGATGGGGGCAAGCGTCAGTGTGCCTGCCGCGAGGATCGAGCCGAGCAGGTACCTGCTGCGGATATGCCGTGCATTCATCGTTTCTCTCCCTCCGTTGTTGTCATTCTTTTGATTTTGCCCGGCGTGTGGCGCCGATGCGCAAGAGGCGGCGAGGCGCATTGCGCTCGCCGCCTCTGACCCGTCAGATCGGTGGTCCCTTCGTGATGGCGCATGGCCTCATTCGGCGGCTTCCATCATCGGCAAGCCATAGTTGGGGTCGTCCTCATTGCAGAGGCGGTTGGTGTCGTCCCAGCGGCTGTCGATGACAGGCGTGATGTTCAGCTCGCGCCGGATGTCCTCGATCTGGACGTTGGCATACTCGCGCCAGTCGACCAGCATCAGCGGGTACTTCCAGTTGCGGCCTTGCTGCGCCCCGATGAACTCCGCCTCGAGATTTACGACCATCGCTTCAGGATAGAACAGGGCGTCCTTCATCGTCGTCTTCGCCTTGAGGTAATAGGCGATGCGGCTGAAGAAGTTGCTCAGCTCGGGATGGAAGTAGAGCGCCTTGGCGTGCATGTTGGCTGAGAGCAGCGCGATCTCGCCGCCATGGTTGGGGCCGAACCCGGTGATCATGTGTTCGATATCGTGCGAAAGCGCGGTCTGGCGCAGGTAGTAGGTGAAATCGTTCACCACCTGGATTTCCTGGAAGAACAGGTCGAGCTGGTAGCCCGAGTTCGCCATGAAGTCGTGAATGGCCGCGCCGAGCGTCCCGGGGGCACAATCCCTGGTCTCGGCAAGGGTGAAGTTGGACAGGCTCTTGCGGTCGAGCCAGCGCTTGAACAGCGGCAGGCGCGCCTTCTCCATTTCGAACAGTTCGATGATCCGGGGCATGTCCTCAAGATCGTGGAGGATCTGCGCCACTTCCGGGATGTAGGCGGTGTTGGGCAGGTCAGGCCCGTTCCGCCGCAGCATTTCCTGCGAAATGAGCGCGCGCAAACCTGAATGGTTGAGGTACTTCGAAGAGCTGACGAGGACCGAGCTCTGCGTCTCGATCTTCTGGATACGGCCGTTGAAGTAGGCCCGGTCGGCGTCGCCGATCTTTGCTTCGCTCATGTCGGCATCCTTTCCTGATATTTGCAAAGGGTTAGGGGGCGTCCGGGAGGGAGTGGACGCCCCCATTGCGAGGGTTCATCTTGGGGATGGGGCC
>JBEQCK010000259.1:0-3767 GCA_041639335.1 Novosphingobium sp.
CCGGGATCTGCTGCGCCTTGCGGCCCCCGGCGGCACCAGCGCAACTCTCGCCCGGGACCGCCTGCGTGAACTTGCCCCCGGCGCCACGGTGGATGTCGTCCATTACTACGGCATGGACCTGACAGCCGGCCGCAAACCGCACAAGGCGCGTGAGAAAACCATGCCAACCCGCGCCAATGTAAGCTTTTCCATCGGCGTGATCGACACTGCAATCGCCTCGCATCAGGCGCTCGCCAAGGCGAGGATCATCGCGTGGAGCGAAGGGGCAACGCCGCAGGCGCAGGCCCGGCATGGCACGGCGGTGGCCTCGCTGCTGGCCAGCGCCGGTCGTCCGACGATTTACAGCGCCAACATCTTCAGGGGGCCGGTGGATCGTCCCTATACCTCTGCCGAAGTCATCGCCGCCGCGCTCGAATGGACCTTGCTTCAGGGCGCCCCGGTCATCAACATGAGCCTGGCCGGACCGCGCAACGCCATTCTCGACCGCCTCATTCGCGATGCGGTTAAGGCGGGCAGGGTGGTGGTCGCCGCGGCCGGAAATGGCGGCCCCACCGCGCCGCCGTCCTATCCGGCAGCCGTTCCCGGCGTTGTCGCGGTGACGGCAGTCGATCACGATCGCCGGGTCTATCGGCTGGCCCAGCGCGGCAAGCATATTGCCGTTGCCGGCTACGGGGTCGATGTTCTGGCGGCAGAGGCCGGTGGCAATCTTGCACGGTTCACCGGCACATCATTTGCCACGCCGGTCGTTTCAGCCTGGCTCGGGCGCTGCCGTGCGAGCGGCGCGGATGCTTCTGCCTGCCGGCTGCAGCTCAGGAAAGCGGCGAAGGATCTGGGGGCGCAGGGTTTCGACGAGACCTACGGCTTCGGCCTGATCGAATAGCGCGGCGCAACGCTGCGGTCGCACGATTCCATTCGGATTTGCCGTCAAAGACCGTATCAGGGAGCCGACAAGAACAAAGAACGAGGATGCCGAACTTGGAAACCCGCGATGATATCTCGGCCTTGCCGAAGCATCACCAGGCCACGCACAGCGAGAAGCTGATCATCACCGCCTCATCGCTCGGCACGGTGTTCGAGTGGTACGATTTCTACCTCTACGGCCTCCTCACTGCGATCATCGCCGCCAAGTTCCTCACCGGCCTCAACGAGACGACGTCGTTCATCATGGCGCTGCTGGTGTTTGCCGCAGGCTTTATCGTCCGCCCGTTCGGCGCGCTGGTCTTTGGCCGCATCGGCGACATGGTCGGAAGGCGCTACACGTTCATCGTCACGCTGCTGGTCATGGGCCTGTCGACCTTCCTCGTCGGATGCCTGCCCACGTATGAAAGCGTCGGCGTCGCCGCGCCGATCATGCTGGTCGTGCTGCGCATGTTCCAGGGCCTTGCCTTGGGCGGTGAATATGGCGGCGCGGCGACTTACGTTGCCGAACACGCGCCCGAGGGCAAGCGCGGCCTCTACACCAGCTGGATCCAGATCACCGCCACGGCGGGGCTCGCCATGGCGCTGCTGATCGTGATCCTCGTACGCTCGCCCGTCACCGGCGTTGGCGAGGAGGCGTTCAAGGACTGGGGCTGGCGCGTGCCGTACCTGCTGTCAGGCCTGTTCCTGGGCATCGGGCTGTGGCTGCGCCTGAAATTGCATGAATCGCCCGTGTTCCAGAAGATGAAGGCAGAAGGCACCTCGTCCAAGCGCCCGCTGTCCGAAGCCTTCGGCGAATGGAAGAACCTCAGGATCGTGCTGATCGCATTCTTCGGCGCCATCGCCGGGCAGGCGGTGGTCTGGTACACCGGCCAGCTCTACGCGATGTATTTCCTCGAAAAGATGCTCAAGGTGGACGGCTTGACGGCCAATACCCTGATCATCATCGCGCTGGCCTGCGCCACGCCGTTCTTCCTGTTCTTCGGTTGGCTCTCGGACAAGATCGGTCGCAAGAAGATCATCCTGACAGGCTGCGCGCTGGCCGCGCTGACGATGTTTCCCGCCTTCAAGGCGCTTACCGCAGCGGCCAACCCCGCGCTCGCCCGCGCCCAGGCAACCGCACCGGTCAAGGTTCTGGCCGACGCTGGCGAATGCTCGTCGCAGTTCGATCCTGTCGGCGCCAACAAGTTTGACGGTACCAGTTGCGACATCGTCAAGAACGCGCTCGCCAAGGCTGCGGTGAACTACGAGAACGTCGCCGCGCCCGCCGGAACCCTTGCCTCGATCCAGATTGGCGCGACCACCGTGGTCGCCCCCGATCCGGCCCGGCTGTCGGGCGAGGAAAGGAAGGCCGCGATTGCCGCGTTTGCCGCGCAGGTTACCAGCGACCTGGCGACTGTCGGCTACCTCGGCAAAGCCAACTCGGACGAGATCGACCGCCCGCTGGTCGTGGCGATCCTGTTCTACCTCGTGCTGCTGGTGACCATGGTCTACGGTCCGATCGCGGCAATGCTGGTCGAGCTGTTCCCCAGCCGCATCCGCTACACTTCGATGAGCCTGCCCTACCACATCGGCAATGGCTGGCTTGGCGGCCTGCTGCCGGCCATCGGCTTTGCCATGGTCGCGGCCAACGGGGATATCTACTACGGCTTCTGGTACCCAGTCGTCGTGGCCGCCGCCACTTGCGTGATCGGCCTCATATTCCTGCCGGAAACCTACAAGCGCAGCATAGATGACTGACCCGGCGTGCGGGGCCTCCTGACGAGGCCCCCAAACGCAGACTATCGTTTGAGCCTGTCGAGTATCGCCTGCCACGACACCAGCTTGAAGTTCTGGGCGCGTGGCGCGTTATCGCCATCCTGTGCGACGAACAGGCCAGCGGGGAAGGCCGGGCCAAAGTCACCGAGCGTCAGCTCGATCCCGTCGGTATCGCTGGTCGCGCCGAATTGCCCTGCGTCGATGCGGAAGCGTCCTTTCGGTGCGGCTGTGCCCAGGTCGAACAACACATAGGCATTGTCGCCCTGGCTCGAGGCCACGAGCATGCCGCCGTCCCGGCCTTCGGGTGCCAGCGCCAGCCCTTCGACATCGGCCGCCAGGCCCTTTTCCGCGCCCACCATGGCAAACGCTTGCGCCCGCAGCACGGCACTGCGCAGGTCCACCCGCCAGATGCCGACATCTTCCTCGGCAACGTAGAGCTGGCCGGTTCGGTCATCGACGACGCAGCCCTCGGACTGGGTGGGGAAGCGGACCGAGCGCAGATGGCGCGCCGTGATCGTGCCGCCAGCCTCTTCCAGCGCGCTTTCTGCAACCGTGCCATCCTTCAGCACGACATAGGCCCGCGCCAGCTCGCCCGCTGCCAAGGCCTTGCCCATGCAGAAGCCATAGGCTTCGGCCGGAGCATGGCCGGCGTCCAGAAACGCCAGCGTGCCAAGGCTGGTCAGCTTGCCACTCGCGCCATCCAGCCGGAACAGCGCAATCTTCGGTTCGGCCAGATCACTGCGGTCGCTTGCCGCAACCAGCACGAAGCCGGGGCGCACTTCGCGCAAGTCGACATTGTTGAGCGCGCCCGCCGCCACGAAATCGCGCACCTTGCCGTCCAGCCCATAGACATAAAGCCCGGCCTTCTTGTCGGTACCGACGATCAGGCTGGCCGCAGGATCGGCAGGATTGCGCCAGATCGCCGGGTCGTCGGCGGCATCGGCATTGGCAGAGCCGACCGGCTCGGTTTCGCCCGTCGCGGCAATGTCCACTGCCGGATAGAAGGGCCGGGGAAACTCCGCCACGCTGGCGCAAGCGGAGAGGAA
This sequence comes from Novosphingobium sp., assembly GCA_041639335.1. GTDB lineage: Bacteria > Pseudomonadota > Alphaproteobacteria > Sphingomonadales > Sphingomonadaceae > Novosphingobium. The sequence goes on from JBEQCK010000259.1 coordinate 3,723, forward strand.
CAGGACCGGGAGCAATGCCCCCGATCCTGCCGTGACGAACCTGAG
>JBEQCK010000260.1:0-3761 GCA_041639335.1 Novosphingobium sp.
TGTGCCTCCAGCTTTTCTTGAAAAAGCATCAGCAAGCGATTGGGATAGCGCAGAAATCCCGACATCTGCGAAGTCTTGGCCGGTGCTGTTGCTGGCTGGCGGGGCGATTGCGGGTTGGACGGCTTTCTTTGTGTGGGCCGTGATCCTTGCGCAGGAAGCGCCCGCGTCCGCACAGCAATGGGCATGGTGGTTGACGCAATGGAGCGTGCCTGTCCTGCTGGTGCTCGTCCTGCTTCTGGTAGTCATGCGTACAAGCCGGCGGGAGGCGGCTCGCTTCGCCGATGCGGCACGCCTGCTGTCGAACGAATCAGCCTATCTTGAAAGGCGCCTTGTTTCGATCAACACAGAACTCGCGCTGGCCCGCGACTTCATGGCCGCGCAAGGCCGCGATTTGGAATCGCTGGGCCGGGTAGCGGTTGATCGGCTTTCGGGCAGCGCCTCGCAACTGGATGGGCTGATCAGCCGGAACGGCACGCAGATCGAAAGGATAGCCGAAGTTTCAGCAGCCGCCCTCGACAACATGGAGAAGCTGCGCGGGCAATTGCCGGTCATTGCCAATGCCGCCAAGGACGTGACCAACAACATCGGCAATGCCGGACGCACCGCGCATCTGCAGCTTGAAGAACTGGTCTCGGGCTTTCAGCGCCTCAACGAGTTCGGCCTTGCCAGTGAACGGCAGGTCGTGTCGTTTCGTGACCGGGTCGACAACGCGCTTGAGGGTTTTGCCAAGGCTTCCGAAGACCTCGGCCTTCTTGCCGAAAATCGCTTCGATGCCCTGACGCAGCGCAGCGCCGATCAGGCGGCCATGGCTGCCGAGGCGGAAGAGGCGGCCCTTGCGGCTTGGCGGGAACGCAGCGATGCCCATGCGGCATCCCTCAAGCAAACTCTCGCCCAACTCGGCGAGGCGCACGAGGGACTTATCGCGGACTCGGCCGGACGCTTGGCGCGCTTTGAGGAAGCCGCGCGTTCACTCACCGCAATGCTCGAAATGCAGGGCCGCGATCTTGACGAACAGCTGGCGAGAAGGCGGGCCTCTGCCGAAGCTGGCGCCGCCGAACAGCGCGCTGCTCTCGAAAAGCGTCTTGCCGAAATCGACGATGCCGTTGCCGAGCGTCGCTCCGCGATGGAACGCGCCGCCGCTTTCGCTGCCGAAGCTTTGGCTTCCAAGCTGGCCGAGCTTGATCAGGCCATCGAGGCGCAGCGCAGGACGCAAATTGTCGAGGCGGAGAAACTTGCATCCAGATGTGAGGAAATCGGAAGCAAGGTCAGTGCCTTCTCCGAGGTACTTCACAACTCTGGTGAGCAAGGCGCACAGACAGCGTCGCAGGTTGACAAGGCAATGGCCGATCTCAACGCGCGACTGGGTGAAATGCGCCACGCACTTTCCGGCACCGATCTGCAGATCGGTGAGTTGACCGACTCTGCAGTGAGGCTTCTCGAACTGATCCAGGCTGGTGGCGACCACACGCGCACCCAGATTCCCGAAGCTCTGCGCAGTACCGAAGCCGGGCTCAAGGGTCTGGAGGATCGCGTGTTCACGCTGCGCGATACCTTGCGCGAAGCAGGCGATGGTGGGCGCAGCCTTGCCGAGACCGTTGGTTCTGCTCGAAGTGAAGTTTCGAGCACGATCAAGGAATTGCAGAAGGCGCAAAAGACTCTGTCCGAGCAAGCGACCGAGCGCGAGAAGCAACTCGCTGCCCTGCGTGAGGTGCTGGTTGGGGTGCGCGCTGAAAGCGATGCGCTGTCACAGGATATCGAGAGCCGACTGTCGGGAGCAATTGGCGGCTTGAACGAGGCTGCAACTAAGGCTGGCGAAGACCTGCGCGCCAGCACTGCGGGTGAAATCGAAAGCCTGGCCGAAAGGCTTGGCGAACAGAGCAGTGCCGCGATCGCGCGGGTGCTTCAGGGGCGCGCGGCCGAACTTGTGGGGCGTCTTGAGGAAGCCATCGATGCCGCAGCGGCAGCAAGTCGCGACACGGCAATCCAGATGCGTGACCAGTTGGCGAAGGTCGATGAACTCGCTGGCAATCTTGAGGCGCGGGTCGATCGCGTTCGCGAGAAGGCAGAGGAGAAGGTCGATAACGACTTTGCCCGTCGCGCGGCCCTGATCACGGAATCGCTGAACTCGTCCGCCATCGACATTGCCAAGGCGCTGTCGACGGATGTCTCGGAAACCGCTTGGGCATCGTACCTGCGCGGGGACCGCGGCATCTTCACCCGCCGCGCCGTGTCGCTGCTGGAAAGTGCCGAGGCCAAGGCGGTACAGGCCCATTACGAAGCCGAGAGCGAGTTCCGCGAGCATGTGAACCGCTACATTCACGATTTCGAATCCATGCTGCGCCAGTTGCTTTCGACCCGTGACGGTAACGCTCTGGGCGTTACGTTGCTCTCGTCCGACATGGGCAAGCTCTATGTCGCACTGGCGCAGGGGATCGAGCGCCTGCGTACCTGAGCTTGAGGCCTAATGAAAATCGCGTGACTTGGGGATGATCCTCACGTCACGCGGGTGTGTTCGGGCCCCCGGCCCCGCCCGTTCCGGAATAGGGCGATTGCATTCGTCGGCCCGGGCAATCGGCGGCATGAGCCGGTCCGCATCGGACAGCGCATCCAAGCTCGCGCTGGCGTCGGTCAGGTGCATGGCGATGACGTGGATGACCTCGTCGTCGTACTCCACCCGCCCGCGCACTTCCATCAGCCGTGCGCCCATGATGACCTTGCGTTGCTTTTCCATCAGGTCTGGCCAGATCACCAGGTTGACCACGCCGGTCTCGTCCTCGAGCGTGATGAAGCAGACACCCTTGGCGCTGCCGGGGCGCTGACGCACAAGCACCACGCCGGCAACCTGCACCGTGGCGCGATACTTGTGGCTCCTGAGGTCTGCCGCCCGGACAAAGCCGCGTTCGCCCAGCATCGGCCGTAGAAACGCCAGCGGATGGGCCTTCAGCGACAGGCGATGCGTCTGGTAATCGGCCACGACCTCTTCCGACAGGGGCATCATCGGAAGGACGGCACGACTGCGCTCCTCACCTTCCGAGCGTGACGTCATGGCGGCAAACAGCGGCAATTCCTTGGGCGCGACAAGGCTGCGGGCATCCCACAGCGCCTGCCTGCGCGAGAGACCAAGCGAGCCCAGCGCATCGGCTGCGGCAAGCCGCTCGACCAGTGCCGGAGACAGCCCTGCCCTTTCCTTGAGACTGGTGGCATCGGTGAAAGCGCCGCCCTCGCCCCTTGCCGCGACGAGCATGGCGGCCGCATGTTCGGGAAAGCCGTCGATCTGCCTGAGGCCAAGCCGGAGCGCGCCTCCACCCTGCTCCAGCGTGCAATCCCAGTCCGAATGGTTCACATCGACCGGCAGCACCGGCACGCCGTGCCGCGCCGCATCGCCGACGATCTGAGCAGGCGCATAGAAACCCATCGGCTGCGAGTTGAGCAAGGCGCACGCGAAGGCCGCCGGATAGTGGCACTTCAGCCATGACGAAACGTAGACAAGATGGGCGAAGCTGGCGGCGTGGCTTTCGGGAAAACCGTATTCGCCGAAGCCCTTGATCTGGTTGAAACAGCGTTCGGCGAAATCGCGATCATAGCCGCGTTCGACCATGCGGCCGACCATCATGTCCTCAAGTTCGTGCACCATTCCCCGGGAGCGGAACGTGGCCATGGCCTTGCGCAGGCGATTGGCTTCAAGGCTGGAAAACCGCGCCGCATCGAGCGCGATCTTCATCGCCTGCTCCTGAAAGATCGGCACGCCCAGCGTGCGATTG
>JBEQCK010000261.1:0-3666 GCA_041639335.1 Novosphingobium sp.
TGTTGACCGGACGCGACAAGGGCAAGGCGCGCGAATCGATCCTGATGGGCTTGCTCGATGGCTCGATCGACATTTGCGTCGGCACGCACGCGATCTTTCAGGAGGCCGTCGCCTACCGAAACCTCGCGCTTGTGGTGATCGACGAGCAGCACCGCTTCGGCGTGGGGCAGCGCCTGATGCTGACCCAGAAGGCACGGCGCACGCCGCATTGTCTGGCGATGACCGCGACGCCAATCCCGCGCACGCTGACGCTGGCGCAATACGGTGAGATGGACGTCTCGCGGCTCGACGAGATGCCGCCCGGGCGTCAGGCCATCGACACTCGCGTGATTTCCACCGAGCGCCTTGCCGACGTGGTCGAGGGGGTGGCGCGGCACATCGCCAAGGGGGCGCAGGCTTACTGGGTCTGCCCGATGGTGCGCGAACTGGAGACCGAGGATATCGCCGCCGCGGAGGCGCGCTATGCCGCGCTGAAGGAGCGTTTCGGGGATACCGTGGTGATGGTCCATGGCCAGTTGCGGCCCGAGGCCAAGGACGCGGCGATGGAGCAGTTTGCCCGCGGGGACGCGCAGCTGCTGGTTGCTACAACAGTGATCGAGGTCGGCGTCGACGTGCCGAACGCGACGTTGATGGTGATCGAGCAGGCCGAGCGCTTCGGCCTTGCCCAGTTGCACCAGTTGCGCGGGCGCGTGGGGCGGGGCAGTCAGCAATCGACTTGCCTGCTGCTGCGTGGCGAAGCTCTGTCGGAGACGGGGCGAGAACGACTCGCGCTGATGCGCGAGACGCAGGACGGGTTCCGCCTGGCCGAGGAAGACTTGCGGTTGCGCGGTGGTGGTGAACTGCTCGGCACCCGGCAATCGGGTGATACGCCGTTCAAGGTGGCGGATTTCGAACAAATCGCGCGGTTGCTACCGCTTGCCCATGATGACGCACGGTTGCTGATGGAGCGCGACGGCGGGCTGTCATCGCCACGAGGCGAAGGGGCTCGCGTGTTGCTCTATCTGTTCGAGCGCGATTGGGGCGTGCAGCTGCTCAGGGGCGGTTGAAGCAACGGGTTGGGGCGGCGCGAAAAAGGGGGAAACGCGCCGCCCGCTCCCTGAATGAATTACTTGCCAGCGGGCTTTGCGGCTGCCGCATTTGCACTCTGGTCTGCGCTCTTGGTAGCGTCAGCGAACGCCTGCGCGGTCATGCCGATCATCAGGCCGGAGGCGCCCTTGGCGACCGAAGTCTTCGGCAGCTTCACACGAACGGTGCCAGCGTCGAGCACGAACTCGGTATCGGTCACTTCAGCAACCTTGCCGAGCTGCGTGGTGCCGTCCGAAGCATAGACCGGGGCATCTGCGACGATTGCTGCGGCCGTATCAGCCTTTGCGGCTGCAGCGGCCTTTTCAGCGGCGGCATCAAGTTCAACCTTGGTCATGCCGAGTACCGGACCTTTGGGACCGGTGCCGAGCGCGGTCAACGCGAGCGTGGCGGTGTTCTTGCCGGTGTCGATCACGAAGTTGGGCGCGTTGACGCTCTTGATCTTGCCGACTTCGGCGCCGGCGGCATCATAGACTACGGCACCAACCGTCGGCGTGGCCGCCGTCGGCGCTGCCGTGGTAGCTCCGGCCGTGGTTTCGGTGCCAGCGGCTGCGTCTTGTGCGCTTGCCGTGGTGGCGAGGGGGAAGGTGGCGACGAGAAGGGCAACGGTCAGTTTGCGGATTGTCACGAATAAAGTTCCTGTCCAGTTGATTGGGTAACCCGGACAAGGTCGTCGTTGTTGTTCCCCAGCGAAACCCGTCTTGCGACTTTGCGAGACGGATTTGCGGGCGAAATGAAGGAGTTGTGGCAAGCGAGCGACGAGTTGAGCCGCTAGGCCAAACGAAAAGGGCGACCCGAAGGCCGCCCTTTCGATCACCTCTTGAAGGTGAAATGGTCGGGGAAAGAGGATTCGAACCTCCGGCCCCTGCCTCCCGAAGACAGTGCTCTACCAGGCTGAGCTATTCCCCGACCGATCCGCCAACCGGTGACCCGGCTGCGAGGCAGGGGCGCCCTATACGAGGCAGTTCCAAGGCTGGCAAGCGGGTAACGCCAAGTTTTTTCGCCGGGAAATTTCGGCGGCGATTTTGCTCACGCGCGCCTGCGCAGCTAGAAGCGAAGTCATGCTCGAACGCGCCGATTCCGCCCGCCATTACGAACAGCAGTATCTCGATCTCATGCGCGAGATCTGGGAGCGCGGAGACAAGCGGGTCGATCGTACCGGCGTTGGCACCCGCTCGATATTCGGCGCGCAACTGCGCTTCGACCTTTCCGACGGGCGCATGCCCCTGCTGACAACCAAGCGGGTCTACTGGAAAACGGCGACCCGCGAGTTCCTGTGGTTCCTGACGGGCGATACCAACATCCGCAAGCTGTGCGCGCAGGGAGTCGAAATCTGGACCGACTGGCCGCTGGAGAAATACCGCAAGGCTTCCGGTGACAACATTTCCCGCGCTGACTTTTCGGCGCGAATTGTAGAGGACGAGGCGTTCGCCCGCGAATGGGGCAATCTCGGTCCGGTCTATGGCAAGCAGTGGGTGGACTGGCCGGTCTATGAACCTGCAGGTGAAGGCCTGTTCCGCCAGCGCGACCAGGGCGTGAACCAGGTGGCCGACGTGGTCCGCTCGCTGAGGACCAATCCCGGCAGCCGCCGCCATATCGTCGAGGGCTGGAACGTGGCCGAGCTTGATGCCATGGCCCTGCCTCCCTGCCACAAGACCTACCAGTTCCACGTCAGCGGCAACCGTTTGAACGGACTGCTTTATCAGCGCAGCTGTGACGTTGCGCTGGGATTGCCATTCAACTTGTGGGGCGCGGCGCTGTTCATCCGCTTGCTGGCGCAACAGTGCGATCTCGAACCGGGGGAACTGGTGTGGATGGGGGGCGACACGCATCTCTATCTCAACCACGCCGAGTTGGTTGAAACCCAGCTGGCCCGTAAGCCGCTTGGCGATCCCCGACTTGCCATCCTGCGCCGACCGGACTCGATCTTCGATTACAGGATCGAGGATTTTGAAGTGACCGGTTATGCACCGCAGGGCGTGATCAAGGCCGAGGTTGCGGTCTGAAGTGGCATGCGCGAGGCGTTGCCAGTTGCCATTTATAGAATTGATGCTTTAACTTTAAACAATTCATGAACCGGATTTGATCTGGCGCAATACGGTTCGATGAGAACGCGGCCATTCCCCCCTGCAAGCAAGGCAGGAGAATTGACGTGGCGATCATTGGCATCAGGCGGCTGACATGGATGGTAGAAGAGGTCGAACCATGCGTTCGCTTCTTCCGCGACTTCGGGCTGAGATTGATCGAGCAAGACGATGTCTCGGCTTTTTTCGAAGCGGCTGATGGCTCACAGTCGTTGTTCTTGAAACGGGGCCACCCCCAACAGCCCAAGGGGCCGGGGCCAACGACCCGAGATGCCCGATCCGGCAGATCGACAACTGGATCTCCGCGGCGCAGGAGCGCGGCAAGGCGGTCGAGGTCTACCGCTTCGACGCCGGGCACGGCTCGCTGGTGGTCGACGAGGCCACCTTCAAGTCCGAGCGGGACGTGGTGAAGGAGGAACTGCGTCAGCGGGTGCTGGCCAGTCCCTATGGCCGCCTGTTCGCCCTCTACCTGCCCCAGGCCAGCTACACGACCCACCCC
>JBEQCK010000262.1:0-3641 GCA_041639335.1 Novosphingobium sp.
GCGAGGCCAAGGCCGTGCTGCAGGACGCGGCCAGCTACTACCGGATGCAGGAGACGCTGGCGCTGCTGAAGCTGCTGGCGCTGGCGAAAGAGAACATCGCGGCGGGGAAGGTGAAGCCGATCGAAGGTTTGGCTGATCGCATCCGGGCGCGTGCGGCGAATGAAAGTCGCATTGCCGAATGACCGGCCGGTTTCGTGTCGAGATTGAAGACGCGGCGGAAGATGACCTCTTCGAGATTTATCGTCTGCGCTTAAGCCAGCGCGGGCCTGATGGTCCCGACGGAGCAGAAGCCCTGCTAGATTCCTTGATGCAACTCATCGAGAGCCTGGCCGACTTCCCGGAGCGTGGGCCGGTGCCGGTGGAACTGGTCGAAGTTTGCGGCAGCACCTGGCGGCAAGTCTCGCATCCACCCTATCGCATCATTTACGAACTCGGCGATGAACTTGTTTCGATTGCTCTGATTGCAGACGCGCGCCGGGAATTCAGCTCCCTTTTCCAACGCCGCCTTCTGGCGTCGGGGCGCTAACCCGCCAACGCGGTCTTGTCCCGCTCCAGCGAGCGCATCGCGCGCAGGGCAGCCCAGACACCCATGTAGCCCGTGGGGATGGCGACCGAGAGGCCGATGCGCAGGCCGTGCGGGCCGGCTCCGGCGATCCAGTCCGACAGCTGGCCGGCAAGGACCGGGCCGAGGACGTTGGCGAACATGCTGGAGATCAGCAGGACCAGCGCGGTGCCGGTGGCGCGGTGGGCGTTGGGCAGGATGTATTGCAGGCCAGCGAGCACGCCGACCGACCAACCGCCGCCAAGCAGGCCCGAGGGCACCGCGAGCAGCCGGGCTACGGTCAGGCTGTCGCTCCACGTGACGAGCAGGATGGTCGTCGTTGCGCCGCCCAATGCAATCGCGGTCAGCCGGAGCTGGACGGTGGCATCGCCCTTGCCGAGCTTGTCCGAGAGGAAGCCGAAGCCGAGCACGCCCAAGAGGCCGGGCAGCCCGAACGACAGCGCGAACGTGGCACCGGCTGCTTGCGTGGAAAGGCCATAGGCGCGCTCGAACAGGGCAGGCCCCCACATGCCGAAGGTCACACCCGAAAGGGAACCCAGCGCCATGACCGTTGCCAGCAGCATGACCGACGGCGTGCCGATCAACAGGCGCATCGTGTCCTTGAGGGGGAGCGCCGGGGTGGCGGCGTCGACGCGCTCGCGCGCCGGTTCGCGCACCAGCAGCCACGTGGCGATGGCAATGACGATGCCGACAATGCCGAGCGCGTGGAAAGCGGTCTGCCAGGTGGTGTGGGCGGCGATGGCGGGACCACCGGCGAGGCCAGCCATCTGGCCGACATAGATTGCCGTGCCGAGCAGGGCGAAGGCTCGCCCGCGCTCCGACGCCGGGAAGTAGGCCGCGATCAGGGCAGCGGCCGGCGCCTGGTAGGCCGCCTCGCCGATGCCGACACCGACGCGGGCCAGAGCCAGCATTTCAGCGCTGGTAGCAAGGCCCGACAGGAGGGTGAAGAAGCTCCAGAAACCGCAGCCCAGGGCAATGATCATCACGCGCGAACGGCGATCGGCGGCGCGCGCAATCGGCAGGGTGAAGACACTGTAGAGCAGCGCGAAGGCCGGTCCCATCAGCGCACCCATCACCGTGTCACTTATGCCGAAGTGCGCCTTGATGGGCTGGGCGAGGCCGGGGATCAGGAAGCGGTCGGCATAGTTGAGCACTGCGACCATGACCAGCAGGGTCAGCGCCAGCCAGCGGTTGGTCAGCGGCTTGCCGCTGGTGGACAGGGTAGCGGCAGCGCCTGCCGGGATGGTCGCGGCCATGCGGCTCAATCCCGCATCTGCGCGCCGCCGTTGACGTGCCAGACCTGACCGTTGACCCAGGCGCCATCATCGGAGGCGAGGAAGGTCACGGCGGCGGCAATGTCTTCGGGCTGGCCAAGGCGGACGTGCGGCACGGCAGCAAGGCCACGCTCGACATATTCATCGGTGAGGTGCTGCTTGACGGCTTCGGTGAGGACGAGGCCGGGGCAGATCACGTTGGCGCGCACGCCCTTCTTGCCGAACTTGGCGGCAACGTGGCGGGCGAGCGCGTGGATCGCGTTCTTGGTCATCGGATAGGCGACCTGCCACGGCGCACCGCCCGATGCCGCACCCGAGGAGGTGTAGATCATCGCGCCGCCGCCGCGTTCGAGCATCTTTGGCAGCGCGGCCTGCGTGGCGAGGAAGTGGCTCTTGGTGTTGATCGCAAAGCTGAGGTCGAGCACGTCCTCCGGGCAATCGAGGATGTCGTTGTCGCCCCCGGTGCCGCCGGCAAGATTAGAGTGGTAGAAGTCGAGCCCGCCGTAGGTTTCGACCGCGCAGGCCACGATCGCGGCTTGTGAATCCGCCTTCGTGCCGTCAAGCTCGATTCCGGTGGCGGTGCCGCCGGTGGAGCGGATGCTTTCCGCCACTTCACGGGCCCAGTCGCCCATGAGATCACCGATGACGACGTGGGCGCCTTCTTCGGCGAGGCGCCGTGCGGTTGCCGCGCCAATGCCGCGTCCGCCACCGGCGACGATGCCGACTTTGCCGTTGAGGCCCTTCATTCCAGAATCTCCCGTATTGTCGATTTGCGGATCATAATGCCGCGAGAATTATGCAAACCTGTATATCACCGTAATTATGATCGTGCAACGTGGGATATTTTCCTCTTTCAACTCCGCATAAGCTTAATTCTGTGATTCGCGGGTGGCGCTGGCGCTGCTACCCTGCGCGCATCGGCGTTCTGCATTTTTGCGCGAATGATCGGCTTCATATCTCTGACAAGTGGCGCAGTTCTGCGGTGTAGGGCCTGTTTGCGTATTAGGTATTGTCAAATTCTACGCATTAGCTATCTTCCGCGCCAACGATGGTTTGGAGGGGAGTAACAATGAAGGCCACCACTTGCGCAACGCTGGCTGCGCGGCTCATGCTTGGCACTAGCCTCGCTACGATGACTCTGGGTTCCGCTGCCTACGCAGCCGAGGACCAGGCGCAGGCCTCCGACGATCAGGGCCAGCTCGAACAGATCGTCGTCACCGCGCAGAAGGTCGAGCAGAACCTGCAGGACGTGCCGCTGGCGATCAGCGCGATCAGCGCCGACAAGGTCGAGAAGCTGGGCATCCGCGATGCCAAGGACCTGACCGGCCTCGCCCCCAACGTGACCATCGTGCAGGGCACCACCAATGCCAATGCTGCCGTCATCTCAATCCGCGGCATTCCCACGCCCGCGACCGAGACCTTCGGGCTCGATACCGCAAATGGCCTCTATGTCGATGGCGTGTTTATCGCCCGCTCGGGCGGCAGCGCGCTTGACGTCATCGACGTGGCCCGCGTCGAAGTGCTGCGTGGGCCCCAGGGCACGCTGTTCGGCCGCAACACCACCGGCGGCGGCATCGCCTTCATCTCGCGCGCGCCTTCCAAGACGTTCAAGCTGAACGCCGAAGCCGGCTATGGCAACTACAACGCCTTCAACGGCAAGATCACGCTCGATCCGGGCGAGATCGCCGGCATCTCGACCAGCTTCACCTATAGCCACCGCCAGCGCAACGGCACCGTCGACAACCTCAACGAGCCCGACGACGCCCGCGATCCCGGCGCGCGCAAGGGCGATTCCTTCCGCGTGG
>JBEQCK010000263.1:0-3545 GCA_041639335.1 Novosphingobium sp.
GCTGAACAGGTAGAAGCCGAGGCTTTCCTCGCTGCCGTATTCCAGCCACTGCTCGATAGTCAGGCCGTTGCCCTTGGATTTGGAGATCTTCTCGCCCTTCTCATCAAGGAAGAGTTCGTAGATCAGTCCTTCGGGGCGCTGGCCGCCGAGCACGCGGGCGATCTTGCCCGACTGCGTGACGCTGTCGGTGAGGTCCTTGCCGCACATCTCGTAATCGACGCCCAATGCGACCCAGCGCATGGCCCAATCGACCTTCCACTGCAGCTTGGACCAGCCGCCGAGGATCGTGTGCTCGACCGTTTCGCCATTGCTGTCGGTGAAGCGGACGATCCCGGCTTCGGCATCGACCACCTCGACCGGCACCTGCAGCACTTCGCCGGTGGTCGGTGAAACCGGCAGGACCGGCGAATAGGTCTTGCGGCGTTCCTCGCGCAAGGTGGGGAGCATGATGTCCATGATCGCCTGCCAGTTGCGCAGGACGCCCTTCAATGCTTCGTCGAAGGCGCCGGAGTTGTAGCGATCAGAGGCTGAGACGAACTCGTAATCGAAGCCGAAGCGATCGAGGAAATCACGCAGCATGGCGTTGTTGTGGTGGGCGAAGCTTTCGAACTTCTCGAAGGGGTCGGGAATGCGGCTGAGCGGATGGCCGAGGTGGGCATCGAGCAGCGCCTTGTTCGGCACGTTGTCAGGCACCTTGCGCAACCCGTCCATGTCGTCGGAAAAGGCGACGAGGCGCGTGGGATGGCCTCCCGTCAGCACTTCATAGGCGCGGCGGACCAGCGTGGTGCGCAGCACTTCCTGGAAGGTGCCGATGTGCGGCAGGCCCGAGGGGCCATAGCCGGTTTCGAACAGGACGGGGACGAGTTCGCCTGACGCATCGCGTTTGCCGCCGGGAAACCGCTTGATGAGCTTGCGGGCTTCCTCGAAGGGCCAAGCCTTGGAGGTCTGGGCGGCGGTGCTGATTGCGTCTGTCATGGTGCCCGCCCTTTTGCGCGCAGTGGGCGCTTGCGCAAGTGAAAAGGCGGCGAAAAACCGGACGACGAAAGGGCGGGCGCCACGCTCACGCGACGTCCGCCCTTCCGTGGAGGCTTCTGAGGGAGGCTTACTTCAGAAGCGAGAGGACGTTCTGCTGGGCCTGGTTGGCCTGGGCGATCATGGCCGTCGATGCCTGCGAAAGGATCTGGGCCTTGGCCATTGCAGTGGTTTCCGCCGAATAGTCGGTATCGAGAATGCGCGAGCGGGCATCCGAGAGGTTGGTGATGTTGTCGTTGAGGTTGTTGATCACCGATTCAAGGCGGTTCTGACCGGCACCGAGCAGCGAACGGGCGCCGGAGATCGAATCCAGTTCCGTGTCCAGCGTGCCGAGCAGGGTGTTGGCGTTGGCCGCCGTCGAGACGTCGTAGGAACCGGCGGCACCGCCCGAAGCCTGCAGCGTGGTGAGGTCGGCGATCTCGAGGACGACCTGGTCCGAAGCGTCCGAGCCTGCCTGGATGGTGATGGTGGTGACCGTGCCATCAAACAGCTGCACGCCGTTGAAATTGGTGTTGGTGATGATCTGATCGACCTGCGCGGTCAGCTGATCGACTTCGCTCTGCATGTAGACGCGGTCGGTGGCGTCCTGATAGGTGCCCGAGGCCGACTGGACCGCCAGTTCGCGAATGCGCTGCAGCATGGCGGTCACTTCGTTAAGCGCACCGTCTGCCGTTTGGGCAAGGCTGATGCCGTCGTTCGAGTTGCGGACGCCCTGGCCCATGCCCTTGATCTGCGAGGTCATGGTCGTGCTGATGGCGAGGCCTGCGGCATCGTCCTTGGCGCCGTTGATGCGCTTGCCGGTCGAGAGACGCTCCATTGCCGTACCGAGCATCTTGTTGGCCGAGTTCGAAGCATTCGTAGCGCGTATGGCGCTGATATTCGTGTTGATGACTGCCATTTCCCATTCTCCACTATGGGCCGGAGCATCTGGTGGGACACGCCGGTATTGGTTGCTGTGGAGAAGGACGGCGGGCGGCTGATGGTTTTAAGGGGGGGTGGCAAATCACGGTGAAAGGTTTGCTTTTGGTGCCATGCAGGCTTGCCCGGTGTTCCATTCCTGTTCTAACGCACGATGGTGACGGAGCACCCTGCCCTCAATCTGCCAGCGATTCATGCAAGCCATGGCGGGTGCTGGCTGCGCGACGGCTTTGCCACGCGCGGCCTTGGCAAGGGCGAGGCGATCGTCGCGGCGGCCGATACGCCCCTGCTGATGCTCAATGCGCCACTGGTGGCAAGCAGGCTGGGCTATCCGGACCTGTCCGGGCTCGACCTGCTGGAGCTGTTCGCTTTCGTCCACCCCGCCCGTTTCATGGTGCCGACGCCGAAGGGCCTCGCCCATGCGCTGGGGCTGGACGAGCCGACGGGTGACGACAAGGTGCCGCAGCTTTTGCAGGAGGCGGCAGAGGCTTTGCTGGCCACGTGCGAGAGCGCGGACTGGGCCGAGCGCGAGGGCGCGTGGACGGCGCTGCAATCGCTGGTGCGGATGCGCTGGCCTTGGGCGACCTTGCTCACCCCGCGCATCAGGAAGCCGGAAAGGGCGGAGCGGTGGCTGTTCGCCAAGCTGCCGGAGTGGGAGGAGACGGCCGAGCGGCCCCAGCCTGCACAAGTGGTGCTGGGCGAGACGGCGGTGGTCTCGCGGCTGGCGGAACTGACTGGCACTGGCGCTGAAGCGCGGCCGACGCAGCAGGACTATGCGCGCGAGGCTTCGCGGATGTTCGCGCCGCGGCAAGGACAGGGCCAGCCGCATGTCGTGCTGGCGCAGGCGGGCACGGGCACGGGCAAGACCTTCGGCTATCTCGCGCCGTCGTCGCTGTGGGCGGAGCAATCGGGTGGGACGGTGTGGGTTTCGACCTATACCAAGGCGCTGCAGCGGCAATTGCGGCGCGAAAGCCGGCGGGCGTTTCCGAACGAGCGCAACGGCAAGCCGCCGGTTGTGGTGCGCAAAGGGCGCGAGAATTACCTGTGCCTGCTCAATCTGGAGGACGCGCTGCAGGGCGGGTTTGCCGGGCGGGCGGCGATCCTGGCGCAACTGGTGGCGCGCTGGGCGGCCTATTCGCAGGACGGCGACATGATCGGCGGCGATCTGCCGGGCTGGCTCGGCACGCTGTTCCGCAAGCGCGGCATCGCGGCACTGACCGACCAGCGCGGTGAATGCGTCTATGCCGGGTGCCCGCATTACCGGAAGTGCTTCATCGAACGCGCGGCCCGCGCCTCTGCCGATGCCGAGCTGGTCATTGCCAACCATGCGCTGGTGATGATCAACGCGGCGAGAGGCCGCGATGCCGCGCAGCGGCCGACGCGGATCGTGTTCGACGAAGGACACCACGTGTTCGAGGCGGCGGATTCGACGTTCTCTGCAGCGCTGACGGGAGCAGAAACGATCGAGCTGCGGCGCTGGGTGATCGGGCCTGAGGGCAAGTCGCGCGGGCGCAGGCGCGGGCTTTCGGCGCGGCTGGCGGACGTTGCCAGCTATGACGAGGAAGGCGAGCGCGCGATTGCGCAGGCGCGCGAAG
>JBEQCK010000264.1:0-3576 GCA_041639335.1 Novosphingobium sp.
GCGTGATGGTCCAGGGCTATCACGGCACCGGCAAGTCGACCCACATCGAACAGGTTGCCGCCCGCCTCAACTGGCCGTGCATCCGCATCAACCTCGATGCCCACATCAGCCGCATCGACCTCGTCGGCCGCGACGCCATCGTCCTGCGCGATGGCCTTCAGGTTACCGAATTCCGCGAAGGCCTGCTGCCCTGGGCGCTGCAGACGCCGACCGCCCTGGTATTCGACGAATACGACGCTGGCCGTCCCGACGTGATGTTCGTGATCCAGCGCGTGCTGGAAACCGAAGGCAAGCTGACGCTGCTTGACCAGAACCGCGTGATCCGCCCGAACAAGCACTTCCGCCTGTTCGCCACGGCCAACACCGTCGGCCTCGGCGATACCTCGGGCCTCTATCACGGCACGCAGGCGATCAACCAGGGCCAGATGGACCGCTGGAACCTCGTCGTCGCGCTGAACTACCTGCCCGATGCGACCGAGCTCGAAATCGTCAGCAAGAAGGTGCCTACGCTCGATCCGAAGATCGTGGCCGACATGGTGCGCGTTGCGAACCTGACCCGCCAGGGCTTCATCAACGGCGATATCTCGACCGTGATGAGCCCGCGCACGGTGATCAGCTGGGCGCAGAACAGCCAGATCTTCAACGACGTCGGCTTCTCGTTCCGCTTGTCGTTCCTCAACAAGTGCGACGAGACCGAGCGCGTGCTGGTGGCTGAATACTACCAGCGCGTCTTCGGCAAGGACCTGCCCGAAAGCGTCGCCCACCGCGGCTGAAACGGGTAATGGCTGCGGCGGGCTTAGGCCCGCCGGGCCTCCTGGATCTCTGCGCCGGGAATCGCAACGGCCACTGGCTGGTATTCGGGCGTGAGGGGCGTGACAGCCTCGATGCCGCAGTCCTGCCTCGCAAAACGTCGGGTAATCGGCAGGTCAGCGGCCGGGATTGCCCTGCTGATCAGATAGCCCTGCACCTGCTCGCAGCCCAAGGCGCGCAGGCTCGCCAATTGCTCCTCGGACTCGACGCCTTCGGCAATGGTCTGCATCTTGAGCTTGCCGGCTAGATCCAGAACAGCCTCGATGATCGCGCTGCTTTCACTGCCCGAGCTAATCTCGGTGATGAAGCAGCGGTCGATCTTGATCTTGTCGAACGGGAACCTGCGCAAGTAATTCAGCGACGAATACCCTGTGCCGAAATCATCAAGCGCGATCCGCACCCCCAGTGCATGCAGCCGCTCCAGTTGCTGCAGGTGCTCATCGCACTCCTGCATCAGCATGGTTTCGGTAATCTCCAGCTCAAGCCGGTGCGGATCGAAACCACTCGCCGAAAGCGCCCCGATGACCTGCTTGAGCAAGGTAAAGTCCGCCATCTGCGCAGGGGAGACGTTGACCGCCACAGTCATGTCATCAGGCCAGGTGGCTGCCTCGGCCAATGCCTCGCGCAACACCCAATCCCCCAGCGCGACGATCAAGCCCGTCTGCTCGGCGATCGGGATGAACAGGTCAGGCGGCACCAGTCCGCGCTCGGGATGTCGCCAGCGCAGAAGCGCCTCGAACCCGGCAATACGATCTCCGGCAAGTTCATGCAGCGGCTGGTAGTGCAGTTCGAACTCGCCATTGGCCAAGGCACTGCGCAGATCCAGTTCGAGCCGACCGCGCTCCTGCTTCAGTTCCTCCATCGCCGGATAGTAGACGATCGCAGAGCCCCGCCCGCGCGATTTGGCTTCGTAAAGCGCAAGGTCGGCGCTGCGCAGCAGGGCTTCGGACGTGGGGCCATGATCCGGCGCAATCGCTATGCCGATACTTGCTCCGATCCGGACCGTCCGGCGTTCGATCTCCATGGGCTGGCTGATCGCTTCGACTATGGCCCGGCCGGCCTCCCGCAGATCGTCCACGGTATCGAATTCGTCGACGATGCAGGCAAACTCGTCCCCGCCAAGACGGGCCACGAAGCCTCGGCCTCCCAGCGCCGACTTGATCCGCCACGCCGCTTCCACCAGCACGCTGTCGCCAAATTGATGGCCGAGCGTGTCGTTGACCGCCTTGAAGTGATCAAGGTCGACGTAAAAGACGGAGAACCGGTTTTCGGCGACCGCGCCGTCGAGCGCCGACTCCAGCCTCGCCTGGAAATTATGGCGATTGGGCAGGACAGTCAGACTGTCATGGTCTGCCAGGAACCGCGCCCGGCTTTCGGCCGTGTAACGGTCGGTCACATCCCGCACGAACATGCGGAAGCCGCTGTGCCGATGCTCCTGGTAAAGCGGACTTCCCGTCACTGACCACCAGTGCAGATCACCCTCGATCACGATCGGAATCGCCATGTCGTGAAATGGCTTCAGCTTCCGCGCTGCCTTGCGCAGCGCATCTGTCTCCATCCCCGCCACAAGCAAGTTGAGCAGCTTCACGCCTTCCAGATCGGTCGCGCTGCGCCCAAGTGCTGCGCACAGGCGCTCGGACGGGAGCACGATGTTCCCGCTGGCGTCGGTTTCGAGCATCCAGTCGCTGGCGTGGGTCTCGTACGCGGTGAGCAGCCCCTGTATCGTCTCGCCAGCAGCCTTCAGACGGCGCGTGCGCAGGATGCGGGTCGCGAACATGTAGTGCAGGTTGAACAGCATCACATGAAGGGCAATCAGTTGCAGCCCCATGACCGGCACGATCAGTTCCCCGCGCATGTCGGGGCGGAACAGGAGCGCCATGGTCATCAGGCCCAGCGAGATCGTTTGGGAAATGATCCCGGCCACCGGCATGGTGAACTGCAGCAGCAGTTCGAGTTGGGCGAGCACCAGAACATAAACGATCAGCGCCCCGATCCGCTCGCTCGGCACGGCGATGATGCAACATGCGGTGAAGCCCGCAAGGAATATGGCACGCAACCAGATCCCCTTGGCCCAGATCTCGACCATCTCCGATGGCTTGTACTGGCCGCAGTTTTCCTTTCGACGCAGTTCAGTCAGCCCCACCCGCATCTGTGCCAGAAGCAGCAGGGCACAGACATAGAAGTGCCAGGTCAGGCCGGGTGCGCAGATCGCCAGCATCAACGCCATGCGCAGCGCTTCGAACAGGTTCCCGCTCAGCGAGTTGATATAGTCCAGCTTGCGCCGGGCAAACCATTCGACTTCGCCCGGTTCGATGTCATAGTGCAACAGATGTAGCAGGGAGCCTGGCCGCTTGAGCAGCCAGAGCTTCAACTTTTCCAGCCTTCCACTGCCAAGGGTCCCGTCCATCCCTGCCGGATAGAAGAACAGGCGTTCAAGATTGCTGGCGCATCCGCTATGTAAGCTTACGCAGTGCGACGTTTACCGCCTTACGGCGTGATAAGATACTTCTCGCCGGTGCGGCGGGCATTGTACTCCAGCGCCGCTACCTTGGTCAGCGCCTCGTCCAGCCTAACCCGCGCCTTGTAGTGGCTGGCAAAGGTCGTGGTGAGTTCTGCCATGACGCGGCGGCGCATCTTTTCGACGACTTCGGCCCCCAGCTTGCCCATCCACGGCGTCAGCAACCAGCCCGAGACATCCCAGCTGAAGCCGAAGTTGCGGGTCAGCACGGTCGGCGACAGATCGAGCGCGCCATAGATGAAAGCGTG
>JBEQCK010000265.1:0-3537 GCA_041639335.1 Novosphingobium sp.
CTGGATCGGCCTCGCCATGATCGAGGCTGCAGAGGCCGATGGCAGCCTCAAGCCCGGCGGCACGATTATCGAGCCGACCTCGGGCAACACCGGCATTGGCCTCGCCATGGCGGCAGCGGTCAAGGGCTACAAGCTCGTGCTCGTCATGCCCGAATCGATGTCGCTCGAACGGCGCCGCCTGATGCTTGCCTATGGCGCCACCTTCGACCTGACCCCGCGTGAGAAAGGCATGAAAGGCGCGATCGAGCGTGCCCGCGAACTCGTCGAATCGACCGAGGGCGCATGGATGCCCCAGCAGTTCGACAATCCTGCCAACGTCGCCATCCACGTGCGGACGACCGCGCAGGAAATCCTCAAGGACTTCGCCAGCGAGCCGATCGACGCGCTGATCACCGGCGTCGGCACGGGCGGTCACCTCACCGGTTGCGCCGAGGAACTGAAGAAGCACTGGCCCTCGATGAAAGCCTACGCGGTCGAGCCGACGCTGTCCCCGGTCATCTCAGGCGGCCAGCCTGCGCCCCACCCGATCCAGGGCATCGGCGCCGGCTTCATCCCCGGCAACCTGCACACCAGGTCGATCGACGGCGCGATCACGGTCGATCCGGCCGATGCCAAGGAAATGGCGCGCCAGTGCGCGGCCAAGGAGGGCATCCTTGTTGGCATCTCCTCGGGCGCGACATTGGCGGCGATTGCCCAGAAGCTTGAAACCCTTCCCGCCGGCAGCCGCGTGCTCGGTTTCAACTACGATACCGGCGAACGCTATCTCTCGGTCCCGGACTTCCTGCCGGAGTAATCGCAATGGCGGTCGAGCAGGTCGATTACGCCGATGGTGACGTGGCCCTCACCGGCTTTCTGGTAAAGCCCGAGGGTCCACCCCGCGCCGCAGTGCTGGTGCTGCCAACGATCGCCAACTGCAACACGCCGATGATCCGCCGCGCGCACATGCTGGCGCAGGCGGGTTATCTGGCGATGATCGCGGACTTCTACGGCGTGCAGGTCCGCGATTTCGACCATGCGCGCGAACTGGCAGGCCCCTTGCGCGCCAGCGCCGAAGGCTACCGCCAGCGCCTGCACGCGGGCCTCGCTGCGCTGACCGCACTACCGGAAGCGCAAGGCCTGCCGGTTGCCGCTATCGGCTTTTGCATGGGCGGACAAGCCGCAATCGAACTGGCGCGCGATGGGGCCGACATCGTCCTTGCCGCAAGCTTCCACGGCCTGCTCGATACGCAAGCCCCCGCCTCACCCGGCGCCGTGAAGGCCCGCATCCTCGTCTGCCACGGCGACGCCGACCCCATGGTCCCACGTTCGCAGGTAATGGCGTTCTGGGAGGAAATGGACGCTGCGGGAGCCAACTGGCACTTCCACAGCTACAGTGGCGTGAAGCATGGCTTCACAGATCCCGGCAGCGATGAACGCGGCATGGCCGCAATCGGCTATGACGCCAGCGCCGACCGCCAGAGCTGGGCAGCGCTGATGGGCCTTCTCGACGAAGTTCTGGACTGATCGGGGAGGCGTTCGTCGCCTCCCCTCTCCGCATCACGCGATGGCAAGCTGTTCCGGCGTCAGCGCCATGATCGTCTCTCCCCCTGCTTCCACCTGACGGCGCAGCGCGCCGGCTTCGGTGGTGTAGCGCGTCGCCCAGTGGCGGGCGCAAGTCAGCTTGGCTTCGTAGAACGCCTTGTCCTCGGTGCCATCCGCAATTGCCGCAGCCGCAACCTTGGCCATGCGCAGCCACATCAGGCCGAGCGACACGATGCCCGTCAGCGTCATGTAGGCATAGGCCCCGGCGCCGAGATTGTTGGGATTACCCATCGCGTTTTGCATGAACCACATCGTCGCGGCCTTGAGTTCGCCATTGGCCTTGGCGAGGCGCTCAGCCACCAGCTTGACAGTCTCGTCGCCGGTTTCCTCGGCGCATTCGGCATCGACCAGCGCGAAGAACGCCTGGATTGCGCGGCCCCCGTTCAGCGCCAGCTTGCGGCCGACGAGGTCCATCGCCTGCACGCCGTTGGTGCCTTCATAGATCATGGCAATGCGGGCATCGCGTACGAACTGATCCATGCCGTTCTCGGCGATGTAGCCGTGGCCGCCCCACACCTGCTGCATGTCGGTAGCGACCTTGTAGCCCATGTCGGTGCCATAGCCCTTGATCACCGGCGTGAGCAGGCTGATCAGGTCGTCGGCCATCTGGCGCTCTTCCGCCGTTGCCGCCTTGTGCGACAGGTCGACCTGCAGGGCACCCCACAGGCACAATGCGCGCATGCCTTCGATGAAGGTCTTGGCGTCCATCAGCATGCGGCGCACGTCGGGATGGACGATGATCGGATCGGCCTTGGCCTGCGGATCGGCAGGCCCGGTCAGCGCGCGGCCCTGGCGGCGGTCGAGAGCATAGGCAAGGCCGTTCTGGTAGGCGACTTCGGCCTGTGCCAGCCCCTGCATGCCCACGCCAAGGCGCGCCGCATTCATCATGATGAACATGGCGGCGAGACCCTTGTTCTCCTCGCCGACCATCCAGCCCTTCGCCCCGTCGTAGTTCATGACGCAGGTGGCGTTGCCATGGATGCCCATCTTCTCTTCGATGGAGCCGACCGAAACGCCGTTCTTCTCGCCCAGCGAGCCATCGTCATTGACGATGAACTTCGGGACAATGAACAGCGATATGCCCTTGCTCGATTCCGGCGCACCCGGCGTCTTGGCGAGCACGAGGTGGATGATGTTCTCGGTCAGGTCATGATCGCCCGCGGAAATGAAGATCTTGGTGCCGGTGATGGCATAAGTCCCATCGGCCTGCGGTTCGGCGCGGGTGCGAATCATGCCAAGGTCTGTGCCGCAGTGCGGCTCGGTCAGGTTCATGGTGCCGAGCCATTCGCCGGTCACCATCTTCGGCAGGTACTTCGCCTGCTGCTCGGGCGAACCCTTGGCAATGATCGCCGAGATCGCGCCGTTGGCAAGGCCTGGATACATCGCGAAAGCCTGGTTGGCGGTGGCGAGGTACTTCTCCATGATGAAACCCATCACATGCGGCAGACCCTGACCGCCATATGCCTCGGGCGCAGAGAGCGTGCCCCAGCCGCCTTCCACGTACTGACGATAGGCGTCCTTGAAGCCGGTCGGCGTGGTCACGCTGCCATCGGGATGGCGCGTGCAACCTTCCTTGTCGCCCGAGAGATTGAGCGGAGCGATGACTTCGGAAACGAAGCGCCCAGCCTCCTCGATGATCGCATCGGTCATGTCGGGCGTGGCGCTTTCGAAGCCGGGCAGGTTGCCATAGCTTTCAAGGCGGATCAGTTCGTTGACGACGAAACGGGTGTCGCGGGTCGGCGCGTTGTAGATCGGCATTTGTCCTGTCCCTTTAAGCGTTCGGCCTTCAGGCCGTTGGATCGCGGCCTTCGGACCGCTCCTTGGCGATGACGAGATCGACGAAGCTGGTCAGTTCGTCGATGGTCGCAGCAATGTCCGCCTGTTGGCGACGCAGGTTCTCGATCCGCTCACGACACTTGGCGATGGTGACGCGGCGCTGTTCGGCGCGGCCATCGC
>JBEQCK010000266.1:0-3420 GCA_041639335.1 Novosphingobium sp.
CTACTTCGCCCGGGCGATGAGCGCCGACTTTGGCCATCGCAGCCACGAGCAGTCGATGCTGACCGACATCATGCCTTCGATGAGCCTGATCCGCTATTCCCAGAAGCGCATGAAGGCTTGGAGCAAGCCCGAGAAACGCCACGTCAACTTCCCGCTCAACCTGCTCGGAGCCCGGGCCGAGGTGCGGTACGAGCCCAAGGGCGTGATCGGCATCGTCGCACCGTGGAACTTTCCGGTCGGGCTGACGATGGGGCCGCTGGCGCAGGCTTTTGCCGCGGGCAACCGGGCGATGCTGAAGCCCAGCGAGTTTACCGAGCGGACGTCGGAACTGATGGCCGAGCTGTTTCCGAAGTTCTTCGGTGAGGAGGAGGTGGCGGTGATCCTGGGCGGGCCGCAGACCGGGCAGGACTTCTGCGCGCTGCCGTTCGACCACCTGCTGTTCACCGGGGCGACGTCTATCGGCAAGCATGTTTTGCATGCAGCGGCGGACAATCTGGTGCCGGTGACGCTGGAACTGGGCGGCAAGTCGCCGACGATCCTCGGGCGCAGTGCCGATGTCGCCAAGGCGGCGGAGCGCATTGCCTTGGGCAAGATGATGAACGCCGGGCAGATCTGCCTCGCGCCGGACTACATGCTTGTGCCTGAAGAGCTGGAGCACAAGGCGATCGGCGCGGTGCAGGCGAGCGTGGCAAAGATGTATCCGACGCTGCTGGCGAATGATGACTATACGTCGGTGATCAACCGTCGCCACCGCGACCGGCTGGCAGGGCTGGTCGACGATGCCGTTGCCAAGGGTGCCGAGGCCATCGTCGTCAATCCCGGCAACGAGAATTTCGAAGGATCGAACGGCAACAAGATGCCGCTGACGATCCTGCGCAACGTCAATGACGACATGAAGGTCATGCAGGACGAGATCTTCGGGCCGGTCCTGCCGGTGAAGACGTATTCGCGGATCGAGCAGGCCATCGACTATATCAATGCCCACGACCGGCCGCTGGGGCTCTATTACTTCGGCGAGGATTCGGCCGAGCGAGAGACGGTGCTGACCCGGACGATTTCGGGCGGGGTTACCGTCAATGATGTTATTTTTCATGTCTCGGCCGATGACCTGCCGTTCGGCGGGGTCGGGCCTTCGGGCATGGGCAGCTACCATGGCGTGGAAGGCTTCCGTTCGTTCAGCCATGCCCGCGCCGTCTACAGCCAGCCGAAGATCGACCTTGCCAAGATCGCGGGCCTCAAGCCGCCTTATGGTGCTGCCACGGCGCGCACGCTCAAGATGCAGCTGAAGTAAGCAAGGCATACGAATGGCAGGGCGGCGCATGTGCGTCGCCCCGCGGTGCAGGACGGGGAAAAGGGCGGGCAATTCCGCCCTTAGTGCAATGCACCCCACTTGCGTACGGCC
Organism: Novosphingobium sp.; assembly: GCA_041639335.1. GTDB lineage: Bacteria > Pseudomonadota > Alphaproteobacteria > Sphingomonadales > Sphingomonadaceae > Novosphingobium. The sequence goes on from JBEQCK010000266.1 coordinate 1,403, forward strand.
GCGGTCGGGACTAGGGCGCAGGCGAACCTGCAGCTTCGCGAGTCAGCCCTTTGGTCGATCTGTCTCAATACCTGCCGATCCTGATCTTTCTCGGGATCGCCTTGGCGCTTTCTTCCGCATTCGTGTTCCTGCCGATGGGTGTGTCGCGCCTGACCGGCGCTCACAATCCCACGGCGGAAAAGCTCAGCGAGTACGAATGCGGCTTCCCCGCGTTCGAAGACCCGCGCAGCCAGTTCGACGTGCGGTTCTATCTCGTCGCGATCCTGTTCATTATCTTCGATCTCGAAGCCGCGTTCCTGTTTCCCTGGGCAGTGAGCCTGAAGGAAACCGGTTGGGCCGGGTGGACGACCATGATGGTCTTCCTCGGCGAACTGGTGATCGGCTTTGTCTACGCCTGGAAGAAGGGCGCGCTGGACTGGGAATGAGCAACATGGCCACTAACCCGCTCGTTACTGCCAACCAGGGCGCGATGACCGCGCCCGATCAGGCGTTTTTCGACAGCCTCAATGCCGAGGTCAATGACAAGGGCTTCCTCGTCACCAGCACCGAGGAGCTGTTCCAGTGGGCCCGCACCGGCTCGCTGTGGTGGATGACGTTCGGCCTTGCCTGCTGCGCGGTCGAGATGATCCACGTCAACATGCCGCGCTACGACATGGAGCGCTTTGGCGTCGCCCCGCGCGCTTCGCCGCGCCAGTCGGACGTGATGATCGTGGCCGGCACGCTGTGCAACAAGATGGCTCCGGCGCTGCGCAAGGTCTACGACCAGATGTCGGACCCCAAGTACGTGATCTCGATGGGATCGTGTGCCAATGGCGGCGGCTACTATCACTACAGCTATTCGGTTGTGCGCGGTTGCGACCGCATCGTGCCCGTGGACATCTACGTGCCCGGCTGCCCGCCGACCGCCGAAGCGCTGCTCTATGGCGTGATGCAGTTGCAGCGGAAGATCCGCCGTGCCGGCACGATCGAGCGCTGAGGAGCCAGGAACAATGACAGTTCTCCACTCCGCGCCGCGCTGGTCCTCGAACGAGGGCGTGAAGGATGCGCTGGCGGCTTCGCTGGGCGCGATGCTGGTTTCGGCTGACGAGGAGCATGGCGAAATCCTGCTCACCGTCGCGCGGGACAGCGTTGCAGACGCCCTGCGCCTGCTGCGCGACGAGCACGAATACCAGCAGTTGATGGACATCGCGGGCGTCGACTACCCGAGCCGCGCCGAGCGTTTCGACGTGTGCTACTGCCTGCTTTCGGTAACCAGGAACCATCGCGTGATCGTCAAGGTCTCGACCGACGAGGCGACGCCGGTGCCGACGGTGACGACTCTCTGGCCGAACGCCGGATGGTACGAGCGCGAAGTCTACGACATGTTCGGTGTGCTCTTCGCTGGCAATTCGGACCTGCGCCGCATTCTCACCGACTATGGCTTCCAGGGGCATCCGTTCCGCAAGGACTTCCCGCTGACCGGCTATGTCGAACTTCGCTATTCGGAAGAAGACAAGCGCGTGGTCTATGAGCCGGTGCAACTCGCGCAGGACCTCCGCCAGTTCGACTTCATGAGCCCGTGGGAAGGCGCGGACTACGTGTTGCCGGGTGACGAGAAGGCGGTTGTGCCTCCGGCAACGCCTGCGCCTGCTCCTGTCGCTACGCCCAAGACGACGGAAAAGCCCGCCGAAACCGGCGCTGGCGAGAAGGCCAATGCCGAGGCTGCCAAGGCTGTGCCGCCTGCGGATTCGGCCAAGGATGCGCCCGCCGCGCCTGAGCCGACCGAGGACCGTCCGGCCCGCAAGCCGCGCAAGAAGAAGACCGATGGAGAAGGCGCATGAGCCTGAGCCTCGAACAGTCGCCGACCACCGGCGACGAGGTCATCACCAACTACACGATCAACTTCGGGCCACAGCACCCGGCGGCGCACGGCGTGCTGCGCATGGTGATGGAGCTTGACGGCGAAATCATCGAGCGCATCGATCCGCACGTCGGCCTGCTGCATCGCGGCACCGAGAAGCTGATCGAGCACAAGACCT
>JBEQCK010000267.1:0-3392 GCA_041639335.1 Novosphingobium sp.
CAGGTTCGCCACGTTCAGGGCATTTTCCTGAATGAAGTCACGGCGCGGTTCGACGACATCGCCCATCAGGCGGGTGAAGATCTCGTCAGTGACGTCGGCGTCCTCGACCTTGACCTGCAGCAGCGAGCGGTTGTCGGGATCGAGCGTGGTTTCCCACAGCTGCTCGGCGTTCATCTCGCCAAGACCCTTGTAGCGCTGGATCGACAGGCCCTTGCGGCCACCGGCAAACACCGCATCGAGCAATTCGGACGGCCGCGTGATCGCGTCCTTGACCTTGGCGGCAGGGGCAGCAGGTGCTTCGTCGTCTCCTTCGGCCACGACCGGCGCAGGCTCGGCCTCGGCGGCGGTTGCGCGCACCAGACGCGCCATTCCGGCATAGACTTCGGCGTTCTCGGCCGCGAGCTTTGCCAGCTTGCGCGCTTCGGCGCTGACGAGGAACCCGGCTTCGATCATGTGATGATCGGTCACCCCGCGCCAGAAACGCTGGACGTGATAGCCGCCCTCTTCCGACACCACCACGCTCCAGCGTGCCTCGGTATCGCCACGGTTGAGCCAGTCGGCGGCCTTTGCCAGCGCCGCATCGCGCTGCTCGGCCGACATTTCGGGTTCGAGCGAACCCGACAGGGCCAGCGCCTCGATGATCGAGGGGCTGTAGCGGCGCGGCACGAAAGCCATCAGGTTGCGCATGCGCAGGGCGTGTTCGACCAGCGCTTCGAGGTCCGGCCCGCTGCGCGCGCCGCCCGTGGTCTCGAGCACGCGGCCCGAAAGCCCGGCCTCGACCAGATAGCGGTCCATCGCGGCGTTGTCCTTGAGGTAGACTTCGCTGCGCCCCTTGGCGACCTTGTAAAGCGGCGGCTGGGCGATGAAGAGGTGCCCGGCCTTGATGATCTCGGGCATCTGGCGGTGGAAGAACGTCAGCAGCAGCGTACGGATATGCGCGCCGTCGACGTCGGCGTCGGTCATGATCACGATCTTGTGATAGCGCAGCTTGTCGAGGTTGAACTCGTCACGCAGGCCGGTGCCCATCGCCTGGATCAGCGTGCCGACTTCCTTCGAGCCGATGATGCGATCAAACCGCGCGCGCTCGACATTGAGGATCTTGCCCTTCAAGGGCAGGATCGCCTGCGTCTTGCGGTCACGCCCCTGCTTGGCGCTGCCACCTGCCGAGTCACCCTCGACCAGGAACAGTTCGCACTTGGCAGGATCGCGTTCCTGGCAGTCGGCCAGCTTTCCGGGCAGCGAGGCGATATCCATCGCCCCCTTGCGGCGGGTCAGTTCGCGGGCGCGCTTGGCCGCTTCGCGCGCGGCGGCGGCGTCGATCACCTTCTGGACGATGGCCTTGGCGTGGCCGGGGTTTTCCTCCAGCCATTCGACCATCTTGTCAGCCATCAGGCTTTCCAGCGGCTGGCGCACTTCCGAGGAGACCAGCTTGTCCTTGGTCTGCGAGGAGAACTTCGGATCAGGCAGCTTGACCGAGACGATGGCGGTAAGCCCTTCGCGCATGTCATCGCCTGTCAGGCTGACCTTCTCCTTCTTGAGCAGGCCGGAGCGTTCGGCATAGCCGTTGAGCGTACGCGTCAGCGCCGCGCGGAATGCCGCAAGGTGCGTGCCGCCATCGCGCTGCGGGATGTTGTTGGTGAAGCACAGCACGTTTTCGTAGTAGCTGTCGTTCCACTCGAGCGCGACGTCGATGCCGATGCCATCGCGGTTGGCCGAGATGGCAACCGGTTCGGGCATCAGCGGCTGCTTGTTGCGGTCAAGATACTTCACGAAGGCTGCGATGCCGCCTTCGTAATAGAGGTCGTGCTCCTTCACGTCCTCGTGCCGCTTGTCGCGCAGCAGGATGCGCACGCCCGAATTGAGGAAGGCGAGCTCGCGGTAGCGGTGCTCGAGCTTGTCGAAATCGAACTCGAGCACGTTCTTGAAAGTCTCGTGGCTGGCCGAGAAGGTCACGCGGGTGCCCTTCTTGCCTTCAGGAGCAGGCCCCTTGACCACCAGCGGACCTTCGGCATCGCCATTGGCAAAGCGCATCCAGTGCTCCTTGCCATCGCGCCAGATCGTCAGCTCCAGCCATTCCGACAGGGCGTTCACCACCGAGACGCCGACACCGTGGAGACCGCCCGAAACCTTGTAGGCGTTGTCGTCCGACGTGTTCTCGAACTTGCCGCCCGCGTGGAGCTGGGTCATGATCACTTCGGCCGCCGAGACGCCTTCTTCGGCATGGATGTCGGTCGGGATGCCGCGCCCGTTGTCCTCGACCGAGACCGAGCCATCGGGGTTCAGTTCGATCAGCACCAGATCGCAGTGCCCGGCCAGAGCCTCGTCGATTGCGTTGTCCGAAACCTCGAACACCATGTGGTGCAGGCCCGAGCCATCGTCGGTATCGCCGATGTACATGCCGGGGCGTTTGCGCACCGCATCGAGGCCTTTCAGGACCTTGATGGAATCGGCGCCATAGGCGTTGGTGTTGGGTGTGTTTTCGTTGGTGCTCGACATAGTCTGCACATAGGCACGAAAGGGCAAAAACCCAAGCGAATCCGGCCTGTTTTACACAAGGGAAAGCCCCGATCGCCGCGCACGCGCCACCGACTGTGGAAAGGGTGCCAAACCACCCCTTGACGGCAGACTCGCACCGGTGTCTCTTGTGCTCATGCGTAACACTGCGGTCACAAGGCTCAGCCATGACTGCCCCTGCGGAGGCGAGCTTGCCTCTGCCTGCAGGGAAGCGCAAATGTTCGAAGATTCTGGCCGGACGTGCTCCATAAGGCGCTGATCGATCGGGCGGCTTCGGCCAGGCCCAACAGCGGCGACAGCGTCGCCTTCAACGACGTTTTGCACAATGACCGGCATCAGGCGAACTGCCCCGCGCTGGTCCTCAATGCCGATTACACGCCGCTCAGCTATTACCCCTTGAGCCTCTGGCCGTGGCAGACCGCGATCAAGGCGGTGTTCCTCGAACGCGTCGACATCATCGAGACCTATGACCGCGAGGTGCACAGCGCCAGCTTCGGGATGAAGCTGCCCTCCGTCATCGCGCTGCGGCAATACGTGCGGCCCAGCGAATATCCCGCCTTCACCCGCTTCAACCTGTTCCTGCGCGATCGCTTCCAGTGCCAGTACTGCGGCAGCCCGGACCTGCTGACCTTCGACCATATCGTGCCGCGTCGCCTCGGCGGGCGGACCTCGTGGGAGAACGTTGCGGCGGCGTGCTCACCGTGCAATCTGAAAAAGGGCGGGCGCACCCCGGAGCAGGCACACATGCGCCTGATGAACCGCGCAATCCGGCCGACGACGTGGCAATTGCAGGAACGCGGCCGCGCCTTCCCGCCCAACTACCTGCACGAAACCTGGCGCGACTGGCTCTACTGGGACGTCGAGCTGGAAAGCTGACC
>JBEQCK010000268.1:0-3412 GCA_041639335.1 Novosphingobium sp.
TCCCGCGCTCGCCAAAGCCACCAGGCACAAGGATGCCATGCATCGGTTCGAGATGCGCTGCGATTTCCGCATCGTCCTTCTCGAACAGCTCTGCGTCGAGCCACTTGATCCGCACCTTGACCCGGTTGGCCATGCCGCCATGGACCAGCGCTTCGTTGAGCGACTTGTAGGCATCCTGCAGGCCGACATACTTGCCGACGACGCCGATGGTAACTTCGCCCTCGGGGTTCTGGTGCCGATCGACGATGTCGTCCCACCGCGTCAGGTCAGGCTCGGGCGCGGTAAGGCCGAAGTGGCGCAGCACTTCGCTGTCGAGGCCCTCGGCGTGATACTGCAGCGGCACGGCATAGATGCTCGAGGCATCGAGCGCCGGGATGACCGCAGACTTCCGCACGTTGCAGAACTGCGCGATCTTGGCGCGCTCGCTCTCGGGCAGCGGCTTCTCGCAGCGGCAAAGGAGAATGTCGGGCTGAATGCCAAGTCCGGTGAGTTCGCGCACCGAATGCTGCGTCGGCTTGGTCTTCAGTTCACCGGCCGCAGCGATGTAGGGCACCAGCGTGACGTGGACGAAGCAGGTATCGTTGCGGTCGAGTTCGTTGTGCATCTGGCGCAACGCCTCGATGAACGGCAGACCTTCGATGTCACCCACCGTCCCGCCGATCTCGCACAGCACGAAATCCAGATCCTCGGTTTCGGCCTGCGCAAAGTCCTTGATCGCGTCGGTCACGTGCGGGATCACCTGCACCGTCGCGCCGAGGTAATCGCCGCGGCGCTCCTTCGCGATGATATCGCGGTAGATGCGTCCCGAGGTGATGTTGTCCGCCTGCCGCGCCGAAACGCCGGTAAAGCGTTCGTAGTGGCCAAGGTCGAGATCGGTTTCCGCACCGTCGTCGGTCACGAAGACCTCGCCGTGCTGATAGGGGCTCATCGTCCCCGGATCGACGTTCAGATAGGGATCGAACTTGCGGATGCGCACGCGAAAACCGCGTGCCTGCAGCAAAGCCGCCAAGCTTGCTGCCATGAGTCCCTTGCCGAGCGAGGAAACCACGCCGCCGGTGATAAAAATGTACCGCGCCATGGGATTCGGGCCTTAGCGTCAGAAGTTGCAATTAGGCAAGCGGTTGCGGCTGCAATCTTCGCCGCAATCCACAAGCCGTGGACGAAAGCAAAACGACAGCCGACCCGCAACCTGTCCGGTCGCGGGGCGACAAGCCGCTTTGCGATAATCGATTTACTGGCCGGCGGCGCCGTTCAGCGGATCGTTGGCAGGTGCCGGAGCCTGCTGGGCCGGAGCCGCGCCAGGCTGCGCACCCTGGGCCGGAGCCAGCGGGTCATTGGCCGGCGCGTTCTGCACGGGCGTGTTACGCTCAAGCGAGGTATCGATCTCACGGCTCGAGTTCGTGCCGACCGCGAGCGCCGCCAGGGCAATGCTGAGCACGACGAACGCCGTTGCGAGAATCGTCGTCAACCGGGTCATGAAGTCAGCCGCGCCGCGCGCCGACATGAAGCCGGCAGGGCTTCCGCCCACGCCAAGCCCGCCGCCTTCCGACTTCTGCATCAGGATCACGACCACCAGCAGCGCGGCGACAATGGCCTGGACCACGGTAAGAAAAATGAACAACGACATGAATCACACCTCGTGCGCGAAACCGCGCGGGAACCTTGGGCGGCATGTAGGCTTGCTACGGCGTCCGCGCAACCCGCGCGTTGCCGCGCTCAAGCCTCTCCGTTGTCGGCCGCGGCCACGATCGGCAGGAAAGCTTCAGCCGTAAGGCTCGCCCCGCCGACAAGCGCACCACCCACGCCTTCTGCAGCCAGCAAGTCGCGTGCGTTGCCGGCATTCACGGAACCGCCATAAAGGATACGCACCTTCGCACCAGCGTCGCCGTAGAGAGCAAGCAGTTGCTGGCGAATCTGCGCATGCATGGCGACAACGTCGGCCACTTCGGCAACGCGCCCGGTACCGATCGCCCACACCGGTTCATAGGCAACCGCCACCTTGCCCGACGCTACTGCGTCTGCAGCAGCATCGGAATCGGGCATCGAGGCGCTGACCTGCGCGGAAACGACTGCTTCCGCCTTGCCGCCATCCCGCTCTTCAAGCGTTTCACCCACGCAGACGATGATACCAAGCCCGGCCGAAAGCGCGGCTTCGGCCTTCGCCTTGATCAGGGCGTCGCTTTCGCCATGGTCCTTGCGACGTTCGCTGTGCCCGACGATCACGAAGTCGGCACCGGTATCGACCAACATCTGCGCCGAGACATCGCCAGTGTGCGCGCCCTTTGCATTGACATGGCAGTCCTGCCCGCCAACCCCCATTGCGCTCACCGCCTCGCGAAGAGCGCCGATCAGGGTGAACGGAGGAGCGATGGCGACCTGAACGTCAGGATAGCGCCCCGCCGCCCGGTCAATCGCCCGAGCTTCGGCGAGCATGGCGCGCGTCCCGTTCATCTTCCAGTTGCCTACAATATAAGGACGGTGCGGCATGATCGGCGCGTTCCCCTGAATTTCGCAGATACAATCGGTCTGTCAGGGCATTGTTCGCCCTGCTTCGTCGGCGCGGCTATCAAACCCGGACTGATTCTGCAAAACACCTGATCGCATAAGCGGGCATAGACCCACTTGCCGCAGGCGCGCGTGGCACACGCGACCTGTTGCACGACGATCGATGGCATGGAGCCATTGCGAGAATTGCGTTTGCCTCCTAAGGCAACCGCTAACCGAACCTTCGGGTGCGTTGCCGTGCCCAGACGAGAGACGAACTACACAAATGCTCGGCTTTTTCCGCTCGTTCCTCAAGTCGCGCATCGGCGTTGCCGTTGCCCTGATCTTTCTTGGCCTGATCGCTCTGGCTTTCGCCAGCGCCGATGTCACCGGCAGTGGCTTTGGCGGAATCGCCGGTGGCGATCGCGCCGCCAAGGTCGGCTCCAATCGCCTCGGCACGGCTGAACTCGGCAAGGCGCTGACCAATGCGTTCGAGCAGGAGCGCCAGAAGCAGCCCGGCTTGACGATGAAGCAGTTCCTCGATGCCGGCGGCATGGAAACCGTACTAACCGGGCTGACGGACCGGCTGGCGATGGCCGAATGGGGCCGCGAACATGGCCTGGTGGCCGGTGATCGCCTGATCGACAGCGAGATCACCAAGATCCCGGCATTCCAGGGTCCCGATGGCAAGTTCAGCCAGTCGGCCTACGAACAGCTGCTCGCTCAGCGCGGCCTGACCGACAAGGACGTGCGCAAGGACCTCGGTCAGGGCCTGCTGGCCCGGCAGATGCTGTTGCCGGCAGCGTTCGGGGCCCAGATGGCCGACGAAGCCGTGCAGCGCTATGCCGCGCTGCTGACGGAAAAGCGCGTGGGCACGATCATCTCGGTGCCCTCGCTGGCCTTTGCGCCGAGTTCCCCTCCGGCCGAC
>JBEQCK010000269.1:0-3397 GCA_041639335.1 Novosphingobium sp.
AATCGCAAATTCGAGGGCCGCCGAGACGCCATGATGGCCGGGATTGGTTTCGAACGGGGGCACCATGGCCGCCACGTTGCGCACCACGAAAATTTCGCCCGGATCGACATCGAAGATCTGCGCCGGGTCGACCCGGCTGTCGGAGCAGGCAATGATCATCACCTGCGGTTCCTGGCCTTCGCGCAATTCGCGCCAGCGCTCAAGCTTCGGTGTCCAGCCGCTTTCGCGGAAGCGGCGATAGCCTGCGATGAGGCGGTCGAGTTCGGGGGAAGCCTGGGTCATGGCCTGTGCTAATGACCACATAGATTGGGTCTTTCAAGTGCTGGCGTAACGGCCTATCTGGGCGGCATGACCGAACCGGCCCAGAACCTCCGCCCCGAACGTCAGCGCAAGCCCGACTGGATCCGCGTCAAGGCTCCGACCAGCAAGGGCTATGGCGAGACCCGCGCCCTGATGCGCGAGCTTGGCCTTAACACCGTTTGCGAGGAAGCGGCCTGCCCGAACATCGGCGAATGCTGGACCAAGAAGCACGCCACGGTGATGATTCTCGGCGAAGTCTGCACCCGCGCCTGTGCGTTCTGCAACGTGAAGACCGGGATGCCGCGGGCGGTCGATCCGCTGGAGCCGATGAACGTGGCGACGGCAGCTGCGAAGATGGGCCTTGAGCACATCGTGATCACCTCGGTCGACCGCGACGACCTGCCCGACGGCGGCGCCGGCCACTTCGTCAAGGTCATCAAGACCCTGCGCGAACTGACGCCCAACACCACGATCGAGATTCTGACGCCCGACTTCCGCAACAAGATGGAAGCCGCGGTCGAATCGATCGTCGAGGCAGGGCCGGACGTCTACAACCACAATCTCGAGACAGTGCCGCGTCTCTATCCGACGATCCGCCCCGGCGCGCGCTACTATGCTTCGCTGCGCCTGCTTGAACAGGTCAAGCGCCATGATCCGCGCATCTTCACCAAGTCGGGCATCATGCTCGGCCTTGGCGAAGAGCGCCTCGAGGTTCACCAGGTCATGGACGACATGCGCTCGGCGCAGATCGACTTCCTGACCATGGGCCAATACCTGCAGCCGACGCCGAAGCATGCCAAGGTGATCGACTTCGTGACGCCCAAGGCGTTCGAGGCCTATGGCTCGATCGCCCGCGCCAAGGGCTTCCTGCAGGTCGCGGCGAGCCCCTTGACCCGTTCCAGCTATCACGCCGGTGACGATTTCCGGGCCATGCGCGCCGCGCGCGATGCCCAGTTGGCAAAGGCTGCTGCCAAGGTCGGACTGTAGGCCCGACTTGCCGAGGATAATCGAAACCCGCACGCTGCAATGGTCGGCCGAACAGATGTTCGACCTTGTGGCCGACGTCCGCCGTTATGCGGAGTTCCTGCCGTGGGTGGTGGCCACCCGGATCAAGTCCGACAGTGAGAGCGAGATGATCGCCGACATGCTCGTCGGCTTCAGCGCGCTGCGCGAGAAGTTCACCTCGCGCGTGGTCAAGGACCGGCCTCGGTCGATCAAGGTCGAGTACATTGACGGACCACTCAAGCGGCTCGAGAACGACTGGACGTTTCGGGATGGACCCGACGGCGGTTGCGTGATCGACTTCCGCGTCGATTTCACGTTCCGCAGCGCGATCTTCGAGAAGCTTGCCGGGCAGTATCTCGACGCGGCGTTCCGCAAGATGGTCGCCGCGTTCGAGAAGAGGGCTGAGCAGCTTTACGGCAGCAAGAGTTCCAGCGCGGTCAGCGTCGCCTGAAAGCGCACTTCGGCGCGCGTGCTGGCGCTGTCGAACAGCTTGAGCTCGGCATTGGTCGCTTCAGGATCTTCGCCGCGCTTGGCGCAGGCAAAGACGACGGTGCCCACCGGCTTCTGTTCCGATCCTCCATCGGGGCCAGCGACGCCCGTGATCGCCACTGCAACATCGGCACCTGACTTCTTGAGCGCCCCTTGCGCCATCGACCACGCAACCGCGATCGACACGGCACCGAACGTGTCGATGAGATCTTCCGACACGCCGAGAAGCTGGTTCTTGGCCTCGTTCGAATAGGTCACGAAGCCGCGATCGAGTACTGCAGAGCTGCCCGGCACTTCGGTAAGGGCTGCGGCAACGAGGCCCCCGGTGCAGCTCTCGGCGACGGCGACCTTGCGGCCGAGGGCGGCATTTTCGGCAATCACGCGACGCGCAAGATCGCCAATCGCATCAGGAAGCAGGCTTTCCATCGGCATTGGCTCAGGCCGCCGGCTTGCAGATCGGGAACGACGAGGCTTTGCCGGGCTTGGGCTTGTCGGCCATGACCAGGATGAAGGTCACCAGTTCTGCGGTATTTTCAGGCGGAAGAGGCGCAAGAATGCGCACGCCGCGTTCAATCGCAGTACACTGGTCGGGCTTGATCTCGCCGCTGACCATTTCGCTGACCATGGCCTCGACAAAGGGCTGAACGGCGTTGTCGGGCAGGTTCTGCATCATGTCTGCCATCTTGGCGTCCTTCGAGCCGCCAAGCTTGAGGAATGCGGATTTGGCGAGCGGCCAGTTCTGGTCCTTGCGCGCGGCATAGCGGTTCAGGAACTCGGTGCCGCGAGTGGCGAAGTAGCCGTTCGCGGACAGGTGCGGCTTGCAGCCCTTCATCGTGCCGTCAATGACCGAGGGCAGGGCGTAGCCGACCAGTGCGGTCACTTCGTTTTCACTGAGGCAGGGTGCCGTTGCAGTTGCCGCCTGCGCCATCTGGGCCTGCATGAGCGCTGCACCTGCAAGCGCACCGAAAAGAACACGGGAAGAGACCATAACGTCTTTGCTCCTGCGGATCAGCGGGGGACGACCGTCGCCACCGCTTGCGCCGCGATACCTTCGCCCCGGCCGGTAAGGCCAAGGCGTTCCGTAGTCGTCGCCTTGACCGAGACGGCACCTGTGTCAATCCCGAGAATCCGGGCAAGGGCCTCGCGCATTGCGAACTTGTGCGGGCCGATCTTCGGGGCCTCGCAGATAATGGTGACATCCACGTTGCCGATCTCGTACCCGCCTTCCCGGACGAGATGTGCAGCGTGTGCGAGGAAGCGGTCGGACGATGCGCCCTTCCACTGCGGGTCGGATGGCGGGAAGTGATCGCCGATATCGCCCATCGCGACGACACCAAGCAGCGCATCGACCAGCGCGTGGATCGCAACGTCGGCGTCGGAATGGCCCGACAGACCCTTGCTGTGCGCGATCTTCACGCCGCACAGCCAGAGCTCCTCGCCCTCGACAAGGCGGTGCACGTCAAAGCCCATGCCGGTGCGGGGCAATCGGGTCATGTCCTGTTCCTCGAGGTCGGCGGCAAAAGTGATCTTGCGCAGAACTTCATCGCCATTGGCAAGAAGCACATTAATGCCGGCTGAGGCGGCAACCTGGGCATCGTCGCCC
>JBEQCK010000270.1:0-3375 GCA_041639335.1 Novosphingobium sp.
CGGTCCGCTTTCACGATTTCGGTGATCTTCGCCTGGGGGATAGCGCTTCTGGCCCTCGCCAGTGCGTGGCCGATCTCTGTCTTCTACGGCGACCCGCAATTGCTGCCGATCACTCTGGTCATCGCGGCATCCTACCTGCTGGTGCCGCTGGCGATCGTCCCGCAGGCGACCTGCCAGCGCCGCATGGACTATCGTTCGAACACGATGATCGAGGTCGGAGCGGCCGTAGCCAACGCTTTCACGGCATTGATCCTGGCCATCCTTGGCCATGGCGCGCTTGCCCTGGCCTGGGGTGCCTTTGCGCAGCAGGCAGCACGATTGGTCATCAGCCAGTGGCGCTCGGGTGGCATGCTTCCGTGGCCGCCGAAGATCGCGCGCGCGGCAGACGTCTTGGCGCTGGGCGGAACCAACACCGTACAAGTGGTGTGCAGTTCGCTTTCCGCCCGTGCGCCGGAGCTGGTCATCGGGCGCATGATCGACAGCGCCGCCGTGGGCCTCTTTGCGCGCGCATCGGGCCTGGCGCTGCAGTTGCGCCTGCTGATCGCGGGTGCCGTTACCGGCGTATTCTACCCCGCCTTTCGCCGCATCCGCGACAGCGGCGAACCCTTGGGGCCACCCTATCTGCGCGTGCTGGCGGCCTATACCGGGGTGACCTGGCCGGCCATGGCCGGCATCGCGGTCCTGGGCGAGCCACTGATCAGGCTGCTCTACGGCGAGCGATGGATGGCGGCGGCGCCCCTGCTCACCTGGGTTGCTCTCTCGCAGATCGGCTACGTTGCGCTGCCGCTCTACGCGGATCTCCCGGTCCTGATGGGGCGGCTCAAGCCGCTCATGCGCTGCATGATCATCGAAACGGTGCTGTCCGTCGTGCTGATCGCACTCACGGCACCGCTGGGACTGGAATCGGTCGCCGCCTCGCGCGTCGTTCATGCCGCGCTATGGGTCCTGATCTATCTGCCCTTGCTGGCTTCGACACTCGAGCTGCGTTACCGCGACGTCATGCTGGTCTGGCTGCGGAGTGCCGCCGTTTCGTTGGCCGCAGTCCTGCCGGTGCTGCTGGGGTTCGTCATGGGGCAAGGTCCCGGTGAACTCGGGCTGGTGCAGGCCGTGTCCACCGTTGCGCTCGGGATCGTCCTGTGGTTCGTCGCCCTGCGCGTTCTCGGCCATCCGCTGTTTGCCGAGATCCACGAGATCGCTCGCGGACTGCTGCTGATCATCCGTCGCTCGTCCCTCGCCACGCGCTGAGGACTCGCCAAACGGCCGACAGAGGCGTAAATCGGGCGGCGGAGAAGTTGCCATGCCACAAGGCCGCCCTTCGTCGGTAATTTCACGAAAACTATCCTTGCTAGCGCTCGCCAGCATCATTCAGCCTGCCTTTGCCAGCGAGCCGGCGACTGCTGCCTTCCCCTCGCCTGCCGACGAGCTTGTGCAGCTTCAGCGCGACAGACATGATCGCATGACTGTCCCGGTCCTGATCGGCAGCAACGGCCCCTACGATTTCCTGATCGACACAGGCTCCGAGCGCACGGTGCTCTCGCGGCAAGTGGCGCAAGGGTTGGGCTTGCCCGTCACCGGCAATGGCGTTGTCGTTGGCGTGGCAGGCTCGCAGCCAGTGGAACTGGTCGATGTCGATGAGATAAGCCTTGGCAAGCGGACCTATTATACCCTGACCGCACCGCTGCTAGAGGCCGAGCATATCGGCGCGCAAGGCATCGTCGGGCTCGACAGCCTGCAGGACCAGCGCGTGCTGATCGACTTCGGTGCCAATCGTATCGCCATCGGCGATGCCGCATCGCTGGGCGGCACGAAAGGCTTCGAGATCGTCGTCAAGGCCAAACGGCGTTCAGGCCAGCTGATCATGACCAACGCCATCATCGACGGCGTCCATACCGACGTCGTGCTCGATACCGGGTCTGACAGCTCCATCGGCAACCTTGCGCTGCGCAAGGCCATGGCCCGCCGCAACCGGACCGAGCAGACCACGCTGTTCTCGGTGACGGGCCAGGCCCTTAATGCGGATATCGTCATGGCTTCGACGATCGAGGTCGAGGGATTGCAGATCCACAACACACCCCTCGCCTTTGCCGACTCCCCGGCGTTCCACCGGCTCGATCTGGTAAAACGCCCGGCGATCCTGCTGGGCATGGCGCAGATGCGCATGTTCCGGCGGGTGGCGATCGACTTCGCTACAAGGCGCGTGCTGTTCGACCTGCCGCCCGGGACCGCAATGCCAGACCAGCACAGGAGCATCCGGTTCTGACCGCCGGCCTGCCTGCAAGACCGCCTTTGCCGCGGTAAACTTTCAAAGCTCTGGCATAGCGGCCATCGTTCCCTATGTGGGAACCCATGCCACCTGACGCCCCGACGAGTCCGAAAAACGCCCGCCACGATGGCTGGGCCACGCTCAAGCGCTTCCTTCCTTATCTATGGCCCGCAGACAACGCAGTGCTGCGCCGCCGGGTCGTGGGCGCGGTGGTCATGGTGCTGCTCGGCAAGGCGACGACACTTGCCCTGCCCTTCGCCTACAAGAAAGCCGTCGATGCGATGACTTTGCCGGCAGGTTCAGGGGCGTCAGGCGCACAGCCTGCCCTGACGGTCGCGTTGGCCTTTGTCCTTGCCTACGCACTCGGCCGCTTTGCCGGGGTGTTGTTCGACAACTTGCGCAACATCGTGTTCGAGCGGGTCGGGCAGGACGCCACGCGGCATCTGGCGGAAAACGTCTTCGCCCGCCTGCACAAGCTTTCCCTGCGCTTCCACCTCGCCCGCCGCACCGGCGAGGTGACCAAGGTGATCGAGCGCGGAACCAAGAGCATCGACACGATGCTCTATTTCCTGCTGTTCAACATCGCGCCGACCGTGATCGAACTGACCGCGGTCATCGTGATCTTCTGGCTCAACTTCGGACTTGGCCTGGTAACCGCGACGATCTTCGCGGTCATCGCCTATGTCTATGCCACGCGCACCATCACCGAGTGGCGCACCCATTTGCGCGAGAAGATGAACCGCCTCGACGGGCAGGCCCTCGCCCGCGCGGTCGATTCGCTGCTGAACTACGAGACGGTGAAGTACTTCGGCGCCGAAGCGCGCGAAGAGGCACGCTATGCCTCCGCTGCCCGCGCCTATGCCGATGCAGCGGTGAAGAGCGAGAACAGCCTCGGCCTGCTCAACATTGCGCAGGCGCTGATCGTCAACCTGCTGATGGCCGGCGCCATGGCGTGGACGGTCTATGGCTGGTCACAGGGCAAATTGACGGTCGGCGACCTCGTCTTCGTCAACACCTACCTCACGCAGCTTTTCCGTCCGCTCGACATGCTCGGCATGGTCTACCGCACGATCCGGCAGGGACTGATCGACATGAGATCGGAAGAGCACACG
>JBEQCK010000271.1:0-3356 GCA_041639335.1 Novosphingobium sp.
GGCGTTATGGATGTGGAAACGCACCGTGGCGCGGCTGCGGCCCATGATCATGCTGATCTCGAGGTCGGTCTTGCCGATTGCCGCCCAGCGCAGGCACTCCACCTCACGCTTTGAAAGGCGCGAGCCTGACGGCAGGGCCTGCGCCGATCCCATCGCGTGGACATAGCTGGCGATGAAGGTGCGGGCATAGATACCGAAGGCGTCGCCGTTTTCCAGAAACACGTCGTCCAGTTCGGTCTGCGCTGGATCCAGCGGGTTGAAGCTGACTGCACCGATCTGCCCGAAAGGCAGGTGCACCGGCACGACGATGGCGGCGCGGGTCATCGCGCGGGCCTCGAAGTTGGTCAGGTCGATCGCGGTCAGGTAATGGTTGGGCTGACGGGTGTGAAAGCCATTGGCGTTCACCCAGAACGGCTCGCTCTCGAACCGGCAGGCCGACGTCAGGGGGGAATCGAGCGCGATCCGCGAATTGCGCCACCACACCTTCTCATCGTTCCAGCCGAACACGTCGCGGGCGAGGATGTTGCCATCAGCATCGACCGGCGTGCGCTTGTCGGCGATGTCCTGCGCAGGCGCCGCGCGCATGCCGGCGGCCGTGGCGATCTGGTGCAGGGCCTCCGCCGCGCGGCGCACGTCCTGCGGATTGCTGATCCTGACCGAGTCGATCGACTCCACCGAAAGCTGCACTGACCTCTCCTGTACTTATGGACATGGGTCATACCGGCCAAGTGCTTTGGAAACAACGACGGTCTTGGTCCAAACGCCTAGTCATTTGCGCAGCATGGCGAGCCGTGCGAACTTGTTACAGGTCGTCTCCTTGAGGAGAGGGACGTGAATTTCGACCTGAATGAAGACGAGGAAATGCTCAAGGCTCTGGCCGAGCGCTTCGTTGATGACAACTACGACCTCGATCGCCGCCGTGTCTATCTCGGCGGGGCCAACGGCTTTTCGCCGCAGATGTGGTCCCTGCTTGCCGAACTCGGCCTTGTAGCGGCGCCGCTGTCGTTCGAAAGTGGCGGGCTGGCGCTTGATGCCACGGCGATTGCCACGGTGTTCCAGGCGCTGGGCAAGGGTCTGGTCGTCGAACCCCTGATCGAGAACGTTATGGTCGCAGCGCGGCTGTTCGAACGCGTCGCTCCTCCGGAAATCGCGGGCGACTGGATGGAGGCCCTCGCCATGGGCACCCGTCGCCTAGCGCTGGCCCATGCCGAACATGGCGCGCGCGGCGGTCGCACTTTTGTCGAGACCCGCGTGGGCGCCACTGGCACGCTGTCGGGCGCCAAATCCTGCGTGCCGGCAGGCGCCGGGGTCGATGGCTATATCGTAACCGCGCGTGATAGCGGCGCACCGGGCGATGACTCGGGCGTTGGTCTCTATCTTGTTGCCGCCAATGCACCTGGCCTGACGATCACGCCGTGGCGCATGGTCGATGGCTCGCTGGCGGTGAGCCTTGGGCTGGCCGACGTTGCTGCAACGCGGCTCGGCGGGTCGCTGTCCGATGTCGCCGAGGTCGGCGTGCTCGCCTCGCTGGCGCGATCTGCCGAAGCGCTGGGCATCATGCAGCGCCTATTCGATGCCACGCTCGATTACCTGCGCACGCGCCAGCAGTTCGGCACGGCTCTGGGGTCGTTCCAGGCCATCCAGCACCGCATGGTTGCGCAGTATGCTGCGATCGAGCAGGGCAGGGCACTGCTCGATCTTGCGATTGTCAGCCAGGGATCAAACGGGTTTGCCGCCGCCGTCGACGGCTTGCGCGCCTTTGTCGCCCCGGCGTCGGTGGAACTTGGGCATGAGATGATCCAGTTCCACGGCGGCATGGGCGTGACGGACGAACTGTTCATCGGCCACGGTCACAAGCGCTTGCTCGCCTTGTCGCGCTGGCCCGACGATGGCCTTGCCGCACTTGACCGGTTCGCGGCTGCCTGATGCGATGACGGCCCCGAACCGGGAAAGGTTCAGGGCCGTCTCACCTCAGAATTCCGACCAGTCTTCGGCAAGGGCAAGGGTGCCGCTGGTCTGCGCGCGAACGGCCGGCTTCACCACCGCCGGAACCGCAGGAGCAGGCGGCGCTGCGCGAACCTGGCGCGGGATCATCGGCTGAACGCCCATCCGTTCCTTGATCTGGAACGTGCTGACTCCGGCGGACAAGGCATTGGCCTGTTCCGACAGGCTGCGGGCCGCCGCCGCTGATTGCTCGACCATTGCGGCGTTCTGCTGGGTCATCTGGTCCATCTCGGCCACGTCGCTGTTCACGCCGGCAAGGTTGCGGACCTGCTCTGCGGTGTGCGAGGCGACCTCGGTAATGAAGCTGCTGATCTCGTCGATCAGTCCCGTCAATTCGCCCAGGACCGAGCGCGTCCGTTCGACAGTGGTGACGCCTCTGGCAACCGTGCTGGTACTGCTATCGACCAGCCCCTTGATATCCCGCGCAGCTTCGGCGCAACGCTGGGCAAGCGCGCGCACTTCGGTGGCGACAACGGCAAACCCCTTGCCTGCCTCGCCTGCGCGCGCCGCTTCCACGCCAGCGTTGAGCGCCAGCAGGTTGGTCTGAAAGGCGATGCCATCGATCAGGCCAACAATCCGGCCGATTTCCTGCGACGACTTCTCGATCTCGTGCATCGAATCCATTGCCGATGCGGCAACGTCGTGGCCTTCTGCTGCCTTCGCGGCAACGCTGGCGACGGAGCGGTGGGCGGTATCGGCGCGCTCGGCGGTCTGGCCAAGCGCAGTGGTCACCTCGTTCATCGCCGTCGCGGCGCGCTGCAGGTTGGCCGCCTGCCGTTCGTTGCGGCGGGCAAGATCGGCTGAAGCGGCGTCGATTTCCTCCGATCCGGTCAGGACCGTTCCGGCAAGGCCGCGAATGTTGGCCAGCGCGGCCGATATGCTGGTCAGCCCTGCGTTGAAGTTGCGGCGCATCTCCTCGTACTCGCCGGGGAAAGCGTCGTTGACTTCTGCAGTGAGGTCGTTGGCGGCCAACCGTGCCAGTGAACTGTTCATCCGGTCGATGATCCGGCGCTGCGTTTCGAGATCGGTCGAGGCGAGGATGCTGACGCGGAACTTGTCCATCGCCTTGGTCATGCGCCCTACGCAATCGGCGTGGTGGGTATAGCGGATCGGGCTTTCGGTATCGCCGTCGGCCAGTGCCTCCATGCGCACCACCGTATCGACATAGGGCCTGCAGATACGTTCGGAGGCAATACGAAGAATCGTGAAGGTCAGTACCAGCGAGAGGACGGCGACGACTGAAACGAGAGCAAGACTGTGCTCCGGAAGCAGCATCAGGGCCGGAATGTCGAACAGGTTCAGAGCCGATGCACCGACCAGCGCCAGCATCAGCACGCGCATCTTCTCGCGGA
>JBEQCK010000272.1:0-3200 GCA_041639335.1 Novosphingobium sp.
AGTCCGAGCGCCCCGAACTGACCAGCGCCAAGATCATCGTCTCGGGCGGCCGCGCGCTCAAGGATGCCGCAACCTTCGAACAGGTCATCACCCCGCTGGCCGACAAGCTGAACGCCGGCATCGGCGCATCGCGCGCCGCAGTCGACGCAGGCTACGTACCCAACGACTACCAGGTCGGCCAGACCGGCAAGATCGTCGCGCCCGAAGTCTACATCGCCGTCGGCATCTCGGGCGCGATCCAGCATCTGGCCGGCATGAAGGATTCCAAGACCATCATCGCCATCAACAAGGACGAAGACGCCCCGATCTTCCAGGTCGCCGACATCGGCCTCGTCGGTGACCTCTTCACCCTCGTCCCGGAACTCACCGGGAAGCTCTGAACCACCATCCTGCCACAACGCCACCTTGGAGTGTTTCCCCGGGGAAACACTCCAAATGGGTTAGAAACAATTGGCCCTGCCCGTGTTGGCGGGGCCTTTTCGTTTGATTTCACCACTTCAGTTCCGTGCAATTGCGGTTAGGCTTCGCGCATGAAAAGTCTCGCGCACCTTGCTCTGTGCCTCCTCCTGGCCAACCTCCCACTTTCTACGGCATTTGCTACGCCGCTCGTGCTGGAACCCAGTTCTGACTGGACGTTGCATGTCCAGAAGGACAACTGCCAATTGCTTCGCAAATTCGGCCAAGGGCAGGAGGAGATCACCGTCCAGTTCGATACGCGCAGTCCTGCCGAAAGCCCTTCGCTGATGCTGATCGGCGAGCCTGTCAGCTTCCGCGGGCAGAAGACCAGCCTCAAACTCTCGATGCTGCCGGGTGGCGGAAGTTACAGCTGGGTCGACAATTTGGTCACGCGTGGTTTTACGCCCGATGGCAAGCCCACTCTGCTCGTGACTTACGTGCCTTTCGTCGACAGGCCGGACAGCACGAAGCCGAAGTACGCCGATTTCCACGCCCGGCGCCGCCTTGTGCTCATGCCCGCGAAGATTGCCGCAATCGACAGCATGCTCGTCGAGCCTGCGCTCAAGCCACCGCTCTTGCTGAAGCTTGGCTCGATGGCCGAACCCTACGCCAGCTTGCGCCGCTGCGGGATGAACGTGGTGCACAGTTGGGGTATCGAACCCACCGATGCCGCACAGATGCCAGAGACCTATCCCTCTCCCCGGCGGGGAGCCGATAGCTGGATCGCCGCCCTTCCCCTGCCCCAAGCGACGTCGCAGAGGTCAGATCTGGCCGAGGCCCGGGCGCGCCTGATGGTGGACGAACAAGGCCGTCCTTATGACTGCAAGATCAAGGTCACCATGGTCAAGGAAGGCTTTGTCGATGAAACCTGCCAGTATCTTCTGCGTAATGCCAAGTTCGATCCGGCGCTGAGTGCGGAGCAGAAGCCCGTCAAGGGATGGTGGACAACGACGATACGGTTCCAGATGCGCAAGGGCACGACGGTCGGTCCGTAATTGCATTTCATGCAACCGCAACTCCGTCCTTCGCACTTGCGGAATCGGGGCGGAAACTGCACATAGGACAGGCCTTTCAGGCATCCTCTCCCAAACTTTCCAAGGCTGGCCTTCGGGCCGGCCTTTCTTTTTGCGCAATTGACTCGAAGGTAAGCGCTGCGCGTTGATCAGGCGCGGCGGTAATCCGCAATGATCTCGCCGCATTCGGCCAGTTCGGCCTCGTGGCCTTCCTCGCGCCATGCCTCGTCCAGTGCTTCGGCTTCCCACTGCTGCATCGCCGGGTGCGCCAGCACATGATCCACCCACGCCTGCCCCTTGCCGACATCAAGCCCGTAAGTGCGGATGCGGAAGGCGACGGGGGCGAAGAAGGCGTCGAGTGCGGTGAAGGCCGGGCCTGCGAGCCACGGGCCGCCAAAACGCTCCAGCCCCTCCTCGAAGATCTCGCGCACGCGGGCGACATCGCGCAGCAACGCGGGGCGCATCGGACGGGGCTTCACGCGAACGCCGACATTCATGGTGCAGTCGTTGCGCAGGGCGGAGAAGCCGCCGTGCATTTCGGTCACGGCGCACACGGCGAAGGCGCGAGCAGCTTCGTCAGCGGGCCAGACGCCGTCATGCCGTTCCGCAAGATAGAGCGTGATGCCGAGCGAATCCCACACCGTCCGGCCGCCATCGAGCAGCACAGGCACTTGGCCTGTGGGCGAGAAGGCGCGGAATTCATCGTAGTTGGAAGGCTTGGTGAAGGGCTCGATGCGATCCAGAAAGGGAATGCCGAGCGCCTTCATCAGCAGCCATGGCCGCAAGGACCAGCTGGAGTAATTGCGATTGGCGGTGATCAGGATGTAGCTCATGGGGCGCGAACCTAGCGCGCCATGAGCCACGCGCAAGCAGGTCCGCTACTTCGCGAGTTCGGCATCAATCGCCGCCACCAGCGCCGCATCATCCGGCGTGACGCCCGGAGCGAAGCGGGCGACAACCTTGCCGTCGCGGCCGATCAGGAACTTCTCGAAGTTCCACAGGACTTCGGGGTCCTCGGTCGGCGTCATGCCAAACCCCTTGAGCCGCTCGCGCATTTCTGCCGCCGGGCCCTGCTTGGTCGGAGCAGCCTCGGTCAGCGCGGCATAGAGGGGCTGCTTGGCCGGGCCGGTCACCTCGGCCTTCGCGAAGAGCGGGAAGGAGACGCCGTAGTTGAGCTTGCAGAACTCGGCGATTTCCTCGTGGCTCCCCGGCTCCTGCGCGCCGAAATCGTTGGCAGGGAATCCCAGCACTTCGAAGCCGCTGTCGACCTTGGCCTTGTAGAGCGCTTCCAGGCCTTCATACTGCGGCGTCAGCCCGCACTTCGAGGCGACGTTGACCACGAGCAGGACCTTGCCGGCATGGTTGCCAAGCGTGTCAGGGCTGCCGTCGATGCGGCTGAGCGGTATCGTGGTCAGGTCAGTCGCCATCTCGTGTCCTTCTTACAGATCGACGTAGTGCGCCGTCGTGCGGGCGCGGACCTCCTCAGCAGATACGCCCGGCGCGCACTCGATCAGCTTGAAGGGCGAATTGTGGTCCGGACGCTGGAAAACCGCAAGGTCGGTGACGATCATGTCGACGACGCCTTTGCCGGTGAGCGGCAGGGTGCAGGCCGGGATGAACTTCGGGTCCCCGTTCTTGGCGCAGTGTTCCATCACCACGATGATCTTCTTGACCCCGGCGACGAGATCCATCGCTCCGCCCATGCCCTTGATCATCTTGCCGGGGATCATC
>JBEQCK010000273.1:0-3108 GCA_041639335.1 Novosphingobium sp.
TGCATACCGCAAACTCGCCATGAAGTTCCATCCGGACAAGAATCCGGGCTGTGCCGAGAGCGAGGCCAAGTTCAAGCAGATCAACGAGGCTTATGCCTGCCTGTCCGACCCGCAGAAGCGGGCGGCCTATGACCGCTACGGTCACGCCGCGTTCCAGCAGGGCGGTGGCGGCGGCCAAGGTGGTTTTGGTGGCGGAGACTTCGGCGATATCGGCGATATCTTCGAGACGATCTTCGGCGGTGCGTTCGGCGGCGGTGGCCGTCAGCAGGCGCGGCGTGGCGCGGACTTGCGCTACGACATGGAAATCACGCTCGAGGATGCATTCCACGGCAAGGAGACCGAGATCGCGGTCGAGGTTTCGCAGAAGTGCGAGCCTTGCAGCGGTTCTGGCGCGACGCCGGGCACTTCGGCGCGGCGCTGCAACCTGTGCGGCGGGCATGGCAAGGTGCGAGCGCAGCAGGGCTTCTTCATGGTGGAGCGGGCCTGCCCGAACTGCCATGGCCGCGGCGAGGTGATCGAAAGCCCGTGCAAGAGCTGCCGCGGTGAAGGCCGCGTCGATGCCGAGCAGCGGCTTCAGGTCAACATTCCCGCAGGCGTAGACAACGGCACGCGCATCCGTCTTGCCGGCAAGGGCGAGGCAGGTCCGTTCGGGGCGCCTCCGGGCGACCTTTACCTGTTCCTCCACATCCAGCGCCACAAGGTGTTCGAGCGCGAGGGCACGACGCTGCTAACGCGCTGCCCGATCAGCTTCACGACTGCGGCGCTTGGTGGCGAGATCGAGATTCCGGGGCTGGACGGGAAAGTCCATGCCATCGAGATTCCGGCTGGAATCCAGTCGGGCAAGCAACTGCGCAAGCGCGGTGGCGGTATGCCCGTGCTCCAGGGGCGCGGGATCGGCGACCTTGTGGTCGAGATCCATGTCGAGACGCCGACCAAGCTTTCGGCGCGGCAGAAGGAAATCCTGCGCGAGTTTCAGGCTACCGAGACCGGCGAGGAATGCCCGCAGTCGAAGGGCTTTTTCGAGCGCATCAAGGATGCCTGGACGGGAATTTGATTAGCATAACTCCTGCGTCCCCGCGAAGGCGGGGAACTCGGGCGGTTTACGCCGACGCTGCGTAACAACACCGAGGCCCCCGCCTTCGCGGGGGCGCAGTTGTTTTGCGGTAAAGCGCTATTCAAAGGCTGCAACAACTTCCGCGCGCACCCGCTCGACCATTCCCGGTTCGGCAACCAATCGGCCCTGTTCCTCTTCCAGTATCGCCAGGAAAGCGTCGCGCTTGAAGGTTGCGATCACTTCGGCGGGGAGCCTTTCCTCGACCGTCGAGCAGATCAGGTCGATCATGCGTTCGGCGCCGTGGAGGCGGCCCCAGAGATAGTCGTTCTCGCGATAGGCGCGGCTGAAGAACGCGCCGAAGTTGAAGAATTCAACCCCGCGCAGGCAGGCGAACGTGCCGCCCTTGCGGATGGACCTGGCATCATCGGGTGAAATGCGATCGACCTTGACCGGATCGAACTCGCCCATTCCATCGCCCTGCAGCAGGGGCAGGGTGGCGGTGTCGTAGAAAGGGAAGCCCAGATAGGCGTGGAGGAAACGGCGGCGCAGCGGCTTGTCCATCTTTTCAAGCGCCGTCACGAGCATCGAATCGACCTGCAGGTCCAGTCCGACGAGATCGCGCCGCGTGGCGATGGCGTTGAGCACCGCACCGGGATCGATCGTGGCAAGGGCTGCGGTTTCGGCAAAGCCGGGGCCTAGCCCCTCGAAAGTCTCGCGACCTTGGTAGAGCGCCTGGGCGCGGTAGACAGTATCACGCGCGGCTTCGCGGTCGGCAATGCTGACGCTTTCGCCTTCCTCCCAATCGTGCGTCAGGCGGCGGGCGAGCAGCTTGAGACGACGGATGCGAAAAGACAGATCGTGGGTGCGGAAGAAGACGATGGCCTTGTCGGTTGCTCCACCGCGCAGGGCCGAAAGCCGATCAAGCCCGGTGCTGGCGAGATGGTCCCATAACGCAGCCTCGACCTTATCCAGCGAGGCGGCGGCAGGCGCCGCTTCGTGGATCAGCGCCGCAAGATCGGTGACGATCCCGGCCAGCTTGGTCTGGGCATAGCCGTGGAAAGCGTAGCCAGCGCGTTCGGCGGCAGCTTGCTGCGCCTTGTTGCGCCAGGCGGTGAGCCGTCGCTGGTTGGGGTGATCGAAAAACAGGGTTCGACCGAATAGACCTTCGACGGTCTCCTCTATCTCGGGGCGGAGGGCATCGACGATGGTGCGGAGGCGATGCCGCTGTCGTGACTGCCGTTCGAGCGATTCAAGATTGTCGCGAATCGGCTGTTCGCGCGGGATCGAGGAGAGCGAGCCGAAGATGGCTGAAAAGAATCCGATCGTGCGTCCGCCCTTGGGCGCGATGCGCATGTGATCGGGGCTGGGATCGACGTAGACGAAGCGGCGATCGACCTCACGCCGCGCGGGCCTGTCACGAAGGACGCCGATGGCTTGGGCGAAAGGACGATTGACGAGCACGGCACCATCGACAAGCGCCACGCTGTCCAGGTTTCCGCGCTTCCAGTGGCTGGGCATGATGCGCTGGAGAAACTGCGTGCGTCCCGGCCAGACGGAGCGGCGCTCGGCAACAAGCTGATCGATCTCATCGACGACAAGGGGCGGGAACGCGCCGGGGAAACTGGCCGTCGATCGCGCCGCGAGCACCAGTTCGGGGCAGGGTGCCAGATCCCTGTTGCCATGCCTGCTGGTCGATCGGCGGAATCCTATCGAAAGGCGGTGCTCGCTTTCGACAACGATTTCGGGACTGTTGAGGCGCAGTTCTTCAAGGTGGCCGTTGAAATCGGTCGCCGTCACCAGCAGGTCGATGGGGTGACCTTCGGGCAAAAGCGGATCGCCCATGGGGTTGGCTGCCATCGCGTCAAGCGCATCGGCAATCATCCGCGAAAAGCCGATTCCGCTGAACGGCGGCGCGAACCAGCGCGCGCGGATCAGGCGTGAGACCTTGCGGCGCACTTCGGAGCGCGTCTCGGGCGCGACCGTACTGCTCACGACATTGCCCGGCCGCTTCAGCACGAACCAGACGAGAGGTTGCGCCCAGAACTTGGCGAAGC
>JBEQCK010000274.1:0-3088 GCA_041639335.1 Novosphingobium sp.
CTTCAACAGCGGACGGGCCGTTCCCTAGCGGCTGGTTCCGACCAGCCAAGTGTTTTGGGCTTTAGGCCCATGAAGTGAGGCTACTTGCCACTCCCCGCGCCATTACGGTCAAGGAAGCGGAAAATCGTCTCGTACAAGTGCTGGCTCACCTTCGGACCGCTAATGCGGTGGGTGTAGCCGGGATAGAGCATCATCTCGAACGGCACCGCCTCGGCCTGCATCTTGGCGATGATCGCCGAAGCGTTCTCGAACACCACGTTGTCGTCGGCCATGCCGTGGATAATCAGCAGCGGATCGCTGATCTTGCCGGTGTCGGCCAGCGCGTTCGACTTCTCGTAGACCTGCGGCAGCTTGGCCGGATCGCCCAGATAGCGCTCGGTGTAGGTCGTGTCGTACATCTGCCACTTGGTCACCGGCGCCACGGCGATGCCCGCCGCATAGGCACCCGGATTGGCCTCCAGCATCTTGATCGACATGTAGCCGCCATAGGACCAGCCGAACGTGCTGATCTTGTCGGCATCGACGAAGCTTTGCTTCTTCAGCCAGTTGGCGCCTGCGAGCTGATCCTCGACCTCGACCGTGCCCATCGCGTGATGCAGTGCCGAAGCGAACTTCACGCCGCGGTTCTCAGACCCGCGATTGTCGATCGCGAAGTAGATGTAGCCCTTGTCGACGATCGCCTGCGCCAGCGCGCCCTGGAAGCCCTTGGTGACAACCTGTGCGGTCGGCCCGCCATAGTGGTAGGTAAACACCGGGTACTTCTTGCCCGGCTCCAGCGGCGGGGTGATCATCATGTAATGCAGCGGCGTGCCATCGGCGGCCGGGATCGTGCCGAACTGCGCCGGGCGATGGCTGGCAAGGTACGGCGCATAAGGATGCGCGCCTGCGACCTTGTTCTCCTCGATCCACGCCAGCCGCTTGCCGGTGGTATCGGCGATGTAGGACTGCGCCGGCTGCGCGTCGGACGAACGGGTGATCATCAGCGTCTGCCCGCTCTTGTCCATGCTCGCGCCGTTCACCCAGCCGAGTTCGGTCAGCCGCGTCAGCTTGGCCGGTGCCTTGAGGTCCATCGCATAGACCTGTTGCGCCAGCACGTCGTCCTTGGTGCCGGTCAAGTAGAGCTTGCCGCTCTTCTCGTCGACACCGACAAGCCCGGTCACCACCCACTCACCCTTGGTCAGCTGGCTCCACTTGCCCTTGTTGAAGCGGTAGAGATGACCGAAGCCGTCGCGCTGCGACCACCACACCAGACTGCCGTCCGACAGGAAGCGGTAGCTGTCCGACAGGTCGATCCAGTGCTTGTCTGCCGCCTTCTCGCTGAACAGCACGCTCGACTTGCCGGTCGCGGGATTGACCTTAAGCATGTCGAGCACGGTCTGCTCGCGATTCATGCGCTGGACGTAGAGCGTCTTGCCATCGGGCGCCCAGTCCACGCGGGCAAGGTAGATGTCCTTGTCCTGCCCGAGATCAACCCGCACCCGGTTCGATCCGTCGGGACCCATTACGTAGAGCGAAACTTCGGCGTTCGGCGTGCCCGCGGCCGGATAGCGCTGGTCGAAGGTCTTGGTGCCTTCCGCACCAATCGCTGCGCGCGTCACCACGCCGACCATGCTCTCGTCAAAGCGCTCCACCGCGATGCGGCTTTCGTCGGGCGACCACCAGAAGCCGTTAAAGCGGTTCATTTCCTCCTGGGCAACGAACTCGGCTTCGCCCCAGTGAACGTCAGCATTCGCCTCTTCCGGCGTGATCGCCTGCGCCGCAGCGCCGCTCACCGGCCCAGCCCACAGGCGACGGTCTCGCACGAAAGCGATGTGCTGCCCCTTCGGCCCTAGTTTGGGCGTCAGTTCGCCGCCCTTGGTCCCTTCAACCTTGCGCACCGAACCATCGAGACCGGCCAGCAGCAGGTCGCCGTCCACCGGCACAAGCACCGACTTTCCGTCCGCAGCCCACTCGTAGGAAACGATGCCCTTGAGATCGCCGATGCGCTGGCGTTCGCGCTGCATCTTCTCGGCCTCGCTCAACTGGCGGCCGGACGAGAGCTTGAGCGAATCCACCAGCATCTTCCACTCACCGGTCTGGCGGTCGAAGCCCCACAGGTCATAGCGTTCGCGATCGTCGGCACGGTTGCGCAGCAGCGTCAGGTACCGCCCATCGGGCGAGAGCTTCACTGCACGCGGCGCCGGACCGTTGAGGCTCGGGCTGGCAAATACGCGCTCGAACGTGAGATCCTTCGCTTCAGCAGGCGCGGCAGTGGTCATCGGTGATCCCTGTTGGGCAAGCGCAGGCGCGGCGACGAAGGTGACAAGCGCGCAAGCGGCGAGCAGGCGGAAATGACGCATGGGTTTTCGGTATCCTCTGGCCCGGCTTGCCGCCGGGGCATGTTTGCGATGCGCCTAAGTGGCCCGAAATGGTTGCGCTTGAAAGCAGAAAAGGCGCCCTGGCCTTGAGCCAGGACGCCTTTCTCAACACGTTACCCGTGCTTTGGCGTTGCTCAGGCCTTGGTGACCTTACGCTCAGCAATACGCGCCGATTTGCCGGTGCGGCCGCGGAGGTAGTAGAGCTTCGCACGACGCACGACACCACGGCGCACCACGGTAATCGAATCGATGTTGGGCGAGTAGAGCGGGAACACGCGTTCCACGCCTTCGCCGAACGAGATCTTGCGCACGGTGAAGTTCGAGCCGAGGCCACGGTTCGAGCGTGCAATGCACACGCCTTCGTAGGCCTGAACGCGGGTACGCTCGCCTTCGACGACGCGCACGCCGACGCGGACGGTGTCGCCAGCGCGGAAGTCCGGAATTTCCTTCTTCGCCTTGAATTCGGCGATTGCTTCAGCTTCAAGCTGCTGAATCAGGTTCATTTTTCAAGTCCCTGCACTTCATGCTGCGCGCCAGAGGCAGACTGGGCCCGAACGCCGGTGTGGCGCTCCCAAAGGTCCGGCCTGCGTAACCGTGTATCGATCTCGGACTGTGACTTGCGCCAAGCCGCGATCTTCGCATGATCCCCCGATCGCAGCACTTCAGGGATCGTGCGCCCTTCCCACTCAGCAGGTCGGGTATAATGCGGGTATTCAAGGAGGCCGTTCTCG
>JBEQCK010000275.1:0-3025 GCA_041639335.1 Novosphingobium sp.
CATATCCTGTCTGCTGGCGAGGAGCGGGCGAAGCTGCGATGTGGTTCATCGTAGCGAGGTCGCGACGAAGTCCAGCGGGCGGGATATGGCAACCAGAGGCGATTTCTGGCGGCCCTCGGACAGCGTCACCTCCTTGTGACGATGAACCACATCGCCACTTCGGAGGCTCCTTGCCGAGAACCGCCAGAAACCGTCCTCATGGGTCAGGATCAGTGCAGGTTGGTATAAGTTCATGCCAAAGCGGTAGCATCTACCCCTGCCGCGATAACGCTGTGGCGTTAGACCCTAGGGTCCAAACCCAATCAGGGCACGTTCGAGGTTCGAGGCAGAATGGCTCAGCGCGAGGAGGCAGGGCGCAGGAATATGTCAATATTTCCAGTCCTGCCGACGTGGCGATGGGCCATTCTGGTCGAACCCCTGCGGGGCGTCCAGATGGCTTCGATCTCGGGCAAACCGGCCCTTGCAAAGGCAACCAGCCTTCGCGGCGTGCCGCTTCACCCGATAACTTCGCCATCTGGACGCCTCGAACGTGCCCTGATTGAGTTTGGACCCTAGATGACGGAGGGTCGAAGATGGTTCGTGTCTTGCTCGGTGGACTGGCTGCCCTGATGCTGTGCGCTGCAGGCATATTCTGGTGGCAGGGGCGCGCTGAGACACGGGGCGGAGCTGCCCCGCCACTGCCGGTTGCCGAAGCCGCTGTCGCTCCGGAAAGCTTGCCGAGCGCCGATATCGAAGGGCTCACCGGTGTAGCCCCGCCCGAAGCAACCTCTGTCGGCAAGGAGACTCGCCGCTTCAATCTGGTCGACAAGGACCGGGACAACCGGATCAGCCGCACCGAAATGTTGAGCCTGCGCGCATCGGCGTTCCGCAAGCTCGACAAGGACGGCAACAACCTGCTGACGTTCGAAGAATGGGCCTATGTCACTGTCGACAAGTTCAAGTCCGCTGACGGCAATGGAGACCTGTTCCTCACGCGCGAGGAGTTCGCCACCACGCGCCCCAAGGAGAAGCCCAAGCCGAAGCAGAAATGCTCTTGCAAATAGGCCTTAGGGTCAGGACCCATTACTCGCACCTTCGAGGCGCCGGAATGGCGAAAATATCGGGCGGAAATGCGCGCCGGGAAGGCTGGTTGCCTTTCCAAGCGGATCTCCGTTCGAGATGGAAGCCATTCCGGCATTTGACCAAAATGGCCGATCGCTACGTTGGATGGGCTTGAGCCGAAGGCCACCGAAGGTAAATAGAACCACTATTCCCGCGCCCATCCGCCTTTCGCTGGGCCATTTTGCCTCAAACCGCGAAGGTGCGAGTAATGGGTCCTGACCCTAAGCCAGCGCGCTGATCCAGGGCGCGATGTCTGCCTTCGCCCGCTCGGTATAGGCTTCCTTGCGCGCCTTCTTCTTCACGTCGTGCAACGGCGGGAAGAGGCCGAAGTTGACATTCATCGGCTGAAAGCTCTCGGCATCGGCATCGCCGGTGATATGCGACAGCAGCGATCCCAGCGCCGTGGTCTGCGGGGGTGGTGTCCACGTGCGCCCGGCAATCTCGGCAGCCGTCATCAAACCGGCCAGCATGCCGACCGAGCCACTCTCCACATAGCCTTCGCAGCCGGTGATCTGGCCGGCAAAGCGGATGTGCGGCGCCGATCTCAAGCGGAGCTGCCGATCGAGCAGCGTTGGCGAATTGAGGAAGGTATTGCGGTGCAAGCCACCCAGCCGCGCAAACTCGGCGTTTTCAAGACCGGGGATGGTGCGGAACACGCGGACCTGTTCGGCATGCTTCAGCTTGGTCTGGAAACCGACCATGTTCCACAGCGTGCCGAGCTTGTTGTCCTGCCGCAACTGCACCACGGCATAGGGCCAGCGCCCATTGGGATGTTCGGGCGTGGCCCAATGCGGATTGTCGAGCCCGACCGGCTTCATCGGCCCAAATCGCAAGGTTTCCTCGCCCCGCGCCGCCATCACCTCGATCGGCATGCAGCCGTCGAAGTAGGGCGTGCTGGCTTCCCATTCCTTGAATTCGGTCTTTTCGCCCATCAGCAGTTCCTCGCGGAAGGCAAGGTACTGGTCACGCGTCATCGGGCAGTTGATGTAATCGCGCCCGTCGCCACCCATGGCCAGCGAGGCCTCGGCGCCCTTGTCCCAGCGCGAGGCCATCCACGCCACGCCCATGTCGATGGAATCGCGATAGACGATCGGCGCAATGGCATCGAAGAAGGCGAGGCTGTCGGCACCGGTCGCTCCGCCGATGCTTTCAGCAAGGGAGGGCGAGGTAAGCGGGCCGGTCGCGACGATCGTGAGTCCCTCGGCGGGGAGCGTATCGATCCGCTCCCGTACGATCTCCAGCGTCGGTTGCGCGCGCAGAGCCTGCTCTATCTCTGCCGAGAACACGTCCCTGTCCACGGCCAATGCAGAACCAGCGGGCACGCGCGCCTTTGCGGCTGCGGCCATGAGCAGGCTGTCGCACTGGCGCATTTCGTAATGCAGCAGGCCAACGGCGTTCTTCTCGTCGTCATCCGAACGGAACGAGTTGGAGCAGACCAGTTCGGCAAGGCCGTCGCCGTTGTGGGCAGGGGTCGTGTCGCCGCTGCCGCGCATTTCGGACAAGCGCACGCGAACCCCGCGACGGGCAAGCTGCCACGCCGCTTCGCTTCCGGCCATGCCGCCGCCGATGATATGGACCTGATGCGTCATGCGCTTGCCCTTGGCATTGCCGCGCCGCTGCGGCAAGACCGTCCGCAAGGCAAAGGGAGAAGACGCCGGGTGCCGGGACGCGCATTGATCGAGAAACGGCCCTGGCTGGTCGCCAGTCTGATTGCCGGAACGAGTTACTGGCTGGCCGCAAAGGGGCAGGTGCCAGGCTTGTGGCTGATCGTCTGGAAAGGCGCCGGCGTTGCCCTGCTCGCGGCCTACGCCTGGGCGCATCATCCCTCGCGCAGCGCGCACCTTCTCGCGCTGGTCATGGCTCTGGGCGCGATTGGTGACATGGTGCTGGAAGTGGACTTCACTGGCGGTGCCGCGGCCTTCTT
>JBEQCK010000276.1:0-3001 GCA_041639335.1 Novosphingobium sp.
CGGCTGGCCCCGATGTCGCCCTGTCCGACGTGCAACGCGCCATGCGCCTTATCCGCCACCGTGCGAGGGATTTCGCAATCGACCCGGAACGTGTCTCGGCCATGGGCTTCTCTGCCGGCGGTCATCTCTGCGCCGATCTGGCCACGCGCTTTGCGG
Source organism: Novosphingobium sp. (assembly GCA_041639335.1). GTDB lineage: Bacteria > Pseudomonadota > Alphaproteobacteria > Sphingomonadales > Sphingomonadaceae > Novosphingobium. The sequence goes on from JBEQCK010000276.1 coordinate 157, forward strand.
TGAAGACTTATGCCCCGGTCGATGCGGCGGACGCGCTGTCGGCCAAACCGCACAGCGCCGCGCCGATCTATCCGGTGATCTCGATGTCCGCGCCCGATGCCCATCCCGGTTCGCGCGAACTTCTGGTCGGCAAGGCCGCTGCGCCGGCAATGGAAGCTGCGCATTCCCCTCACCGCAACATGCCGCGCGATGCCCCGCCGCTGTTCCTGCTTCATGCCGAGGACGATGACGCGGTGCCGGTCAACAACACCCTGCTGCTTCGCGCCGCCGCCAAGGCGCAAGGCGTGCGCGTGGAGACCCACCTGTTCGAATTCGGCGGCCATGGCTTTGGCCTGCGCAAGGCCATCGGCAAGCCGGTCGAAGTCTGGCCGGAACTCTGGCGCGCATGGGCACGCACGACGGGACTGGCGCTATGACCGTGAATCGCCGCGATGCTCTGAAATCTGCTGCCCATGCCTCCTTCGGCCTTGCCGCACCTTTCGGGGCAAGCGCCGCACCTGCCCCGGCGCCGCGTCAAATCTCCTCGCGGCACCGGGGCTTCGACAAACAGCGCCTTGCCGATCTGGGCAACGGCATGTTCCTGAACCCGATCCTTTCGGGCGACCGCCCGGACCCTGCGATCCTCAAGGACGGCAAGGACTATTACCTCACCTTCTCCAGCTTCGAGAGCTATCCCGGGCTGCTGATCTGGCATTCGCGCGATCTGGTGAACTGGCAACCGCGCAAGCCTGCACTGCTCAGGAACATCGGATCGGTCTGGGCGGTCAGCCTTGAGAAGCACGCCGGGCGCTACTTTCTGTACATCCCGGTGAAGGCTCTCCCACGCAACGAGATCTATGTGATCCATGCCGATCATATCGACGGACCGTGGAGCGATCCGGTCCCGCTCGGCCTGCACGACCATATCGATCCGTGCCATGCAGTCGGCGAAGACGGTTCGCGTTGGCTGTTCCTGTCGGGCGGCGATCGCGTGCGCCTTTCGGACGATGGCCTCAAGCTCGCCGGGCCGGTAGAGCATGTCTATGACCCATGGCGATACCCCGACGAATGGGACGTCGAAGGCTTCTCGCCCGAAGGTCCCAAGATCCACCGCGTGGGCAAATGGTTCTACATGCTCACTGCTGTCGGTGGCACCGCTGGCCCGCCCACGGGGCACATGGTCATTGCCGCCCGGTCCAGGTCGATCCACGGGCCTTGGGAGCAGCATCCGAGCAACCCGCTCGTCCGCACCACCGACGTGCGCGAGGCGTGGTGGTCGCGTGGCCACGCCAGCCTCGTCGAAGCTCCGGACGGATCGTGGTGGAGCCTTTATCACGGTTTCGAGAACGGCTTCTGGACGCTGGGCCGCCAGTGCCTGCTCGATCCCGTCGCATGGACTCCCGACGGCTGGTTCCACATGAAAGGCGGCGATCTCTCCCAGCCTTTGGCCAGGCCAAGAGGGGGCGAGGCGCTTCCCCACGGCATGCCACTCAGCGACGATTTCAGTACGCTGCAACTCGGCACAAAATGGTCGTTCTTCCGCCCGGCGCCGGATGAAGCGGACCGCGTGCGCGTTGCCGACAAGACCCTGTTCTTCAAGGGCAAAGGTCAGGCTCCGTCGTCCGGTTCGCCCCTGCTATTGATCGCGGGAGATACGTCCTACCAATTCGAATGTGACATCGAACTGGCCGAGGGCGCCACTGCAGGCCTCGTGCTTTTCTATGACGACAAGCTTTATGCCGGTCTGGGCTTCGACCGGGAGCGCTTCGTCACGCACCAGTACGGGATGGAACGCGGCCGACCGGCCAATCCGCACGGTCCTGTCATGCGGATGCGCGTGACCAATCGCCAGCATATCGTCAGCTATCACACTTCGGGCGATGGCGGACGCACGTGGCGCAAGTTCGACCGTGGCATGGAAGTCTCAGGCTATCACCATAACGTGCGCGGCGGTTTTCTGATGCTGCGCCCCGGCCTTTACGCCGCAGGCCCCGGCGAGACGAAATTCCGCAACTTCACCTTCACTGCATTGGACGACTGATGCCCCGCACGCTTGAGCTTCATCCCGACCGGTTGCTGCCGGCCGATCCTTCGGTGCGCGCGATTGCGCGTGAGTTGTACGCCGGCGTGGCGGGTCTGCCGATCGTCAGCCCGCATGGTCATACCGATCCGCGCTGGTTTGCCGGCAACGCGACGTTCGGCAATGCCGCCGACCTGCTGCTGGTGCCGGACCATTACGTGTTCCGCATGCTCTATTCGCAAGGGCGTGCGCTGGAAGACCTGGGGGTGCGCAACAAGGGCGTGGACCCGCGCGCGGCGTGGCGGCTGTTTGCCGAAAGCTACTGGCTGTTTCGCGGTACGCCTTCGCGGATGTGGCTCGACTGGGTCTTTGCCGAGGCCTTCGGCATGGACGTGCAATTGAGCGCGGAGACGGCCGACCTCTACTTCGACACGATCACGCAGAAGCTCGGCTCGGATGCGTTCCGCCCGCGCGCGCTGTTTGATCGCTACAACATCGAGGTCATCGCCACGACCGAGAGCCCGCTCGACACGCTGGAGCATCACGCCGCGATCCGTGCCGAGAATGCGCGCGAGGGCGGGTGGCAGGGCCGGGTCATCACCGCCTATCGCCCCGACCCGGTGATCGATCCGGAATTTGAGGGTTTCCAGGCCAACCTCGACCTGTTCTCGGGGCTGACCGGCGAGGATTGCCGCAGCTGGACCGGTTATCTTGCCGCACACCGCCAGCGCCGCGCCTTCTTTGCGCAGATGGGCGCGACCAGCACCGACCACGGCCATCCCACGGCAGCAACCGCCAACCTGTCTGCCGGCGAGGCGGCGGCGCTGTTCGACAAGGTCGTGGCCG
>JBEQCK010000277.1:0-2998 GCA_041639335.1 Novosphingobium sp.
AACTGGTCGATTTTGTTGCCCATAACCCCGAGGCGGGCGACGTGATCCCCGGCACCGGCGGGGTCAGGAAGCTGCGCTGGGCGCGCTCGGGTAGCGGCAAGCGCGGCGGGGCGCGAGTGGTCTAATTCTACTACCGCCCCGATTGTCCGCTCTACCTGCTGCTGGCCTATGCCAAGGCGCAGGCAACGGAACTGAGCGCGGACGAGAAGAAGGTGGTGCCCGCCTTTGCGGCGACGATCAAGGCACGGTGGATTGAAGGAGCACAAGCGATGTCGGACTTTGGCAATGAGCTGATCGTGGCGATGGAAGAGGCCGCAGCGCACGCGCAAGGGGTGGGCAAGGTGGCGCGCGTCCATACCGTCGAGGTGCCCGACGTGCGCGCGATCCGCGAAGAGCTGGGCCTTTCGCAGCAGGCCTTCGCCAGCGCCTATCGCATTCCGCTCGCCACCCTCAAGGGCTGGGAACAGGGTCGCCGTCAGCCTGACGCCACCGCCAGCGCCTACCTCTCGGTCATCGCCCATCTGCCCCGCGAAGCCCGCGACGTGCTGCGCGCGATCTGACCAGGCGTAGCTATTTCCCGGATCGACTTTGACGCCCATATCATATGAAATGGACGTAGCAGTGTCTGCGTCTCTGACCTTAAATGTTCCATTCCTATCAATTTTTGCTGCTTCATGCGCTTCAGCGCGCCTCGCGATCCCCTCCGCCACCAGCTTCCCTACAGTATTGGCGATTACCATTGATCCCACAGTTGTTGATCGCCCGGCAAAAACGGTGATCTTCGCCATCCCGACCGATTTCTACAACAAGAAGGGCTCGCGGCGCATTGCGCTGGAGTCGGTAGACTGATTGCCCTGACGTTGACGTTCAGTGCCCTCCTTCCGCTCGTCCTGGGCCTGTCGAAGGACGCCCACGCGACGGGTTTTGAGCATGAGCGGTGGGTGGTGAGCAGGCCTACTGCAACCGGCTCGCCTCCACCCGCGACATAGCCCGCCGCCTGAGGTAATCGGCCTCCACGCCCGATACCTCGGCTTGGCTCGCCAGCACGCCCAGCGCCGCGCCCAGCCCATGGGCAGCGAGTTCTCCCAGCGCGGCATCGGTGTCCTGTCCCAGCTCGGCTGCCAATGCCTTGAGCACGCGCGCCATCTCGGCGAACTCCACTTCGCTTTCCCACGCCGCCTTGCATTCCTCGCGGCGAACGAAGCTGTCGCGCATTTCAAAGCCCATGGCCATTCTCCTCTCGCGGCGGACCAACCCGCCATGAGGAGAAGCTGTCAGGCCTTCCGCAAACCGGCGCTTAACCGACCCCAGCGCACCTTGCCGGAGCCGCGCGATGGTTAAGCGGTAAGATTCCTGTCAGCCGAGTCTTACCGGAGAGGGATCGCCCCGCTCCTCGATCAGCCTGGCCCGCGCGTTCGCCCTGCAGCGCAGGTAATCGGCTTCCACGTCACGCCCGGCCAGTTGTGCAAGGTGATTGAGCGCTTGGCCGAGCCCGCGTTCGGCCAGCACGCCCAGCATCGGTTCCACCGGTACGGCAAGTTCAGCTGCCAGCGCCTTCAATGCCCGCACCATTTCGGCAAATTCGAACTCCGTCAGCCGTGCGGATTCGTATTCTTCCTTGCGCAACAGGGCCTTGCCGAGGTCAAAGGTCATTGGTCGCCTCCTTCACGCAGGATATGGCCTTTGAGATCAATTGAACAAGCCGTCGCAGCTTTGCATAGACGACGGCAATGCGGGGGATAGATGGTGACGGCAGCTGCGCCCGCGATGGGCACGACGGAAGTGTTCCTGATCGCGCTGACGATCATCCTTGCCGTTCCCTATCTGGTCTGGCGCCTCCTGCGCACCGATTACTGGGCGCCGCTCGTCGTCGTGCAGATCATCGGCGGCATCCTGCTTGGTCCCGGCGTGCTGGGTGCGGCATTTCCTGACTATTACGCCTTCGTCTTCAATCCACAGGTGATCGGCTCGCTGAACGGCATCGCGTGGTGGGCGGTGATGATGTTCGTGTTTGCAGCAGGGCTTGAACTGGATCTGTCCGACGCCTGGGTCAACCGTCGCGAAACCGCGATTACCGCTGCAGGCGCTCTCTTGACGCCGCTGGTGTTCGGCGCCGCCGCGGCTGCGCTGCTGTTGCAGACCCCCGGCTGGATCGGTCCCAAAGGCAACTATGCGCAAGTCGTCCTCGGCATCGGCATGGCCTGCGCCGTCACCGCGCTGCCCATTCTCGTGCTCCTGATGGAAAAGCTGGGCATCTTCCGCGAGCCTTTGGGCCAGCGCATCCTGCGTTATGCCAGCCTTGATGACGTGGCGATCTGGGGCGTCCTCGCGCTGATCCTCGTGGATTGGGAGCGGGTCGGTCGGCAGGGCATCTTCCTCGCCGCCTTCACGGTGGCCTCTTGGGCGGTGCGAGCCTTGTTCCGCCGCCTGCCTGAGAGCGATCGCTGGTACGTCTCGCTGATCTGGCTGGCCATGGTCGGCTTCGCGGCGGACTGGTCGGGCCTGCACTTCATGGTCGGCGCGTTTCTTGCCGGTGCCGTGCTCGATGCACAGTGGTTCACGCGCGAGCGGCTCGACAGCTTCCGCCAGTTCCTGCTGCTTGCCGTCATGCCGGTGTTCTTCCTCTCGACCGGCCTGCGCACCAAGTGGGACGTCGGCGGCCTTGCCGTGTTCGGCGCAGCGTTCCTGTTCCTCGTCGCCTCGGTCACCGGCAAGCTTGTCGGCGTGCGCATTGCCGGCCGCGTGCTCGGCTGGGCCAAGGGCGAGGCTTCGATCATCGGCTGGCTGCTGCAGACCAAGGCGCTGATCATGATCATCTTCGTCAACGTCCTGCTCGACAAGGGCATCGTCACCAACGAGACCTTCACCGCCTTGCTGCTGATGGCTGTGATGAGCACGATGCTGACCGTTCCGCTGGTCACCCCCAAGCTGAAGGCCCTGGCCAAGCCAACGGTCCATTAACGCCCGCGCGCTATGGATCGGCGGCATGGAACCCGTC
>JBEQCK010000278.1:0-2970 GCA_041639335.1 Novosphingobium sp.
TCAGGCCTTCGATCTTCAATCGCAAGGACCTGCACATCCACTTGCCCGAGGGCGCGGTTCCGAAGGATGGACCGAGCGCGGGCATCGGCATGGTCACCGCCATGGTCTCCACGCTGACCGGGATTCCGGTGCGCGCAGAAGTGGCAATGACCGGTGAAGTAACGCTGCGCGGGCGCGTTCTGGCGATCGGTGGCTTGAAGGAAAAGCTGCTTGCGGCGCTGCGGGGCGGCATCAAGACGGTGCTGATCCCCGAGGAGAACCGCAAGGATCTTGCTGAAATTCCGGCCAATATCAAGGAAGGCCTGGAAATCGTGCCGGTTAGCCATGTCGACGAGGTACTGGCCCGCGCGCTGGCATCGGTGCCGCAGGCGATCGAGTGGACCGAGGCGGACGACCTTGCCTCGCAGCCGACCGCACCGGCCGGCGCCGCAGGGGCTGCGCCGACTGCCCACTAACCTTTGTTAAGTGCAAGTTCGGGAGGGGTGCGCGCACAATTGTTGCGTGCACCCCTTTCCCGTTCTGAAAAGTGGCCAAAAATTAGGTGATTCCGGGCTGGGCTGAGCCGAATAGCCTTTGACAGGTGATTGTTTCTCGGCTTGTTTCCGTGCACCCGAAAGGCGACTCATTTTCATCAATCCCAAGACAAAAGACTTAGGGGGTTCCGCAATGAACAAGAACGATCTGATCGGCGCCGTCGCCGATGTCAGCGGCCTGTCGAAGGGCGATGCGACCAAGGCCGTTGAGGCCGTTTTCGAATCGATCTCCGGTGCCCTGGCCAAGGGCGACGAAGTGCGCCTGGTCGGTTTTGGCACCTTCTCGGTGGCCAAGCGCAAGGCATCGACCGGTCGCAACCCACGTACCGGTGAGCCGATGTCGATCAAGGCTTCGGCGCAACCCAAGTTCAAGGCCGGCAAGGGCCTCAAGGATGCGGTCAACTGATCGCTGATTGACCAGGCCTTAGGCCCGGTGATTTTCGGAGCCGCGTCGGTCAACCAGACCGGCGCGGCTTTTTTCACGGAGCGATGCGGATGAGGGCGGTCGGCGCTTCCTTCGTGCGCTCGTTGACCTTCCACTGCAGGGTCCTGCCGGTAGCGGCGGCGGTCGGTCCTTCGTCGGTATTGTTGGCGAGGATTTCGCCATCGGTGGTGAGTGTCAGCACGCCGTCGAGCACGGGCATGCCATCGCCACCGGCCTTTCCGCTCTTTTCATCGGCGGCCATGGCGGCCATGCCCATGATCGGAGAGCTTGCTGCGCCCGAGGCAAATGCCGGTGCATCGATGCGCACGCTGCCATCAGCACGACGAATCATTGTGATGAAGGGCATGACCATCGGCAGCTTTTCCACCATCGGGAAGCTGAAATCGTGGGTCAGCTTGCCGGTGATCGCGTATTCGACTTCGAACTTGCCATCGCCCTTGTCGACGACGGACTTCCAGCCCCTCTGACGTCGCAAGCGTTCGGCGAACTCCTGCGCGGCGCGCGGGTCTGCAGGATCGATGCCGCCTAGCATGGCCTTGGCCATCTGCTCGTCGGATTTCTGCTTCTCCGCTGCGGCAGCCTTGCTGGCGGCAACGTCCTCTTCCCAGACCTTCTTCTGGTCCGCGATTTCGTCGGAAGTGCAGGTCCGTTCCTCGCCCTTCTCGTCATCGAAACAGGTCGAAGGTTCGAAGGTCGCGGTCTCGTTCTTGCGGTTGCGCTCCTCGGCCGCGAGCTTCGACAGGGCGAGGACATGAATCTCGCCCTTGTAGGTGAAGCTGAAGCTGCCGTCCTTGCGCAGGTCTATGCCTGAGGTGAACTTGCCGGGGAGGAGCAGGCAACCTGCGAGCATGAGTGTGGAGAGCGTTGCCGCCGCCAAAGCCCAAGAACGCCGCATCTGCCCCTCCTGTTGTGCTTATCCCTCGCGCGTGGCGACCGCATAGAGCGCGATGGCCGCCGCGTTCGACACGTTAAGGCTTTCGATGGCCGAAGCAATCGGCAGGCGCGCGATCGAATCGCAATGCTGGGCGACGTTGTGACGAAGACCTTCGCCTTCGGCACCGAGCACGATCACTACGGGGCCGGCGGGGATGGCTGAGGGAAACACCGCCTTGCCATCACCATCCAGACCGATGCGCCAGTAGCCTTCCTCGCTCATCCGCTCGAGCGCGCGCGACAGGTTCACCACGCGGACCCACGGCACGATTTCCAGTGCGCCGGAAGCAGACTTGGCGAGCGTGCCCGATTCGGGCGGGGCATGGCGGTCCTGCGTGACAAGTGCGGCGACATTGAAGGCAGCGCAGGAGCGGAGAATCGCGCCGACGTTGTGCGGATCGGTGACCGAATCGAGCACGACAATCGTGCGGCCCTCGGATTCGTCGAGAACGTCGTCGAGCGCGACATCGTCGAGCGGGGCGCAATCAAGCACGAGGCCCTGGTGTGGTGCGTCCTTGGCAACGAGTCGGGCAAGGTCTGCCGCCTGGGCGTATTCCACCGGAAGCGAGGCGGGCAATTCGGCGTCGTGATCGTCGAGCATGGCCTGGATCGCCTCGCGCGTGCCCCACAGCTTCTTGGCATCGCGGTTGGGATTGGTTAGCGCAGCCTCGATGGCGTGGCGGCCCCACAGGCGGATCGAGCCCGCGCTGCCCCGGCCCGAGCCGCGTCCGCCCTTGTTGCGGCCGGCGCGACCGCGCAGCGCACGGCCCTTCGGTTGATCGTCATTGCGGGGCATCGGGAGACCTTCTCTGCAAGCTTGTTGAAAAATTTCGTGTCGCGCATGCCAGCCTGCCCATTGACAGGCAAGTCCAGCTTCGCCAAAGGGGCCGCCACTCGGCCGGACGGTCTCCTCGGAGACTTCGAAAATCGGGTCTTTCTTCGGGAAGAACCGGCACCGGCAGCACTGGTGTGGACAGGTGGCCGAGTGGTTAAAGGCAGCAGACTGTAAATCTGCCCGCGCAAGCGTACGCTAGTTCGAATCTAGCCCTGTCCACCACC
>JBEQCK010000279.1:0-2908 GCA_041639335.1 Novosphingobium sp.
GAGAACCGCCCGCTGGCGCGCTGGGTACGCATCAACGCGATCGAGACCGGCATGTGGCGCGAGGATCTCGCCGTGGTCATGGCCGGGGCGCCCGACGGGGTGATGCTGCCCAAGTGCGAAGGGCCCGAGCAGATCCGCATGGTCGCGGCCGAGATCTACGAACTGGAACAGCGCAACCGCCTGCCCAATGGCGCAACGAAGATCCTGCCGCTGGTCAGCGAAACCGCACGCTCTGCCCTGACCATTCCCTCCTACGTCGATGAGCCGATGCCCCGCCTTGCCGGCCTGACCTGGGGCGCGGAGGACTTGTCCGCCGTGCTCGGCGCCAGCCGCAAGCGCGACGCTGCCGGCGCGTGGACGGATGCCTTCCGCTTCATTCGCGCGCAGTGCCTGCTGGTGTCCCATGCCAAGGGCGTGTGGGCAGTCGACACGCTTTACGACGATTTCCGTGACGAAGACGGCACGCGCCGCGCCGCTGAAGCGGCCAAGGCCGATGGTTTCACCGGCATGCTGGCAATTCACCCGTCACAGGTGCCGATCATCAACGCGGCCTTTGCCCCCAGCGAGGAGGAACTGGCCGAGGCTCACGCGATCGTCGCGCTGTTTTCCGCCAATCCCCACGCCGGCACGCTGCAATACAACGGTCGCATGGTCGATCAGCCGCACCTGAGGATGGCGCGACAACTACTCGGGATCGGCTGAGCCGGCCGCCGCCCCGGCCGCGGGATCGTCGCCAGCCACCGGTGCTTCTGCAGCGGCTTCGCTTGCCGAGGGCGCTGCTGCCTTCTTCTTCTCGGTGCGGACGGGCGCCAGCGGCGGCGATGCCGTGGACGTATCGAGGTCGATCATCTCGTCCGAGATCGTTCCTGGCAGCACCTCGGCGCCGGCTGCCGTAGCTGCCTTGTCGTCGGCTTTCTTGCCGCAACCGCCTAGTGCGAGACCAAGAGCGAGCGGGAGGAGAGTCAGGCGGCTGATGGCGGGCACGGTGTATCCAGACGTTCGAGAAAACGGTCGAGGTGCGAGAGCAGCGCCTCGTCCCACGCTTCCGGTGTAACCTCCTTGCCCAGCGCGGCAAGACTGGTCACGCCGAATTCCTCGATCCCGCAGGGCACGATCCCGCCGAAGTGCGAAAGATCGGGCGAGAGATTGACCGAAAAGCCGTGCATCGTCACCCAGCGGCGGATGCGCACGCCGATCGCGCCGATCTTGGCCTCGCGCCCGTCCGCACCATGGGTCCAGATGCCGACGCGCCCTTCGGCCCGCCACGATTCGACGCCGAAGTCGGCCAGTGTCTCTATCACCCAGCCTTCGAGCGCATGGACAAAACCGCGCACGTCCCGCGCCCGCTTGCGCAGGTCGAGCAGGACATAGCCCACCCGCTGCCCCGGTCCGTGATAGGTGTAGCGCCCGCCACGCCCGGCCTCGACCACCTCGAAGCGCGGATCGAGCAGTTCGTCGGGCGCGGCGCTGGTCCCGGCGGTATAGACCGGCGGATGTTCGAGCAGCCAGATCAGTTCCTGCGCGGTGCCTTCGGCAATCGCGGCATTGCGCAGGGCCATTTCGTCCAGCGCCGCGCGATAGGGCACTTGCGCGCTTTCGCACCGGATCTCGATAGTCTCGTTTCGGGCCATGGCCTGCGAAATGGCCCAGCGCCGGACGGGTGACAAGAGGCTGTACACGCAAAACTGACGTTCGACGTGATCGTCCGACGCTGCTATTGACCCCGCCATGACGCCCCGCCCTGACAGCAAACTTGACAGCAGCCTTGCCTGGAAGACCGCCACGCGCCTCGTTGCGACCAACCGCGATGTACTGATGGCCATCGCCGGCGTATTCTTCCTGCTGCCCGGACTCGCCTTCTCGATCTTCGTGCCCGAACCGCAGATGGCCCCGGGCACGCCGCCGGGCCGGATGATGGAGATCATGGCCGATGCCTGGACTTCGTCGCTGCCCCTGCTGATCATCGTCACGCTGCTGCAGATGGCCGGAACGGTCACCGTGCTCATCGTCATGACCGATCCCGAACGCCCGACGGTGGCCCAGGCCATCGCGCGCGGTTTTCGTGCCCTGGGACCCTACGTGCTGGCGCAGATCATCGTCGGGGGCGCGCTTGGCATGGCTTTTCTCGTGCTGGTGAGCGCGGCCGCGCTGACCGGCGTTCAGGCCATCGGCGCGGTCGTCATCCTCGCCGCGTTCGTGGCCATGGTCTGGTGCAGCCTGCGCATGGCGCTCGTCGCGCCGGTCCTTGCCATCGAGGGCGAGCGCAACCCGATCCAGGCGCTGCGCCGCTCGTGGACGCTGACCCAGGGCAATTCTGGCCGCCTGCTGGCCTTCCTCGTGCTTCTCGGCCTGCTCTTCGCGGTGGTCTATGGCCTCGCCATGATGCTGGTCGGCGTCGTCCTGGTGTTGACAACCGGGGGCGAGTTGCAGCGCGTGCTCACGGCTGCAGTATCAAGCGCCATAACCTCAGGCGCGCTGATCTATTTCATTGCGGTGCTGGCGGCGGTCTACCGCCAGCTCGGCGGGCGGCAGCCCTCGGAAATCCGCTCGATCTTCGATTGAGCGCTTATTCCTTCCAGCCCCAGCTGATCACGCAGGGCGGGATGTTGACCGGCTCGAAACCCTTGTCGATACGGCGGAAGAACTGGCCCATCAGGTCGCGCGCGCGGGCGGTGTACTGATATACAAGGAACGCGCCACCGGGGCGCAGCACGCGATGCGTTGCACCCATGATCGCCGGGCCGACGCCTTCGGGCAGGTTCGAGAACGGCAAGCCCGAAAGCACATAGTCGGCGTGGTCAAAGCCATGCGCCTTGACGATGTCTTCCACGTCGGCGGCAGAACCGTGGACGGCGATGAAGCGGCTGTCGCCGATCGTCTTCTGCAGATAGGCGATGAAATCGGGGTT
>JBEQCK010000280.1:0-2893 GCA_041639335.1 Novosphingobium sp.
CTTGTCCACGATCACCGCGCGAACGCCCTCCGCAAAATCCGGCAGGACCAGAACCCTGGCGCCCACACGATATTCCATCGCCATGTTCGCGGCAAAGTCCGGCAGAGTCAGGCTGGTGGCGAGCTGGCGCAGGGCGACCTTGCAGGTCTGCGGGCTCTTGGTGTGCAGCGTTCGGAGTGTTTCGGCGGCAAAGTCCGAGCCGTCGGCTTCGAGCGCGGCGAGAATGTCCTCGTAGCGGTCCGAGGCGAACAGGCGGGCGATGTCGGCGGCGTGGACGGCGATCTTCGGTTCCGGCGGGACGGCAGACAGTTCGCGCAGGATCGCCGGGATGTTGGCCGGGTCTGCGGCGATGCGGGCCTTGGCTTCGGCAAGGTTGGCCGAAGGCAGGTAGTGCGTGGCAAGTCCCGCCCAGACGCATTCGGCACCGTCGAGCCGCGCGCCGGTCAGCGCGAGGTACTGGCCGAGGCGGCCCTTGAGGCGCGAGAGGAACCAGCCGCCACCGACGTCCGGAAACAGGCCGATGCCGGTTTCGGGCATGGCCAGCTTGGTGTTCTCGGTGGCGACGCGCCAGGTCGCGGGTCCGGCGATGCCAACGCCCCCGCCCATGGTAATGCCATCCATGAAGGCAACCACGGGCTTGCCGTAGGTCATCAGCAGGTGGTTGAGCTGGTATTCGTCGTGGAAGAACTTGCGGCCCGACGCACCGCCATCGTTCAGCGCCGAATTGCGCAGGAAGGCGATATCGCCACCGGCACAGAAACCGCGCGACAGCTTGGGATCGCCATCGGCGGGAAGCTGGTGGTCGATCATCACGACAGCAACGCCATCGTCACCGCGCCAGTCGAGGAGCGATGCGGTCATGGCGTGGACCATGTCGAGCGTCAGCGCGTGGATTGCGCGGGGACGGTTGAGCGAGAGGATGCCAGCCGCGCCGTTGCGCGTGGCGAGAACTTCGTCGGTCACTTCAGCAGGTCCCTTCCCACGATCATGCGCATGACTTCATTGGTGCCTTCAAGGATGCGATGGACGCGCAGGTCGCGCCAGAAGCGCTCGATGGGGTAATCGCGCAAGTAGCCGTAGCCGCCGAACATCTGCAGCGCGCGGTCGACGATCGACGAGCCATTGTCGGTCGCCAGCTTCTTCGCCATGGCCGAAAAGCGCGTCTTGTCGGGCGCGCCAGAGGTCACCTTGGCTGCTGCCATGTAGAGCAGTGCGCGAGCGGATTCGAGGTCGGTCGCCATGTCGGCGAGGACGAACTGGGTGTTCTGGAATTCGGCGATGGACTTGCCGAACTGCTTGCGATCCTTGACGTAGCCGATCGCCTCATCGAGGCAACGCTGCGCACCTCCCAGCGAGCAGGCACCGATGTTGAGGCGGCCACCATCAAGGCCAGCCATGGCGAACTTGAAGCCGTCCCCCTCGGCCCCGACGCGGTTGGCAACCGGCACGCGCACGTTGTCGAAGATCACCTGCGCGGTGGGCGAGGCATTCCAGCCGAGCTTGCGTTCGGGCGCGCCGAAGCTGACACCTTCCATGTCCTTGTCGATGACGAGGCAGGAGATGCCGCGCGCGCCATCGTCGCCGGTGCGCACCATGGTCACGTAGATGTCGTTGACGCCTCCGCCGGAGATGAACTGCTTGGTGCCGTTGACGACGTAGTGGTCACCATCGAGGCGGGCGGTAGTCTTGAGCGCGGCTGCGTCGGACCCTGAGCCGGGCTCGGTCAGGCAGTAGCTGGCGATCTTGTCCATGGTGACCAGATCGGGAAGGTAGCGGCCCTTGATCTCGTCACCGCCGAAGGTGTCGATCATCCACGCCGCCATGTTGTGGATCGAGATGAACGCACTCGTCGCCGGGCAGCCATAGGCCATGGCTTCCATGATCAGCGCGGCTTCAAGGCGGCCCAGGCCGATGCCGCCGGATTCCTCGCTGACGTAGATCGCGGCAAAGCCCAGTTCGGCGGCAGCCTTGATCGTCTCGCGCGGGAAAGTGTGGTCCTCGTCCCATTGCGCGGCGAACGGGGTGATCGCATCGGCGGTGAAGCGGCGGGCCATGTCCTGAATGGCAATCTGGTCTTCGGTCAGCGCGAACTGGTCGGTCATCTCTCTCTTCCCGTCACACGGAATTAACCGTGCCCTTAAACTGCAGCTGGGCGGCGGATATGGTCCGCCGCCCAAGCTGTCCAGACCTATCCGCAGGAAATGCGGACCAAGGTGTAGTCGTCATCGTAGGACACCGTGAGCCGGTCGGCGCGGTAGTCCATGGTTACGGCAGAGCGCGGCGGCACCCAGCGCAAGGTGCGAGCCCCGGTCAGCCTGAGCAGTTGCGTGCCCGCTTCGGCGGTGGCCTTGGTGCCGAGCAGCGACTGTGCCGGATCGGCATTGCAGGTGCCTTGCGGCATGGCCGGCAGGTCTTCGGGCGGGTTGGCTTGCGTACAGGCCGAAAGGCCAGCGACAGCGGCGATTGCGATGACAGGCAGTTTCATCGGCACCCTCACTTGCAACGGCTATGGCGACGCGGGCCTTCGGGCGCGTCTTCGGCATATTCGGTCAGCACCAGCGTCTTGCCGCCGTCCTCGAGCTTGTAGCTGGCATCGCGCTGCCACTTCATGCCCTCTCCCTCGTAATCGAACACGGCGCGCACTTCGGTGGGCGTGGCGACCTTGGCATTGGTGAGGTCGGCCACGGATTCGTAGAACTTGACCGAGTTCTCGCCAATGGTCAGCGCGCCCTTGTCTGCCCCGGTGGTGGGGTCGCAGTCCGCCGGGCTCATCGCCCACTTGCCGCGCATGGCCGCGGGGAACGTGGCGGCGGTGATCGGAGCCGCTTCGCTGGCGCCGGGAGCGACCGGCGGGGCCATGGCTTCGCTTTCGCTGACCATGGGCGCAAGGATG
>JBEQCK010000281.1:0-2716 GCA_041639335.1 Novosphingobium sp.
TTCATCGGGCAGGCCAAGGATGACTTCATTGCCTCGGCTGCGGCGGAGCTCGAGGCGATCCAGAATTCGCTGTACGAGGAGGCGCGCCAACGCCGCGATGCGCAGATCGTGCGCGACGTGACCGACTTTGACGGGCTGAAGACCTACTTCGCCGAGGGCAACAAGTACCCCGGTTGGGTGGAAATGGGCTGGAGCAAGCCGACCGGCGCGGCGCTGGACAAAGTGGTAGAGCAGCTCAAGGCGCTCAAGCTGACGATCCGCAACACGCCGCTGGATGCCGCAAAGCCGGACGGGGCTTGCCCGTTCACGGGCGAGGCAGCGGTCGAAAAGATCCTGATCGCACGGGCTTATTGATCGAAAAGGGTGGCAGGCAACTGCCACCCTTTTTGCATGGGCCTATTGGCGTTGCCGGCCTTGGCGCTAGTCTCGGCCGTATGAGACACGCGCTTTACCTGGCTCCGTTCCTTTGTTCGACCGCCGCCTTGGCCGCGCCCGAGGACGCCATCTCCGAGGCACGGCTTCGCGCCGATGTCGAAAAGTTGGTCAGCTTCGGCACGCGCCATACGCTGTCGTCGCAGACCGACCCGAAGCGAGGAATCGGTGCCGCGCGCAAATGGGCTGAAGCGGAGTTTCGCAAGAGCTCGGCGGCCTGCGGCAACTGCCTGGAGATCGTGCTGCCGGAAACGCTGGTGACCGGAGATCGAGTGCCGGTGCCGACCCGCCTTGTCGATGTGGTCGCTATCCAGCGCGGCACCGATCGTCCCAACGAAGTCGTCATCGTGCAGGGGCACATCGACAGCCGGGTGTCGGACGTGCTCGACGCGACCAAGGATGCGCCGGGCGCGAACGATGACGGCTCGGGCACCGCGCTGGTGATCGAGGCCGCGCGAGTGCTGTCGAAGGAGAAGTTTCCCACCACGATCGTCTATGCTGCGCTTGCCGGTGAAGAGCAGGGGCTGCTCGGCGGCAAGCTGCTGGCGGACTATGCGGCGCAGCAGGGCTGGACGGTTAAGGCCGTGCTCAACAACGATATCGTCGGTGGCTCGACCGGATCAGACGGCTACAAGGACGACGCGCACGTTCGCGTCCTGTCCGAAGGCCCGCGCGCCGATGCGACCGATACCCTGCGCGCCCAGATGCGGCGCTACGGCGGGGAGAATGACAGCCCGTCGCGCAACATCTCCCGCTGGGTTGCCAAGCTTGCCGAGAGGGATGCCGCCGGGCTTGCCGTGCGCCAGATCTGGCGGGCTGATCGGCTCGGTCGTGGCGGCGATCAGTTGCCGTTCTCGGACAAGGGGTATCCCGCGATCCGCTTCACCGTGGCGGTCGAGGATTACGAGCACCAGCATCAGGACCTGCGCACCGAGGGCGGCGTGAAGTTCGGCGATACTGTCGACGAAATGGACTTTCCCTACCTCGCCAAGGTGACTCGCCTGAACGTGCGCGCGCTGGCGAAGCTGGCACGGACGCCAATGCCGCCGGCTCCCGTGGTCAAGGGCGCAGTGCAGCCCAGCACGGACATAGCGTGGCAGCCTGTGCCGGGGGCCGCGCGCTATGTGCTGTGGCAGCGCCGTACAGACGCGCCGATGTGGGAGACGCGGCTACTCGAAACCTTGGACGTCAAAGCCAGCCTGCCGGGCGTGCGCGCGGACGACTGGTTGTTCGGCGTCAGCGCGGTGGCGGCAGATGGCAGTGAAAGCCCGATCGCTTCGGCGGTTCCGGGCGGTCAGTTCGGCCCGCTTCCGAGGCCTTAACTTCTTGCCATACGCGGCCATAACGACCACATGCCGCCAATGGCCAAGAACAAGTTTCCGCAAGGGCTCCCGACGCGCCAGCAGGTGCTGGACTTCATTGCACAATCGGACGAGCCTGCGGGCAAGCGCGAGATCGCCAAGGCTTTCGGCCTGAAAGGCACCGAGAAAATTGCGCTCAAGACGCTGCTCAAGGACATGGCCGAGGAAGGCCTGATCGATGGCAACCGCAGCGCCTTCCACGCCATGGGTGGCGTGCCGCGCGTGACGGTGCTGCGCATTGTCGAAATCGATGAGGGCGATCCTGTCGCCATTCCCGACAGCTGGCAGCCTGAGGACGCAAGTCCACCGCCGCGCCTGCGCGTGGTTGAACCGCGGGGCAAGGCGAGGGAGCGCGGCCCGGCGCTTCGCGTCGGCGATCGCATCCTGGCGCGCACCGAGGAAGCGGGGAAGGGCTGGATCGCCCATCCGATGAAGAAGATTCAGGGCGGCGAAGAGCAGCTGATGGGCGTCGTCGAACTCGCCGGCACCGGCAAGGGCTGGCTCGCGCCGGTCGACAAGCGCGTGCGCAACGCCGTGCCAATCTCGGACCTTGGTGGGGCCGAGGCGGGCCAACTGGTGCTGGCCGAGCCTGCCGGGCGTTCACCTCGTTCGGGCATGAAGGTTGTGGCCGTGCTCGGCGATCCGCTGGCGCCGCGTGCGTTCAGCCTGATCGCGATCCACAAGCACGGCATTCCCTTCGTGTTCCCCGAAGCTGCGATCCGCGAGGCCGAGGATGCTGCGAAACTCCCGCTGAGCGAAGACAAGCGCGAGGACCTGCGGCACCTGCCGATCGTGGCGATTGATCCGGCCGATGCGCGAGACCATGACGACGCCATCTGGGCCGAGCCGGACGGGGAAGGTGGCTTCAACGCCCTCGTCGCGATTGCCGACGTCAGCTTCTACGTGCGCCCCGGGGGACAGAC
>JBEQCK010000282.1:0-2714 GCA_041639335.1 Novosphingobium sp.
AGTATCATCTGTCTCGCGCGCTGGCTGGCGGCCTGGAAAAGTACTCGAACGCCAAGATGCATTTCAGCACGCGCCTGCTGACCTTCAAGCAGGATGAAAGCGGCGTCGACCTGTGGGCTGAAACGCCCTACGGCATCAATCGCCTGCGTGCCGAATTCCTGATCGGGGCAGACGGCGCCAATTCGATCGTGCGCAAGTGGCTCGGCATCGAGTTCGACGGTTTCACTTATCCGGAACGCTTCCTGTGTCTGTCGACCGACCTTGAGCTGGCCGATCACCTCCCGAACCTGGCCTTCGTGAACTACGTGTCCGATCCCAAGGAATGGCTGGTTCTGCTGCGCGTGCCATCGCTGTGGCGCGTGCTGGTGCCGACCGACGGCTCGCTCAGCGATGAAGAGCTGCGGTCCGACAAGATCAAGAACGGCATCTTCGATCGTCTCGTCGGCGACGGCGCTTCGGTAAAGACCGAGCACCGCACGCTCTATCGCGTGCACCAGCGCGTGGCCAAGTCGTTCCGCGAAGGCCGCGTCATGCTCGTCGGCGATGCCGCCCACCTCAACAATCCGCTGGGCGGCTTCGGCATGAATTCCGGCGTCCACGATGCCTTCAACCTGTTCGAAAAGCTCGAGCCGGTGCTTAAGGGCAAGGCTGCGATGGAGCCAAGCCTTGCACTCTATGATCGCCAGCGCCGCGAGGTGACGCACAGCTTCACCCAGATGCAGACCAAGGAAAACATGGCCTTCATCAAGGGCGGACAGGACGGAGCGCATGAAGCGCGCCGGGCCAAGATGCTGGAAATCAAGAACAACGACGAGACCCGCCGCAACTACCTGATGCGGCAAGCCATGTTCGACAGCCTCGCCCAGGCGGCTGCGATCGTATGATGCGAAGCAGCGTCGCGGTGGTGGGACTGCGGCGCGGCTTTTTCCGGAGACAAATCCAATGGTTGACGTCCAGGGTTACCGCGCCTGTCTCGGCGTGATTGCCCCTTCCACCAACACCACCGTCCAGCCCGACATGGAGCGCATGCGCCCTGCCGGCGTGACCAATCACTTCTCGCGCATTTTCGTGGAAGACCCGGTCGCCCTCTCGAACGAGGATTTCATCGCGGGCACCACCGCGATTGCCGAGAACACCATGGACGCGGTGCGCTCGGCGATGACGCTGCGTCCCGAATACCTCGTGCTCGGCATGTCGGCGATCACCTTCTACGGCGGGGTCGAGGGCGGCAAGAAGTTCAAGGCCGAAGTCGAGGCACTTGCCGGCGTCGGGGCGTCGACCGGGTCGGAATCGATCGCTGCGGCGCTTCATGCCTATGGCAACGTCAAGACAGTCAGCTTCGTTTCACCCTATTACCCCGTAGCGAATGCCGAAGTGCGCCGCTTCCTTGAGGAATCCGGGTTCTCGGTGGTGCGGGACGTGCCCCTGCAGTGCAAGCGGTGGACCGACATCGCCAAGGTAACGCCACAGCGCTTGCGCGAGGTGATCGACCATCTCAACGGTAGCGACGTCGACGCAATCGTGCAGGTCGGCACCAACCTCTCGATGGTCAGCCTCGCGGCGGAGTACGAACTCAAGCTCGACAAGCCGGTGATCGCGATCAACACCGCGACTTACTGGCACGCCCTGCGTACGCTGGGCATCACCGACCGGATCGAAGGCCTCGGAAGACTCCTCTCCGAATTCTGAGGCCACGGGTGCGCGCGCGGCTCTCCCTCCGCAGACGCGCACCCTCTCCCCGGTTTTCAGCGATTGACCTTCACGGAAATCGGCTGTCGCTGCGCGTCCAGGGCAATCACGAGATCGGCCCGCGCTGGCATTTCATCGAGAATGTGACGCGTGATCCGTTCGTAGAACATCACGAAACGTTCGACCGCCTTCTGGTCCATCAGGCCTGAAACGTCACGGCCTTCGCTGGCCAGTGCGCGACGCAAGGTCTCCTCCTGCTCCAGACGCCACTCGGCCACGATTTCGAAGCCAGGGGCCTGCAGCAGCACCAGCATGTCATACTTCGCGAACAACGCCTGATACTGCCCGGCGAGACAGGCGTTTACGTGGCTTCGCCAGGTCGCATAGGGGTCTTCGTCCCGTTCCAGCGCGTTGACGGGCGCCTCGAGCAGACTGGCATGCTGCGGCCGGGCGCCGACGCACCAGCCTTCGAACAGGACGATATCGACGGGGGTGTCGACCCTGCGCGAGTCCTCGTGCGCAACCGGTTCGTCCTTCGCCTTGTCAAAAGCGGGCAAGGCCAGGCATCCCGCCTCGCCCAGCGCATCGAGGATGCGGATGCCTGCTGCAATGTCATGCGTGCCCGGAACACCTCGCACGGCAAAGAGTGGATGGACATTCCTGGCCAAGAGCTGCCGGTCAGCCTTGGTCAGGTAAAGATCATCAAGCGACAGCGTCACCGTGCGCAAGCCGATGTGCTTCATGCGCTCGGCCAGCAGGCGCGTGGTCCACGTCTTGCCGGAACCTTGCGCGCCGCAGATGCCGACCACGAAAGGGCCGTGGCGGTCCGGCGGAAGTCGATCGACAATTTCTTCGGCCAGAATTTCGACGGTCGTTTTCATGCAGTGTCCTTGCCGTGAACACCGGTTATCAGGCGCGCAGGACGGCGCTGCAAGCTAGGGTCCAAACCCAATCAGGGCACGTTCGAGGCGTCCAGATGGCGAAGATATCGGGTGAAGCGGCCCGCTGTGAAGGCTGGTTGCCTT
>JBEQCK010000283.1:0-2682 GCA_041639335.1 Novosphingobium sp.
CTTCTCCAAGCTGAAGCACTTCCGCCGCGTCGCAACCCGCTACGACAAGCTGGCCGAGAACTTCCTCGCCATGGTCCAGCTTGCCTCAATGCGTCTGTGGCTGCGCGTTTATGAGTCTACGGCCTAGTTCGCTTCTCCGATTTTCACACCAAGAGCTGCCGTTCAGGATAAGACGCCGAAGTGGACGTTGGCACGGTGGCAGCGAAGTGTAAAACATAGCCATGCTGATACCAATTGAACGCGTGGGTGGCCTGAGCTTCCCTGACTGCACAATCAGTGATTTCCTCTGGAATGACAGAGGCAACCTCAGCTTTGTAAGCGATGGCCTCTTCATCGAAGGGCTCGGGTTTCTTGCCGAACGATTCGCCGTTGAATGCGCTTGCTATGGAGAGGTGCTTTCGCGGCGATTCATTGATCACAAGTGGTTCGAAGTCGATCCCTACGATGGTGGTCTGTACTTCATTGGTGAGTGGGCAACCGAACAGCACAACCTGAGGCTTGCTGGATTTGAGCGCACCGACGGGTGGCGCGAGTATTTCATCGCGCTGACGTCGTTTACCATCGCGCCGAGCATACCGATCTGCATATGATGAGGGCCAATAATCTTGTCGCCCCGTGCTTGATACGGGGCTTGACCTCTTTGTTGCGCTTTCAGAGTCGAAGAAGAGCCGAACCCCGGATCAAGTCCGGGGTGACGGAGTGGTGGATGGCAGCTTCTTACCCCAAAGCAGCCATCCAAGTCGCAGCTCTGCAGAACCCGAACCCGTCGTCCCGGACTTGATCCGGGACCCCGCTTTTCTTCTTCAGCGCTGGGCCAAAGAAAAGCGGGATCCCGGGTCGAGCCCGGGATGACGATAATGGGGTGGGGGTTGATAGGGCTAATTCCCCAACTCACGCCGCGCGGAGCAGCTTCGGCAGGTCCCCGCTCATCCCGCGTGCTTCGTCCATGAACCAGCGCTTCAGCGGCGCGGCGCGTTGGACGCCGGCCATGCCCAATCGCCGCACTGCCGAGGGCAGCTTGCCGGGGATGCCGAACAGGCGGGTCAGCACGTCGGTGGCGGTGGCGACCATGAAGGTGTCGGCGGCACGCCAGCGTTCGTAGCGGGCGAGGAGCTGCGCATCGCCGACGTCGAGGCCGAGACGAACGCCGTCGGACAGTACCTCGACCAGCGCCGCGACATCGCGCAGGCCAACGTTGAGGCCCTGCCCCGCAATCGGGTGCATGCCGTGCGCGGCATCACCGACCAGCGCCAGCCGGTCCTCGACGATCCGCGCGGTGTGGTGGAAGTTGAGCGGATAGGACGTGCGCGGGCTGGCCAGTTCGATCTGGCCGAAGATGCCGTGCATGCGGCTGGCGACCTCGTTCATGAACATCGCTTCGGGCATGGCCAGCACGGCGGCGGCATCCTTTTCCGCCACGGTCCAGACCAGTGCCGAGCGGTGCTTGCCATGTTCATCAAGCAGCGGCAGCAGCGCGAAGGGGCCTGCCGGGTAGAACACTTCCCACGCGACATTGCCGTGGGGCTTTTCATGCATGAGGCCCGCAATGATCGCGCGGTGGCCGTAGTCCCACCTGGCGGGCGTGAACCCGGCTTCGTCGCGCGTCGGGCTCTTGCGGCCTTCTGCGGCGACCATGAGCCGACCCTTGAGCACGCGCCCATCCTTGAGCGTGACCGACACGCCATGCTCGCCGCGTTCGCGGGCGACGACGTGGCTGTTGGGGTGGAAAGTGATCGCCTCTTCCCGCGCGGCCACGCCATACATGGCGATGCGCAGATCGCGGTTGGCGTACATGCGGCCAAGCGAGTCCCCAGAATCTTTGGCCCCCTCGCCCGGCTTGAAGTCGATCCGGCCCGGCTTCATCCCGTCGGTCACCGCGATCGAGGCAATCGGGCAGCCCTTTGGCGCCAGTTCCTCGGCCATGCCGAGGTTGGTGTAGAGGTTCCAGCTGGCGGTCGAGATTGCCGAGGCGCGACCGTCGAACCCTTCGGCGGTCTGCGCCGCAGGGTCCGAATTGTCGACCACGTGGGAGGTGATCCCGGCCTTGGCGAGGCCGATGGCCAGCGTCATGCCGACGAGGCCACCACCCAGAATAACGACGTCAGCCTGCGACTCGTTCACTTCGATGCTCCACACGTGTTTGCCGTGCCACCATCGAGATCGAGGCAGCGTCCGTCAAATGCCCCTTGGGGGGTCTTGAGGCCGATCAGTGCGGCAAGCGAGGGGGCGATGTCCACCGTTTCGACAGGGCTGGGCTGTTCGAAACCGGTCATCCCCTTGCGCCAGAACAGGATCGGCACGCGGCGGTCATAGTCCCACGGGCTGCCATGCGTGGCGACATAGCCCTTGCGCGCCTGCGGAATGGCGACCACGCCGCGCTTGAGCATGACCACGAAGTCCCCCGAATGCAGCGGGTTGTACGAAGCGCGGGCGCGTTCGGCCAGGGTCCAGGTTTCGGGCGAGCCGTGCGGCATCGGGGTTGCGGCGATTTCGGCGGCAGAGAGGACCTTCTCCACGAACGGGCTGGTCATCAGGATCGCGCTGGCATCGTCGATTATCTTGCCCTTGAGGCCGACGTCGAGGTCCCTGCGCAGCCAGTAATCGCCGGCCGGTCCGTCCGACAGGATCAGGCCCTTGGGATCGAGCCCGTAGCGCTTGCCGAGCGTGGCCGACAGGGCCTCT
>JBEQCK010000284.1:0-2659 GCA_041639335.1 Novosphingobium sp.
GCACCTCGCTGATGGATCATGCCAACCGTCTGGTGACGGTGCTGATCGTTGCCTTCGCAGGCATTGCCCTCGCGCTGTTCGCGATAGTCCTGGCAGCCGCGCGGATGATCCGCCAACGCGTCGTAGCCCCGCTCGTCGAGACCGCCGACACCATGCAGCGCATGGCCGAAGGCGATTATCGCGTTGAAGCCTCAGGGGCCGAGCGCAATGACGAGATCGGTGTGATGGCGCGCGCCATTGCCGTCTTCCGGGAGAATGGCATCGCCCGGGCCAAGGCCCAGGAGGAGCAGCAGGCGGTCGTTGCGGCGCTATCTGCGGGCCTCGACTGCATGGCGCGCCAGAACCTCGAGCATCGCATCGAGCAGCGCTTCCCCGGCGATTACGAGGAATTGCGGACCAACTACAACATCGCGGTGGATGCACTGGCATCGGCGATGCGTACCGTCAGGGTCGGCGCGGCGAGTGTCATGAGCTCGATTGCCGAGATCCGCGATGCCAGCGACGATCTGGCGCGACGGAACGAGCAGCAGGCATCGAGCCTCGCCCAGACCGCATCGGCCATGCACCGCGTGACCGGCAGCGTGCGGGAAACCGCGTCGGGAGCGAAGGACGTCAATGTTGCGATCAACTCTGCCCATGGCGAGGCCAGCAGCGGCGGCGAAGTGGTGCAGCAGGCCATTACCGCAATGGCCGCGATCGAAGCCTCGGCGCAGGAAATCAGCAAGATCATCTCGGTCATCGATGGCATCGCCTTCCAGACCAACCTGCTGGCCTTGAATGCAGGGGTAGAGGCGGCGCGCGCGGGCGAATCCGGCAAGGGCTTTGCCGTTGTCGCCACCGAAGTCCGCGCTTTGGCCCAGCGCTCCGCCGAGGCGGCCCAGAACATCAAGACCCTGATCGAGAACAGCACGAGCCAGGTGGAGGAAGGTGTCCGCCTGGTCGGGGAAACGGGCATGCGCCTGACCGGAATTGTCGATCAGATCGCCTCGGTCGATGCGCTGGTCGCGCAGATTGCGCAAGCCGCGGCGCGGCAGGCGGAAAGTCTCGAACAGGTCAACGTGGAAGTGGCCGCCATGGACCGGATGACGCAGGCGAACGCGGCGATGGTCGAGCAATCCTCAGCGGCAACCCGCAGCTTGTCCTCCGAGGCCGAACGGCTGACCAATCTGGTTTCGACCTTCCGCACGCGCGATGTCGAAAACAGGCCTGTGGAGGCGCCCAACCCGCACATCTTGCGGCGTTCATCTGCACTGCAGGAGGATCTGCCGCCGCCCAGGATCCTGCGCTTCGGGACCTGAAAATGCAAAAAGGCCGGACGCCCATGGCATCCGGCCTTGCAGTCTGTGTATGGCCAGACGTCAGCGGTCAGCGGCCCTTGCGGTGCTCGCCCTTGACCCAGCGCACGGTGCCGGACGAGGCGCGCATCACCACGCTTTCGGTGGTCATGACGCCGCTCTTGTGGACCTTGACGCCTGCCAGCAGCGAACCATCGGTCACGCCGGTTGCGGCAAAGATGCAGTCGCCCTTGGCCAGCTCGATCAGGTCGTACTGCTTGTTCAGGTCCTCGATGCCCCACTTGCGGGCGCGGGCCTTCTCGTCTTCGTTGCGGAACAGCAGGCGGCCCTTGAACTGCCCGCCGACGCAGCGCAGCGCGGCTGCAGCAAGCACGCCTTCGGGGGCGCCGCCGGTGCCCATGTACATGTCGACGCCGGTTTCCTCATTGGTCACGGCAATTACGCCCGCCACGTCGCCATCGGGGATCAGCTTGATGCCGCAACCCAGCGCGCGCAGTTCCTCGATCAGTGCGGAGTGGCGCGGGCGATCAAGCACGCAGACGTTGATGTCGCCCGGCGCCACGCCCTTGGCCGCAGCCACGGCCTTGACGTTCTCGGTCGGCGACTTGTCGAGGTCGATGATGCCATCGGGATAGCCCGGACCACAGGCGAGCTTGTCCATGTAGACGTCGGGCGCGTTGAGCAGGCCGCCTTCTTCGGCCACGGCCAGCACGGCCAGGGCATTCGGGCCGTCCTTGGCGGTGATCGTCGTGCCTTCCAGCGGATCGAGCGCGATGTCGATCTTCGGACCCTTGCCCGGCGCCGCGCCCACCTTTTCGCCGATATAGAGCATCGGCGCTTCATCGCGCTCGCCTTCGCCGATCACCACGGTGCCGTCCATGTAGAGTTCGTTGAAGGCGGCCCGCATCGCTTCCACTGCCGCCGCATCGGCGGCCTTCTCGTCGCCACGGCCGATCAGGCGCGAGGCGCCGATTGCCGCTGCCTCGGTCACGCGGACCATTTCGAGCACGAGGACGCGGTCGAGAACCTGCGAAGCGGCGGGATTTTTGGTCATTTCGGTCACGGTGGCTCCAGCTTGGTCGGGGTGGTGACGAATCTAGTACAAGTATTGTCTTGGTTCAGCCGGTGTGCAGCATTTCCCCGGCAGACCCGGCTCGACGCAGCCCAGAAGCTGTGCAAACGTATGCGCAAATATCACTGTGTCTCGCAAAGGGCATTGCGTGGCACAGATGACTCTGGTGTGACCTGGCACTAGACGTGAGGTAAGGGTCTTGTCGAGACAGAGAGTGGCAGTTCTGGCAGGCCTTGCGCTTCTTTTTGGCGCTTTGCCCGCGTCTGCGCAGGATCAAACGCCTGCGGCAGCT
>JBEQCK010000285.1:0-2631 GCA_041639335.1 Novosphingobium sp.
CCGATCTGGGTTCATCGAGCCAAGCGTTGTCAGGATATCTCGCACAGACGTGGCCGAAGCCAGCTGAATCGGCGCCTTGCCGAGGCCGAGGCGGTCAGCCCGCAGGCGAACCTGGTCCGACGCTTCTTCCCCGCTGATATAGACAGCCTCGCCACCTGCCATCGCGATCTTGGCCGCCGCCTGGAGAAGCAAGGTCGACTTGCCGATGCCCGGATCACCGCCCATCAGCACAGCACAACCGGGAACAAGCCCGCCGCCCAGCGCCCGGTCGAACTCGGCAATGCCGGTGGACCGGCGCACGGGAAGCGCGACGGGCGCATCAAGCGGAACGAACGCAACGCGGCGTCCGCCGCTCGACAAGTCATGCTTGGCCGAGAAGATTGTTTCCGGCGCTTCCTCCGTCAGCGTGTTCCATTCACTGCAATCGACACATTGCCCCTGCCAGCGGGTGGTGACGCTGCCACAGGCCTGGCAGACGAAGCGGCGTTTTGGTTTGGCCATGCATTGCGATTACCAGAACATAGGCGGAACGCAAGCGGATCGCCGCCATTTCCGTAGCACTTTGCTAACCATGGTGTGGGGCAGCATCCTTAACGGCAGATCAGGTATGTCCCTTAGCCATGGCCGCGCCGTCTGATCATTTTCTTGGTATCCAGCCCAAGATGTACCGCCACTTTGCGGTACTCACCGTTGCCCTGTCGACCGTCATTGCCGTGTTCGCGAACGGCGATGCGCAGGAGGCGATGGCGCAGGCCGACAACCATGCCGAGCGCCAGGCGGCCAAGGCGCGGAGCGGCAAGGCCAAGCTGGTCGACAACCGCTCAAGCCAGCGAAGATCGGCGTCGGGACAGGCTGGCTACACTGGCCAATTCGGCGCGCCCATGGATGGCAGCGGGGGATCAGGCGGGAACAGCAGCATCATTCCCGAAGGCATGACGACCGGGCCGAGCGCGATCATCATCGAAGTTGACCAGGCGGCGCTCGCCCGAATGACGCCCGCACAACGGGCGGCCTATCTGCGCAAGCTTGAAGAAGAACGGAAAAAGCGGCTGGAACAGGGGCAGATGACGCCGACGCCCGAGCAGGTCAGCGCACTTGCTGCGCAATCGGCGCTACGATCCGGCTCGGATGCTGTCGATTAGGGAATGGTGCCCCTGGCCCGACTCGAACGGGCACGTATTTCTACAAACGATTTTGAGTCGTTCGCGTCTACCATTCCGCCACAGGGGCACTGGACGGCACCGGCCTTAGCCAGCGCCGTCCCGAAAGGTCAAGCGTTACGGAGCGCGCCGACAAGAAGCTTGTGGAGCTTCGAGTGCAGCGCGTCGTTGCCGGCGAGGATCGTCTCGTCGCAGATCGGCTGCGAGCGGCCCTTGTAATCGGACACGAAACCACCGGCTTCGCGCACGAGAAGGCAACCAGCAGCCGTATCCCAGGGATAGAGGCCGGATTCCCAGAACCCATCAAAGCGGCCTGCGGCGACCCAGGCGAGGTCGAGCGAGGCGACGCCAAAGCGGCGGATACCGGCAATGCGGGGGCCGAGTTCGCTGTAGATGCGAATCCATTCGCCCATGTCGCCCCGGCCGGAGAACGGGATCCCGGTTGCGATCAGCGCCTCATCAAGATGGCGGCGTGCCGAAACGCGCAGGCGGCGGTCCTGCAGCCACGCGCCTTGCGACTTTTCGGCCCAGAAGCTCTCGTCGGTGATCGGCTGATAGACCAGCGCGGCGGTGACTTCGCCCCAGCCCTTCCCGTCCAGCGTCGGTTCCTGCACCGCGATCGAGATCGCGAAGTGCGGAATGCCGTGGAGGAAATTGCTGGTGCCATCGAGCGGATCGATGATGAAGCGCGGCTTGCCCGGCTCACCGGCGATTTCGCCGCCTTCTTCCATCAGGAAGCCCCAGCCCGGACGCGCTGCGCGGAGTTCATCCCACAGCGTACGTTCGGAGTGCTGGTCGGCCTTCGAGACGAAGTCTGCCGGGCCCTTCTTGCTGACCTGAAGATGCTCGATTTCACCGAAGTCGCGGCGCAGGCGGCCACCCGCCTTGCGCGCCGCGCGCTCCATCACGCGCATCAGGCCGGAAATGGCTGCCATCGATCAGTTCGCCTTGCCGACGTAGCTGCGCTCGTACACGTCGACGACGATGCGCGTGCCGCTTTCGATGTGCGGCGGCACCATCACGCGCACGCCATTGTCGAGGATGGCGGGCTTGTACGACGAAGAGGCGGTCTGACCCTTCACCACGGCGTCAGCTTCGACGATGGTGGCTTCGACCTGCTCCGGCAGTTGCACCGAGATCGGGCGCTCGTCATACATTTCGAGGAGGACGGTCATGCCATCCTGCAGGAACGCGGCGGCATCGCCAAGCAGGTCCTTGGGCAGGTTGATCTGGTCGTAGGTTTCGACGTCCATGAACACCAGATCTTCGCCCTCGGCGTAGAGGAACTGGAAGTCCTTCGTGTCGAGGCGGACGCGCTCGACAGTGTCGGCGCTGCGGAAGCGGACGTTGGTCTTGCGGCCGTCGATGAGGTTCTTCATCTCGACCTGCATGAAGGCGCCGCCCTTGCCGGGCTGGGTATGCTGGGTCTTTGCGACCTTCCAGATGCCCTTTTCGTATTCCAGGATATTGC
>JBEQCK010000286.1:0-2523 GCA_041639335.1 Novosphingobium sp.
CGGCATCGTCGGGGCCACCAATGCCCTGCAGAACGTCGGCTCGGTCCGCGCCCTCGGCATCGAAGCTGCGGTGGACGTGAAACTGCCCGGCGGCTTGGGCGCATTCGCCTCCTACAGCTACAACGATACCACCTATCGCGATGATGTCGTCATCACCGCAGGCGGCGTTACCACGATCCGTCCTACCAAGGGCAAGACCGTGGTCGATACCCCCAAGCACCTCCTGCGCGGCGAACTGTCCTATGATAGTGACACCGTGTTCGGTCGCGTTGGGGTGAACTGGATGTCGAAGCGTTACTTCACCTACCTGAACGACCAGTCGGTGCCGGGCCGCGCGCTCGTCGATGCGACCATCGGCTATCGCCTGGACATCGGCCAGCGCCAGCCAATCGAACTGCAGGTGAATGCGGTGAACCTGTTCGACAAGCGCTATGTCGCCACCATCGGCTCCAACGGCTTTGGCTTCAGCGGTGACAACCAGACCCTGCTCGCGGGCGCGCCACGGCAGGTTTTCGTCACGCTCAAGGCGGGCTTCTGATGATGCGCGGCCTTTCAACCGCAAAGGCCCTGATTGCGGGTGTCGTGCTGCTTGGCAGTACGGCGCCCGTCGTCGCCAAGGCCCAAGAAGCGGGCAAGCCTGTCCTGCTGATCTCGATCGACGGGCTGCGCCCGGGCGACGTGCTGGAAGCGGAAAAGCGCGGGCTCAAGGTGCCGAACTTGCGCCGGTTTCTCAAGGATGGGGCCTATGCCACGGGCGTCATGGGCAATCTTCCCACCGTCACCTATCCCAGCCACACGACTCTGATCACTGGCGTTGCCCCGGCCAGGCACGGGATCGTCAGCAATACCACCTTCGATCCCAAGCAGATCAATTACGGCGGCTGGTACTGGTATGCGCAGGACATCACCGCGCCCACGCTGTGGGATGCGGCCAGGACGGCGGGTCTCAGCACTGCCAACGTCCACTGGCCGGTCAGTGTCGGCGTCAGGTCGCTTACCTGGAACATGCCGCAGATCTGGCGCTCAGGGCACGGCGATGATCGCAAGCTGATCCGCGCGCTCGCCACTGAAGGCCTCTATGACGAACTCGAACACGATTGCGGCGCCTACGCCGACGGCATCGACGAAGGCGTCGACGCCGACGAGAACCGCACGAAGTTCGCCGTCCGCCTGATCGAGACGAAGAAGCCCGATTTCCTTACGGTCTACCTCGCCGCGCTCGACCATGAAGAGCATCTCCACGGCCCCGGCAGCGCCGAAGCCAACGCCGTAATCGAACGTCTCGACACTGCAGTGGGCAAGCTTGTCAGCGCCGAACTCGCTGCGCGCCCCGATGCCACCATCGCCTTGGTAAGCGACCACGGCTTCGTCGCCACCGACACCGAAGTGAACCTGTTCCGCCCGTTCATCGACGCCGGGCTGATCCGGCTCGGCGCGGATGGCAAGGTCGCGTCGTGGGACGCTATGCCCTGGCCCTCGGGCGGCTCGATCGCCGTCGTCCTCGCCCGCCCGGACGATGCCGCGCTCACTGGTCTGGTCGGCGCGTTGCTGGAAAAGCTTGCCGCCGATCCGCAGGCGAAGATCGCCAAGGTCATCGGCAAGGCGGAAATCGCGCAACTCGGCGGCAACCCGCAGGCAAGCTTCTACGTCGATCTCAAGCCCGGCGCACTGGCGGGGAACTTCGCTGCCGATGCGCCGCTGGCAAAGCCTTCACGCTACAAGGGCATGCACGGCTACTTCCCGGCAATGCCCGAGATGCGCTCGACCTTCCTCGTGATGGGGAAGGGCGTGGCAAAGGGCCGCAGCCTGGGTGAGGTCGACATGCGCGCGATCGCTCCCACGCTGGCAAATGTGATGGGGGCAAAGTTGCCCGATGCGCAGGTTCTGCCGCTGAAGATCGGCGGCTAGGCGCAGTTCTGCATTCTCCGGGGAGAGTTGTGCCTCTGCCTCGGAGAGTTGCGGGTGAGTTGCCATGGAGTTGGAAAACTCCCGGTTGGCGCCTCTGTTGCTGAAATTTGACGAAAACCTAATGCGTTAGCGCGAATCAGCGGTGCCGCTGCAAGAGTCCGGCGCGCTTTCCCGCCAACAAATGGTAAACCATGAAACGCGGCCTCTTTCGCACGATCGACACCTTCCTGGGCGAATGCGCCCGCGTCCACGAGGACGCCGGCGACGCCTTTCCCTATCTCCGTCCCGAACTCTATCGCCGGCTTGGTTTCACCCCGGCTTACGAGGACCTGCCGTTCCGGACAGAGCCCGAAGGCGCACTTCGGCGCACTTCCTGAGGCATGAAAAAAGAGCCCCCGCTTTCGCAGGGGCTCTCAAATTCTCAAGCCAAGGCTCTGGGTTTACACCCTTTCCTTCAGCACCTCGGCCAGCGTCTCACCCAGCAGGCTGGGCGAGGCGGAGACCTTGATGCCGGCGGCTTCCATGGCCGCGATCTTGCTTTCGGCATCGCCCTTGCCGCCCGAGACGATGGCACCGGCATGGCCCATGCGGCGGCCCGGAGGCGCGGTGCGGCCC
>JBEQCK010000287.1:0-2540 GCA_041639335.1 Novosphingobium sp.
CACCAGTGATGTTGGCGGCTTCAAGCGCGGCCGACAGATTGTTGTGAATGATCTCTTATCGCGAGGAAGCGGTAATGCGGAGGAACGCGGCGTAGTCCTGCAAAGCTGCGGAACATTTCGCCACGTCCTTCACATTATTCTATAGGGTGTCGAGCCATCCCATCAGATTGGCATCTCGCTTCCACGAAGGTGGCACGTTGCTCGCCGCCGGGGCGCCAACCTGTTCCAGCGCCTTTCGTTTGGTCTCCAGATTGGCCTGAGCATAGTGATTGGTCGTATCGAGACTGACGTGCCCGAGCCAACTGCGGATGACGGTGATATCGACCCCGGCGGCAACGAGGTGGACGGCGGTCGCGTGCCGGAAGCTGTGAGGCGTAACGTGTTTTGACTGGAGGGTCAGCGTCGATTTCGCGGCTTGTTCCACGTAGGCGTTGAGCTTGAACCGCACCCCTGACGCCCCTAGCGGTTCACCGTATCGATTGACGAAGATCCGCTCATCGGGCGCACGCGGCTGTCGCTCCAGTAGCTTCCTGAGCAATGCCACGGTTTCTGGCCAGAGCGGGCAGATGCGTTCCTTGCGCCCCTTGCCGTAAAGACGCACGAAGTTCGGTGCATCGAACCGGATTGCTTCGGGACAGAGGTCAAGCGCCTCTTGGATTCGCGCGCCACTGTTATAGAGGAACGAGAGCAGTACATGGTCGCGCAGCCCTTCGAGTGTCGATCGGTTGGGCTGGGCGAGGATGGCCTCGACCTCCTCGGGCTCGAGGTAGCACGGCGCGGAGGTGGGCTCCCGCTTCAACGGAACAGCCAGGACCTCTGAGCACTGCGCGATGTATTCCGGATTCTTGTCCGCCACGAAGCTGAAGAAGCTGCGGATGGCGGCCAGTCGGCAGTTCCGCGTGCCGATCGTGGTCTTGCGGCCATGCTCGGTATGATGAAGGAACGCGCGCACCTCGCCGGCCGAGACGTCGGTGAGCGTCAGCCGCGCGACCCCGCAGCCTTTTCGCTCCGCGACGAACCGAAGCAGCAGCCGCCAGGTGTCGCGATAAGAGCGGATCGTGTGGATTGACGCGCTGCGCTGCTCGGCCAGCCACTCCTGGAAGAACGCCCGCAACAACGCGGGCAATGGATTGCCTTTCCTCATGGCCGCGCCTCCGTGACAAGGCACGGGGCGCCAAGCGCGCGGAACCGTTCACTGGCTTCCTGCAACAGATCCTGCGTGACGGTGATGTAGACCAGCGTGGAGTGGAGATCCCGGTGCCCCATGTAGGTCGAGAGGAAGTGCAGTTTTTCCTGAGGGTTAATGCCGGACCGGTACCACTGGAGGATGCGGTTCACCACCATCGAGTGACGAAGGTCATGGACCCGCGGCCCGGTCCGGCCCGAAGCGGGCTTGAGCCCAGCACGGCGCATGACGTTGGTAATCATTGTCGTAACCGCCTCGGGCCTGTAGCGGTCATTTAAGTGGGCATGCCAGAACAGCCCTGATTTCGGGTTCTGTGGGCCGCCAGCGCGCCGCCTCGCATCGATGTACGCGCGCAGTTCGACCGCGACACTGTCGGATAGAGGCAAGATCCTGGTCTTGTAGAACTTCGTTTCCCGGATCGTGATCGTGCTTGATTGCAGGTCCACGTCACCAAGATCGAGCCATGCCAGCTCGCTTCGCCGTAGCCCGGCACAATAGGCCAGCATGATCATGGTGTAGAGGGTCAACGGCCGCAGCGGAGCGTCCGGCGACGGATAAGTCCGTGCGGTATCGAGCATACGCCGAACGTCAGCCGGGCTGAAGATATGCGGTTGCCGATGCTCCCGCGCTACTTCCCGCTCTGGCCGGGGATTGAAGCGCTTTGGCGGGATAGTCGGATCGAGGCGGAACCGCGCCTTGGTCAGGATGCGCGCCAGCTTCTGGCATTCAGCCGCGTGGTTGCGGGTCGGCTTGGCAGCCGCCCAGCTCGCAATCATTGCCTCAAGTGGTTGCTCCGCGAGGTCGGGACGGGCCTGAAGGAACCGATCGAACCGCAGCAGCCAGTGAGCCTGCGCTTCATATTGATATCCCCGGCTGCGCATCAGCATGACATGGTCTTGCATGAAGTCACCCAGCACGCTGCCGAAGGGCGCAGGCCGTCGTAACGCGGCCAAGGATTCGTCGGGATTCGGGGAAGCCAAGGCCCGCCAGATCGGCTTGCTTTGCTTGACGTTGTACCGACGGCGAAGTGCAGCAACAGGGTTGTCGGCGATCAGCCCGATTTCGACGAGGTGGTCGAGGAAGCGGTCGACAATGCAGACCTGATTGAGCAGCGTCGACAATCGCCAACGTTTTTGCATCTCCTTCAGCCAGGCGTCGAGCATCTGCCGGTCCACCGCCGGATGCCGGCGGGCAACATCTTCGAAGGTGCAAAGGAACCAGCGATATGTCGGTACGCTTCCCGGCCGGAACTGCGATTTTACCAGGAAGGCGTCGACGACGGTGCGATCGGGATCGTGCCAGGCGCTCATGACAGCACCTCCATTCCAGGCACATCGAGTGCCACGGCTCGGAG
>JBEQCK010000288.1:0-2532 GCA_041639335.1 Novosphingobium sp.
GTATCGCCAGAAGGCGTGCTCCCAGCGCGTGCCATAGGCGCGGCGCAGGATGTCGCGGATCGTCTCGACCAGACTGCCGACCGTCCACAGGCCAACGATGCCGCCGGCCCACAGCAGCCACCCGGTCCGCGCCTCGATCACGCTTCTGGCAACGGGTTCGATCGTCGTCGCCACGACCGGAGGCAGGGCGATCAGCACCGTATCGATTGCGGCGGCACGCTGGCTCGCCTCGCCGACGAACGAGAACAGCGCGGCCCCTGTGATGAAGAACGGGAACAGCGCGATGACGATCATGTAGGCCAGATTGCCGGCATGGATCGAGCCGTCGTTGAAAACGCCGATCCATACGCGCTTGATCACTTCCCAGGCCTTGCTGCCGGGACCAAGCTTTTCGCGAGCCTCGGCAAGGCCCGAACGCCAGCGCAGTGCTTCACGCCGCCGTGCTTCGGGCGAAAGATCCGGCATGTCGACAAGCGGGCGGGGCCCCGGCGGGGTCTGGCCGGGGGCGTTCACTCAGACACCAAGTTTGTCACGAAGGTTGCGCATGTCCGCCCAACCCTCGAGACGCGCTTTCAGGTCCCCGTCATCTGCCGGAAGATCGATCTGCAGCGTCACCAGCTGGTCACCGCGCGTGCCGTCCTTGCGCGTGAAGCCCTTGCCCTTGAGGCGCAGCGTGCGCCCGCTCGAACTGCCCGGCGCAACCGTGAGCATGACTGCGCCGTCGACGGTCGGCACCTTCACCTTGGCCCCGTTCAGCGCTTCGGCCAGGCTGATCGGCAGGTCGAGCCGGATGTTGTCGCCGTCGCGCTCGTAGAACGGGTGGCTGCCGATCTCGAGCGTGACAATGGCATCGCCATTGCCGCCGGGGCCGGGCTCGCCCTTGCCGGCCAGGCGCATCTGCTGGCCGCTTTCCAGCCCTGCAGGCAGCTTGAGATCGATGGTCTTGCCGTCAGACAAGGTAATGCGCTGGTTTGCGCGTGTTGCCGCGTCGATGAACGATACCTGCAGGCGGTAGTTCACATTGGCGCCCTTGGGTGGAGGGCCGCGGCGCGAGCCGCCTCCCATGCCGCCCATGCCACCCATGCCGCCGCGCCCGCCGAACAGCCCCTCGAAGATGTCGCCGATGTCGGGGCCCCCGCCGAAGCCGCCTTCGAAACCGCCATCGTGGCGGAAACCGCCCTGATGCCCGCCGA
Source organism: Novosphingobium sp. (assembly GCA_041639335.1). Taxonomy (GTDB): domain Bacteria; phylum Pseudomonadota; class Alphaproteobacteria; order Sphingomonadales; family Sphingomonadaceae; genus Novosphingobium. The sequence continues at coordinate 1,194 of JBEQCK010000288.1, forward strand.
AGCCGCCGCCGCCACCGAAGCCGCCGCCGAAGGGGCCGGTCGGGTTGCCATCGGCGTCGATTTCGCCACGGTCGAACTTGGCCCGCTTGTCCTTGTCGGACAGCAGGTCATAGGCGCGGGTCACTTCGGAAAAGCGCTCAGTTGCCTTGGGGTTGTCCTTGTTGGTGTCCGGGTGCAGTTCCTTGGCCAGCTTGCGATAGGCAGACTTGATGTCCTTCTCGCTTGCGCTGCGGGGAACGCCCAGGGTGGAATACGGATCGGCCATGGCTCTCTAGCTAGGGCGCGCGCGGCCTGCCCGCAAGGTTGGCTTTCCTACATCGCAGCAGAAGAGTAGGCCGGTCCCATGCAATTGATCCCGGTCATGGAAAACTGCTGCACGCAACCGAGAGTCCCCGCGCAGGCGCGGACCTCCCTCGCGCAAAAACCACACTCGAACGACCCCTGACACTTTTTTCCAAGGACTGTGTAAACCCCGTAAACCCCTTTCAGGAAATTCCAGTGCAACCTGAACAGAATTCCGACGCGATCCCCCACGCCGATCCCATCGCGATCTTCGAATCGTGGTTCGCGCAGGCCCAGGCCAGCGAGCCCAACGACCCCAATGCGATGGCGCTGGCCACCTCCACGCCCGATGGCCACCCCTCGGTGCGGATGGTGCTGCTCAAGGGCCACGGCCCGGACGGCTTCGTGTTCTACACCAACTTTCACAGCCGCAAGGGTGGCGAGCTGGCGGCAAACCCCAACGTCGCGCTGCTGTTCCACTGGAAGTCGCTGCGCCGCCAGATCCGCATCGAAGGCACGATTGCCGAAGTCACGGCCGCGGAGGCCGACGCCTACTTCGCCAGCCGCCATCCCGAATCCCGGCTCGGTTCGGCCGCATCGGACCAGTCGCGCCCGTTGCCCGACCGGCAGGTCTATCTCGACCGGGTCGATGCGCTGCGGCAGCAGTACCCCGATGGCAACGTGCCGCGCCCGGCGCACTGGTCGGGCTATCGCGTCACTCCTGCCGCAATCGAGTTCTGGCAGGACCGCGACTACCGCCTCCACGAACGCCGCCGCTTCACAGGCGACGGCGCAGGCGGCTGGACCAGCACCCTGCTTTACCCTTAAGGGCCTGAAACATGGACATGACCCGCACCGACACCCACGCCGACCTCAATCGCAAGGCGGCGCTTGCCAGCATTTCGGTGGCAGTGCTGCTGGTCGGCATGAAGGCATGGGCGGTCATTTCCACCGGGTCGACCGCCATGCTCGGCTCGCTCGCGGATACCGCGCTCGATCTCGTGGCAAGCCTTGCCACCTTGCTCGGCGTGTGGGTCGCTTCGCAGCCCGATGACCA